>JBCBDZ010000005.1:0-48603 GCA_038529225.1 Pseudomonadota bacterium | reverse complement strand
GGTGTCGGTTCTTGCGATCAATCTGGCGGGCGATGCCCTGCGGGATACGCTCGCAGAGCAGGACGCAAAGACGTGACGCGACCTGACAAACCATCGCTCGGGATCGCACTGCGCATCCTGTCGGGCGTCTTGTTCACCGGTATGGTCGTTTGCGTGAAGGCCCTAAGCGATGCCGCACCGCTTGGTCAGATCGTGTTCTTCCGGTCGTTCTTTGCCCTGATACCATTGGTGATCTTTCTGATGGTGCGACACGAGTTTCCGTCCGGTCTTCGTACCGAACGCCCTTTCGGCCATTTGGTACGGTCCTTCTTTGGGGCAGCAGCGATGTTCACCTCGTTCGCCTCGGTGGCACTGCTGCCCTTGGCCGAGGCGGTCCTGCTTGCACAACTCGCGCCGGTGCTGACTGCAATCACTGCCGTAATTGTTCTGTCCGAACGGCTTACAAAGTGGCGCGTGCTCGGGCTTGCCTTTGGGCTGGTCGGTGTACTCGTCCTTGTCTGGCCTGACCTTGGCGGGGGCACAGTTGACGCGCAACGATTGCTTGGGATCGGTCTCGGGCTTCTGACGGCACTGCTGACCGCCTTCGCGCTGATCATGGTGCGCAGCTTGACACGGACTGAAAGCCCGGGGGCCATCGCTTTCTACTTTGTGGTGGCGTCCATGGCCGGTGGAATACTGACGTTGCCATGGGGCTGGGCATTCCCTGACACTCAGACGCTCATGTTGCTGGTCCTTGCGGGTATTTTCGGTGGTTTCGCGCACATCGCGATGACACTTTCGTTCAGCTACACTGAGGCCTCCCGGCTTGCGCCGTTCGAGTATGTCGCGCTTCTTTGGCCGGTTCTGGCGGATTTGCTCATCTTCAATCTGCCACTTGGAACGAGCTTTCTGTTTGCGCTCCCTCTGGTTCTGCTAGGCGCCAGCGTGGCAGCTTTCGAAAGAAAGGCCAAACTGAAATCGCCATAAGCGCTCGCTCCTTGGTAGGTCATTGCTTTCGCGCAATAACGGCGAAGTCTACTGGAGTTGCTCGCGGTCTAAGTTCCCGCAAGCTCAACTTGAGCAGCCTTATTGTCAGGATCGCTCATACGGAACAGTATCCACATCACGCCGCTTCAGCGATGGTCCGGTTTGGGCCGTGTGTGAAGCCTTACGACACCATGACGACATAGACGCACGGCGAGGCTGATTGGTTCTCGAAGGTGATTTCCGCAGGATCGCCCAGGGTGAGGCAGTCATCTTTGTATAGCAAATGCAATTCGTCGCCCTCTCGCAGGGACAGCGCGCCGTCCAGCACCCAAACAATCTGAGACAGAAAAGTGAATGCGGATTTCGGATAGTCAACCTTCGCACCGGGCGGAAGCGTGACCCGCGTGACACCTGGTCCCGCCTTTTCATCAAGTGAGACAGTGCCGGGCGCATTGATTTGTTCGCGGACATATCCGCTTGTAGGATCGGTCCACGTTACGCGCTTTTGCGCACGCATTATGCGATCCTCCGGGCCTTGACCTTCGTCGCGGAACAGCATCGGAATACTCAGCTCCAACGCACCGGAAAACTTGCCGAGCAAAGCCGCCGTGGGACTGGAGCGCCCCGTCTCCACGCGGTGAACCATTGCACGGGATACACCGGACCGTTGCGCCATCTCATCCAGCGACCAATTTCGCGCCAAACGCTCCGCGCGTAGTCTTTTTGCTAGACGCGCACTTGTATCGTCTAATATATTAGACTCATTTGAAGACGCTTCAGCCCGAGGTTTTGCAGCCATGAGAACCCTTGATGCAACGGAAGACGACCTGCCTGCCATCTTGGCAATCTACAATGATGCTGTCCGCAACACGACCGCGATTTGGAATGAGGTGGAAGTTGACCTTGGCGATCGCCGTAAATGGATGCGCGACCGGCAAGCAATGGGCTTTCCCGTTCTCGTGGCCAAGGACACGGGTGGCACCGTTATGGGCTACGCAAGCTATGGCGATTGGCGCAGCTGGGACGGGTACAGGCATACTGTTGAGCATTCAGTTTACGTGCAGTCTGACGCCCGCGGGAAAGGTGTCGGGCGGGACCTTCTGGCAGGTTTGATCGGTCGCGCCAAAGACGCGGGTAAACACGTGATGATTGCAGGGATTGAGGCGTCAAATGCGCCTTCGATTGCGCTTCACAAAAGACAGGGGTTTCACGAGGCAGGCCGGTTGACTGAGGTTGGAACGAAATTCGGCAGCTGGCTGGACCTCGTCTTCATGCAGCTTCTGTTGGACAAGCGCACCGAACCGGAAGGCAGACCATGAACGGGCCGAGCGTCGCTGCTCTTCTGGTCGCAGGTGGTGCCGGGTTGGTGCTTCAAAACACGCTTATGTTGCAGATACGGGCAGTCTCTGGTTCATTTTGGATCGCGCTCTGGCTGAATTCGGGTGTGGGGCTGGTGTTTCTGACATGGCTTGTCTGGGCGCGCGAAGGGCAGCAACCCCTCTCCATCCTTTGGGCTCAGCCCAGCTGGTGGTACGTGCTTCCGGGCCTGCTTGGGACGCTCTTTGTCTTCGCAAGCTTGCAAGGCTTCGCCCATGTCGGCGCGGCGATCACCGTTACGAGCCTTGTTGCAAGCCAGCTTGTCGCAGGACTGGTGTTTGATGCGTGGAACGGCGACAGCTTGTCCCTAAGGAATTTCGTCGGTGCGGGACTTCTGATCGCCGGTGCAGCATTGGTGGCTCAAGATGGGTGACCCAATCGGCTTTCTTTCGCTACTCACCATCGTCTTCGCGGCAACGGCAAGTCCGGGCGGAGCGACCACGCTGGTCGCTGCCTCGGGCGCGCGCTTTGGCCACCTTCGCAGCTTGGCCCTTATGGCGGGCATCTGCTTTGGCATGGGCAGCTTGACCGCGACACTTTCAATCGGCCTTGGCGCCCTACTCGAAACCGTCGCGGCGTTGGAAGTGGGGCTGAGGATCCTTGGCACGGCGTATCTGCTGTATTTGGCATGGATCATCGGACGCCAAGGCGCGCCGCAAGCCGGGACAGCCTCCGAGACACCCATTGGCTTTGTACAAGGTTTTGCGCTGGTCTTGGTCAATCCAAAAGTCTGGACCTTGGGGATGGCCGCGTCTTCTGCCTATCTTGGCCTGACGTCCGAACCTTGGCTGGATGCGGTCGTCATCGCAGCCGCATTCATTGGGGTCGGCACAGTCTCGGCCTCGCTCTGGTGCTGGCTGGGGGCCAAGCTGGGCCAGATGCTCACGTCGCAGTCGCAGTGGCGCGCCGTCAACATTGCCTTTGGCGCGTTGCTTGTGTTTTCGATTCTGCCGATCTGGATGTGAAACAATCCTGCACTTTGATCTGTACGCCTGACCCTTACCGCAGCCACAAAAGAAAAGCCCGCCCCCGTGACTGACAGGGGCGGGCCTTTGGGTTAGCGCTGTGGTGCGCCTTACTCGGCTGCGGCTTCTGCCGCAGGTGCTTCTTCGGCGGGCGCTTCTTCGGCTGGAGCAGCCGCTGCTTCTGCGGCCCTGGCGGCTTTCTCTTCGGCGCGCTCTTTGGCTTTCTTGCCGGGCTCGCCTTTTTTCAGGTTGGCGCGCTCTTTCTTCTCCAGAACGCCGGCGGCTTCGAGCATGCGCGCGATCCGGTCTGTGGGCTGTGCGCCCTCACCCAGCCAGTACTGGACGCGTTCGATGTTCATCTTGACGCGCTCTTCGCTGTCTTTGGCCAGCAGCGGGTTGTAGGTGCCCAGTTTTTCGATGTAGCGCCCGTCGCGGGGCATGCGGCTGTCGGCGGCAACGATGCGGTAGAAGGGGCGTTTCTTGGAGCCGCCGCGTGCGAGGCGAATTTTCATGGCCATGATTTGATTTCCTTTTGTTGTCTTGGGTTTGGCGGGGGACACCCCCGCCTTACGATTGGTGTTTACGGTGGTGCTGAATGACTTCAGCGATGATGAAGTTCAGGAACTTCTTGGCAAATTCCGGGTCCAGATCGGCCCGGTTTGCCAAATCTTCGAGACGCGCGATCTGTGCCGCTTCGCGGGCAGGATCGGACGGGGGAAGGTCGTGTTCTGCTTTCAGTTTCCCGACAGCTTGCGTGTGTTTGAACCGCTCGCCCAGCGTATAGACGAGGATCGCATCGAGACGGTCGATGCTGCTGCGGTGCTCGGCGAGCACTTCGGCGGCTTTTGTGGTCACGTCAGTCAAGCGCCCATCCTTTCGGTGTGAATTTCGGATCGGCGTAGTGCCCGATTTCCATTTCGATGCCGTGCGCCAGTTGCGTGTCGTCAAGCTGTGCGGGCGTCGGGTGGCGGTAGACCGCGTCCGAGCCGTCGATGCTGGGCGCGTCTGCGTCTTTTTTCGCACCCAGCCGTTCGGCGAGGCGAATGCTGTCGAGGTTCTTGGGATCCAGGTAGCTGACGGCGGTGTCCCAGCCGTTGGCGTAGTAGTATTTGCGCACCGCGTGCGTCGCTTCGAGCGCAAAGCCGCGCCCTGCCTTGTCCGGCCAGATGATCCACGCGATTTCCCGTTCGGGCCAGCCTGCGGGCTGCCAGCCCCCGGCCATGCCGTAGGTTTCGTCCGTCACCTTGTCGTGGATCATCCACATGCCAAAGCCCCGGATGTCCCAGTGGCCCATTTCGGCGGCATAGAGCATCCAGGCCTCATACGGGTTCAGCGGTCCGCCCATGAAGCGGGAGCGGTATGAGGCGAAGGTTGCCTTGAAGTTGGGATAGTCTTCTGCCGCGGGCCCGCGCAGGGAGAGTCGTCTGGTTTTGATTGTGGGGATGTTGAGGGATGTCATTGCAGACCTCCCGCATGTGGCTGATCGGCCCTTCGGGGAGGATTTTTTTGAAACAGAGAAGGGGTTTGCGGCCCGGCGTGGCGGTGGACGAGGCAGGGTTTGTCGCCGGGGATGGGTGTGGCGTCCGTGTCCAGATGCGCGCCCAGCCGTGTTGCGAGCGCGATGGACGCCGTGTTTTGCGGCGCGATGTAGCTGACGATGGTGTTCCAGTGCAGCGTTTCATAGGCGTGGGCAATGCAGGCCTGCGCCGCCTCGAACGCGATCCCTTGCCCTTCGTGTTCCGGATCAAACAGCACCCAGCCGATTTCTTTTTCGGGCCATGTGTCCGGGTACCAGTGCCCGACAATGCCAAGCGCCGTGTCATCGCCGTGGCGTGTCACGGTGAACATGCCAAAGCCGTTCATTACCCAGTGCCCGAGTTCGGTGGCAAAGAAGTTCCATGCCTGTCGCTGCGTCATCGGCCCGCCGGTGAACTGTGACCGCTCCGTCCGGTAGAACTGGACAAAGGCGGGCGCGTCTTGCGGCTCTGGCGCGCGCAGGGTCAGCCGTTTGGTTGTCAGCACGGGGGTATCTGTGAGCGTGATCATGCAAGCACCTCAGGGCTCGGGTGCCGATAGACGCCCATCGCACCGTAGACGGGGTGCTGGTAGTCGTCTTCGCGCGCAGCCCCCATCGATTTGGCCACTCCGATCGACGCATCGTTGCCGGTCGCGATCATGCTGACCACCGTGGTCCAGCCCAGCCTGTCATAGGCGTGCGCCCGCGCCGCTTTGCCTGCCTCGACCGCGTAGCCTTTGCCGGTGCCGGACCAGATGTACCAGCCCACTTCGGCTTCGGGCCAGTCTAGCGGGTTGTGCAGTCCCACAAGCCCGATGGGCGCGTCATCGTCCCGCAATGTCACGATCCAGCGTCCGTAACCGCGCATGCTCCAGTGGCCGATGACCTGACACAGGTAGCGCCATGTTTCGGCTTCGGTCATGGGGCCACCAACATAACGAGCAGCATTGCTGGCGTAAAATTCTGCAAAGGCGGGCACGTCTTCGGGCCGGGGTGCACGCAGGGTCAGCCTGTCGGTGGTTATGGTCGGAATTTCGATCACAGGCCGAGTTCCTCGACGGTCGCGCCCTCAAGCACGGGGCGCGTGAAGGTGCGATCAAAGCTGAGAATGCATCCAGTGTTCTTTGCGTGCGCATAGGCGCGCTGGCACGCGGAGTCTTGCGCCATTTCGGTGCGATACGCCTCGTAGGCGGCCAGTGACGGGAACGAGAACATGGCCCATGCCTTGTTGTTGGCCCCTTTGGAAGGCAGGAAATAGCCGTGATGCGTCCCGCCCATCGCATTGACGAGGTGAATCCACGCGCGGGCGTAGACCTCGAACGCATCGACCTTTGCCGGGTCGATCACATATGTGATGAGCGCGGTGATCACTTTTTCTTCCCAAACCCCGACAGTCCGGGGGGCAGACCCATGCCGCCGCCCAGACCGGGCAGGCTGCCGGGCATTTTGCCGCCAAGCTGCTTGGCCGCCGCTTCCAGCTGTTTGGGGTCCATATCCGCAGGCATCCCGCCGGGCAGGCCACCTTTGCCGCCCATCATGGCCTTCATCGCCTGTTTCATCATCCCGCCTTTGCCGCGCCCGAGCTTTTTCATCATGTCCGACATCTGCCGGTGCATCTTGAGCAGCTTGTTGAGGTCCGACACTTCCATGCCCGACCCGCGCGCGATCCGCTTTTTGCGGCTGGCCTGCAGGATTTGCGGTGCGGCGCGCTCCTTTTTCGTCATGGACTGGATCATGGCGATTTGCTGTTTCAGGATCTTGTCATCAAACCCGGCGTTCTTGACCTGCGCGGCCATTTTTCCCATGCCGGGCATCATGCCCATCATGCCTTCCATGCCGCCCATCTTGAGCATCTGTTCCAGCTGCATGCGCAGGTCGTTCATGTTGAACTGACCCTTGGCCATGCGCTTCATCATGCGCTCGGCCTGTTCGGCCTCGATGGTTTCCTGTGCCTTTTCGACGAGGGCCACGATGTCGCCCATGCCAAGGATGCGGCCTGCGATCCGTTCGGGTTCGAACGTCTCAAGCGCGTCCATCTTTTCGCCGAGGCCGACGAATTTGATGGGTTTGCCGGTCACGGCGCGCATGGACAGGGCAGCACCGCCACGTCCGTCACCATCCATTCGCGTCAGGACGACGCCCGAGATGCCGATGCGTTCGTCAAAATTCTGTGCGGTGTTGACCGCGTCCTGACCTGTCAGGCCATCGACCACCAGCAAGGTCTCGCGCGGGTTGGCCACATCGCGGACCTCTTCGACCTGCGTCATCAGCTCTTCGTCGATGGAGAGGCGGCCCGCCGTGTCGAGCATGTAGACGTCATAGCCGCCCATGCTCGCCTGGGTCTTGGCCCGTTTGGCGATCTGAACGGGGTTCTCGCCCTTGACGATGGGCAATGTGTCGACGCCGATCTGGGTGCCGAGGATAGCGAGTTGTTCCATCGCGGCGGGGCGGTTGACGTCGAGGGAGGCCATCAGCACGCGCTTGCCATCGCGATCCGTGAGGCGCTTGGCCAGTTTGGCCGTTGTCGTCGTTTTACCACCACCCTGCAGGCCGACCATCAGGATCGGGGCAGGGGGGCTGTCGATGCGGAGCGCACCCGGTTCACCTTCACCCGTCAGCGTGTCGATCAGGGCATCATGCACGATCTTGACGACCTGCTGGCCCGGGGTGACCGACTTGGTCACGGCCTGACCGGTGGCCTTTTCCTGCACGGCTTTGACAAAGTCGCGGGCGACGGGGAGGGAGACGTCGGCCTCAAGCAGGGCCACGCGCACTTCGCGCAGGGCCGTTTTGACGTCATCCTCGGACAGCGCGCCCTGTTTCGTCAGCCGGTCGAAGACACCGGAGAGGCGTTCGGAGAGATTTTCAAACATGGGCCTGCATCCTTTCGACCGTTGACGTTTGCCCACGAAATAGTCGCTGGCGGCTGAGACCCCAAGGTGATGCACACGAAAAGCGCCCCCGTGGGCGCAACGCGCTGACGGAGGGCGATCCCGGGTCAATCCCAAGGGACCGGAAGGCTGACGCTTCCGGGTGTTTCGCGCGGGTTAGGCGAGAGCGCTGCGCGAGTCAAGGGCAAGCGGGCAGTCCGGCCAGAAGGTGCCCGTAAATCGTGGCACCGCGCACGTGTGGATCACATGCGCGGTGGAGGGAGAGAAACTCGGAGGTTTTGAGAGAAAGCAGCGCGGGCGGGACCGTCGAGGAGTTTGTGCCCCGCCTGCACCCGGCAGCATCAAGCGATTTTGAATGCCTTCTTGATCTTTTTCATTACGCTAGGGGGTTTTTCCGCAATTTTGTTTTTCTTGATCAAAGTCTTGACGGCGCGCGGGGCTTTTTTCTTGTCTGCTTTCAGCAATGCGGCGACGTTCGCGACAGCCTTTTTATCCGCCGTATTCAAATCCTTGAGCAGCGCTGGATAGTTCTTGCGCAGCATGTCCTTTTCAATCGTATAAAAGTGGTACTCTTTGAATTCGGCGGACGTGAAGAATGAATCAAGATACTGCAGATCGATGACCGAAATGGTTTTTGCGACCGCCGCTTCGTAGATGCCTTTCCACTCCTTGGACTTCCAGTCCTGCGCCTTGCCCAATCTCTTGGCGGCCAGCAGCAAATCGGACTGTACGTTTACCTCAAACTTGGCACCGTCCGCAAAGAACTTTTTGAAATGTGCTTTCGGATCCTGCTTTTTTTGGGCGGCGTCCAGAAACAGATAACTTCCTTCTGTGCCCTTTTTCTTGAGGTAGGCGCGGAACATCGAGCCGAGCTTGTCATCGTCCAGCAGCCCTTGCACGTCGTCCGGGTAGTTGACCCCATCAATCTTTTGCATCGCTTAAGTCCTTTTGTATGGTGTTCATCAATGTCGTTGTGATGGGGAAACACGAGAGCGCAGGCATTTATTCACGCTAATGTTGCGCATTGAAGGAACAGGGTGCGCGCCAACTAGCCGTTCGGTCGTTTGAGTGGGATCTGGAAAGAGGGGCGTTGTGTGGACTGGTCGCGCTAGCCAAAGGTCATGCCGACATACGCCGATATCTGCGCAGCCAATCGTTTATGGCATCTGCGGCCTGCTTGGGGCCGTTGCCCGAGACGTAGGCCTCGACCAACGGATAAGCCGGCGTGGTATCGTGGAATGTCAGCACCGGCCTTGCTGTGTCAGAAAAGTCCTCGACCTCGGCGCGGCGTACGGTTTCAAGCGCGTAAGTTCTGCTGGCATAGCGCAGGAGCGTACGCCGCTGGACTGTCGCAGTGCCAGCGTGGGCGTCAAAGATCACCTGATCGCGCTTGATCGCCAATGCAAAGATACCCAGCGGCACGCCTGCGCCCGCAAGGACCGTGGCAAGGCCCACGGTTTCGCCCTGTGCCATCAAGGTGAGCCCGGCCGCCGCACAAGCCACGATGCAAACGATCAAACCCCCACCCAACACCCAGGGGGCGTGCGCCAGGATCAATTGCGAGTGCAGGTTGCGCAGCACGGTCATGGCCCAAGTCTAGGCGTGGTCCGGTCGCTCCGTCCAGATGACAGTGACGCATCTTCATTCACCCCAAAGCGATACCCCCTCTGACCGCGGTCAAAGGGGGCTGAGTGGTGGGCTTGGTCTATTGAGACTGGATCGGTTCAGGCCGCGAGTTTCCGGATTTCGGCCTTTGCGCTGGCCATGGCCTCTTCCCCCTGCGCCATGACGCGATCCGCCGCGATGATCTGCACGTCATGGATGCCGATAAAGCCGTGCACATGTTTCATGTACCCCGTGGCAAAGTCGATGTCGCTGCCCACGGGCGTCCCGCCTGTGGCGACAGCCAGAATGGCGCGTTTGCCTTCCAGCAGGCCGACCGGGCCGGTTTCGCTGTATTTGAACGTCAGCCCTGCACGGGCGACCAGGTCAACCCACGCCTTGAGCGCGGCAGGAATGCCGAAATTGTAGACGGGTACGCCGATCACGATGGTGTCTGCGGCCTTCAACTCGTCCACCAACTGGTCGGACAATGCGAGCGTATCGATCTGTGTGGCGTCGCGTTGATCTGCCGGGGTAAAGTTGGCGTTGACCCAGTTTTCAGTGATCTGAGGCAGGGCCTCGCTCAGGTCGCGGCGGATCACGGGGCCGTCGAATTTGGCAACGATCTGGGCCGAGAGGTCGCGGGTCACGGAGCCTTGGAAACGGGCGGAGCTGTCGATGTGCAGGGTGGTCATGGTCGGGTCCTTTCGAGGGAGCGGGTTTTGCTGTCTGTCCCTACAATTGGACCTTGCAAATTCGAACGCAATTCCTGAAACTCCACAGCATCTGTTTGCAAATGCACATGAGGGTGGGGCATGGACAACTGGGATGAAATCAAGACGGCCTATCAGGTGGCCCGCATGGGCACGGTCAGTGGCGCGGCAGAGGTCTTGGGTGTCCACCATGCCACCGTGATTCGCCACATCGACGCGCTTGAGGGTCGTCTGGGGGTCAAACTTTTCCAGCGTCACGCCCGTGGTTATACGCCGACCGAGGCCGGGGATGATCTGTTTCGGGTGGCGCAGGCGACGGATGATCAGTTCGGCCAGCTTGTCGGCCGCATCAAGGGGCGGGGCACCGAAGTGTCGGGCGAACTGGTTGTTACCTCGCTTGTCACGATGGCTCCCCGGCTGGCCCCGGTGCTGACGGAGTTTCAGCAAGAGCACCCGGATGTCATTGTCCGCTACCTGACAGGGGATCGCCTGTTCCGCCTTGAATATGGCGAGGCCCATGTGGCGATCCGGGCCGGAAACGCGCCTGATCAGCCCGATAACGTGGTGCAGCCGTTCGTGCGGCTGACGGTGGGCTTGTATGCGACCAAGGACTATGTGGCGCGTCACGGGCACCCGGATGTGTCCGGCGACACAAGCGGCCATCGCTTTGTCAGCCACGACGCTGCCGATAGTCGTGCGCCGTTTCACAAGTGGCTGCGCTCTCAGGTGGCAGAAGAGTCGATCACCTTCCGCTCCACCGATGTGCGCGCACTGGAACAGGCCGTGTTGGCCGGGGCGGGTGTCGGCTTTATGCCCGTGCTGGAAGCCCGCGCCAACCCCGACCTTGTCGAGATCATGCCGCCAAATGAAGACTGGACTGCGCCCTTGTGGCTGGTCACCCATGTCGACCTGCACCGCACCAACAAGGTGCAGGCCTTTCTGACCTTTCTCAAGGAGAAGTCAAAGGACTGGAAAGTCCTGTGAGGTCTGCCCATTGACCCCTGCCTTGCGCGGCCATTTGGCGATGCTGACGTTCTCGGCCCTTGTTGCGGGGTCGTTTTCCCTTGGCGCGCTGGTCGCCAACGAGATTGATCCGACCGCCCTCAATGCTTTGCGCTTTGCATTGGCGGCCTGCATCATCGGGGCGGCGGTGCTGGCCACGGGCGGGATGACGCGCGCGGCCCTCGCGGCACCCTGGCGCTATGTTGTGTTGGGCGGGCTGTTTTCTGTCTATTTCGTGCTGATGTTCGAGGGGCTCAAGACGGCCCCCCCGGTCAGTGCTGCGGCGGTGTTTACCCTTACGCCGCTGATGTCGGGTGTGTTTGGCTGGTGGCTCTTGCGCCAGATCACAACGCCGCGCATGGCGCTGGCGCTGGCCATTGGCGGGGCGGGGGCGTTGTGGGTCATTTTCCGCGCCGATGTGGCCGCCCTGCTGGCCTTTGAGGTCGGCCAGGGCGAGGTCATCTACTTCTTTGGGTGCCTCAGCCACGCCATCTACACCCCGATGGTGCGCAAGTTGAACCGGGGCGAGCCTGCGGTTGTGTTCACCTTTGGGATGCTGGTGGCGGGCGCGCTGTTGCTGACCATGTATGGCTGGTCCGAAATCAGCGCCACCGACTGGGCGGGCTTGCCAACGATCGTGTGGGTGACGCTCGTCTACATCGCGGTCTTTGCCTCTGCGGCGACCTTTGTCCTGTTGCAGTTCGCCACGATGCGCCTGCCCAGTGCCAAGGTCATGGCCTACACCTACCTCACCCCCAGTTGGGTGATCTTGTGGGAGGTTGCCCTTGGCAACGGCATTCCCGGCCCCCTTGTCTTTGGCGGTGTGGTCCTGACCATCATTGCACTGGTGATGCTTCTGCGCGACGATGAGGTGGTGACATGACCCTGTTACATTGGCGACTGTAGGTGAGCCCATGAGCATTGAAATGACCGTCATCATTGATGTGGATCGCAAAGGGCAGCTTGTGGCCCCGGTGGGCCTGTCCACGGCTGCAGCGACCTGTCTGGGCGTCAGCGTGACAGGCGCGGATTTTGAGCGCAGGCACGCCCCGGCCCTTGCTCAGGATGTGCTGATCCTGACCCCGACTGCCGATCAGGTGGTGTTCACCTATGGGTTCGAGGCGCGTCCGGCCCGGTACCCGGACATCATGTTTGCCCCACATGACAGCCGCTTTACCCGCTGCCACCCCGATCTGGCTGACGAGGCCTGTGCCGTGGTGGCACAAGGCGGTGTCGAGGCGATGATTGCCCGTGTGACCGCCTTGTTCGAATACGGTCACACGGACGACAAGTTCTATGATCATGCGGATGCAATGCCCCAACTGTGCGACATCACCACGGGGTCATGCGTCGACATCAACGCCTATCTGATCGCGGGTTTGCGCGCGGCTGGGGTCGAGGTGGGCTATGTCACCGGGTATTTCATCCCGGACGAGCGTCATGATCACGCGACGGACATGCACTGCTGGGTCGTGACACGGCAGGCTGGTGTCATCCGGCATTGGGACATCGCCCATCACCTCAAGATGGGAACGCGCGACATTGCGCCCGCTCTTAACCCCAAGCCCGGTGTCCGCGTGGCCATGGCCCATTCGATGGGCTGGACCGTGCCGGGTATTCCGTTTCCCGATTTCAAGCTTGTGGGTGAGCCGACTTGGTTTGATGCGGATGGGTGGAGCCGGGCAAACGGTCGCTTTGAGCTGTCAGGCTACAGCCTGCTGGATATGGCGCAGAACGGGCGTGTTCCGGCTTAGGTCTGTCCGCTTTCCGGCAGTTCGCTGGCCAGAAACCGTTCGAACGCATCCAAGTTGACCGGTTCGAACTGACCAAAGCCCTGCATCCAGACGCTGGCCGCCCGCATCGCATCCGGTTGCAACTTGCACCATTTGACCCGGCCTCGTTTTTCCTGCGCAATCAGTCCGGCACGGGTCAGGATGGTCAGGTGTTTGGAAATGGCGGCTAAAGACATCTCGAACGGTTCGGCGACGTCCGTCACCGCCATGTCATCCTCAAGCAGCATGGACAGGATCGCGCGGCGCGTGGGGTCGGCAAGGGCGGAAAAAGTGGTGTCGAGCGTGTCTGCCATGCCCTGTCATAGGCGGGCATGGGGTCCGTGAAAAGTGTTCACAGGTAGGGATGGCGCGTCGATTGGGAGGGCCAGCGATGGCGCATCTGCTCTAGTTCGCTCGGGTTCAGCCCAATATCGCGGGCGATGTGGGCGGTCAGTGGCGGCAGGGCAGTGCCTTCGATCCTCTCTTTTGATGGCGAAAGGTGGAAGATTTTTGCACAAGTAGACAGAGCGCGCAAAAGCGCGTTGGTGTGGATCAGTTGCATGGGTAACCTCAACAAGGGTGAGTTATGTGAACATGTTTGGCAAAAACGCCGGGTCCGCACAAACAGAGTTCTTTGACATCACTTGTGCAAAAAGTGCACAAATGGCCCATGTCACGGACTTTGCCCAATCTGAATGCCTTGCGCGCCTTTGAGGCCGCGGCCCGCCATGAAAGCTTTAGCCGTGCCGCAGACGAATTGGGTGTCAGCCATTCCGCGATCAGCCGCCATGTGCGCGGTCTTGAGGCACGATTGGGTGTTCAGTTGTTTCGGGATGCCTCGCGCGGCGTGGCGCTGACGGCGGAAGGTGGACACTATCTGGGCCGGATCATGCCAGCCTTTGACGTTATTGGTGAGGCGACCGAGGGTTTGGCCAACACGCCGTCGGGCCGTGTGGTGGTCAACAGCGAACCTGTCTTTGCCGCCAAGATCGTTGTCCCCCTGATGGCCAAATTCCAGCGCGACTTGCCGGATATCGAGTTGCGCCTGATCGGGTCCAACGACCTGGCCGATCTGGACCGTTACGAGGCTGACCTTGCGATCCGCTATGCCAAGACCGGGCATTTGCAAGAGCCGTCCGACCTTCTCAGCGATGCCGCCATTTTTCCCTTTGCCGCGCCAGGATACCTCAAGGATGACATCCTGCGCCCCGACGATCTGACCCGTTTGCCGCTGTTGCGAGATCGCGGCCCGAACATCTGGATCGACTGGGTTGCGCATGCCGGTTGGGACGTTGAGGTGCCTGATCCGCCGTGGCGGATGCGCGCAGCCCTTGCGATGGAGGCGGCGGTGCATGGGGCTGGCGTCTATCTTGGCGCGTCGGATGGCACCCACCTTGATGAGGCCGCAGGCAGATTGGTGCGGGTATCGGATGTGAGTTTTCGGCAGGGGTCGTTTCACCTGCTCACGAGCGGACAAGCCGGGCGGCGCAAAGCTGTCCGCGCTGTGCGGCGCTGGCTATTGGATCATACCGAAGGGTTGAGGAGCACGTAAGATCAACCAAATGGTTGAATAAGGGATATCCTTGAGATTGGGGGATTTGTGCCCTGCGGCTGTTTGTCGACCCGATTTTGGCGACTAAAAATATTCAATAGTTTCATATCATTAAGGCGATCTTGATCTGATGTCTGACGCCGTTGACTCATGTACGCGCGCGGCATATCCCACTCTCATCCAAAGGACGGGACAAAGGCACATGACCGACCCTGACGACAAGGCCAAATTAGCGGCGCTCAATGCGCGCTTGCAGGCCGTCAAAGAGGACCACGCGCCAAAACCCCGCACGCCGGATCACCATACTCAGGCGCAGCTTGCCTGGCGCATGGTGATTGAATTGGTGGCCGGTCTGGGGATCGGGTTTGGTATGGGGTACGGGTTGGACGCTATTTTTGGCACCTCTCCGTGGTTCATGATCGTGTTTATTTTTCTGGGCTTTGCCGCCGGCGTCAAAACGATGATGCGCAGTGCAGAGGAAGTCCGGAGCAAGCAGGCCGCAGAACTGGCCGAAGAAGATGACCGCCCAGACGGGTGAGACAAGACGGAGAGAGCCATATGGCAGATGAAGCACACGGCGGCGGTGGTCTTGAGTTCCACCCAATGGATCAATTCCTCGTCAAACCTCTGTTTGGCAGTTCTGGTGATCCGATCCACTGGTATACCATCACCAACGTGACGTTCTGGCTGGCGCTGGCTGTGCTGGCTGTTCTGGGTCTGATGGTGCTGACCACCTCCAAGCGCGCAGTTGTACCGGGCCGGGGGCAGTCGATTGCCGAACTGATGTACGGCTTTGTCTACAAGATGGTCGAGGATGTGACCGGCAAGGACGGGATCAAGTACTTCCCCTACATCATGACGCTGTTCATGTTCATCCTGTGCGCCAACTTCCTCGGTCTGATCCCCACATCCTTCACGACCACATCTCACATTGCTGTCACCGCCGTGCTGGGCTTTGGCGTGTTTTTTGCGGTGACCGTTCTGGGTTTTGTCAAAAACGGTGCCGGGTTCCTGAGCCTGTTCTGGGTTGCAAGCGCACCGCTGCCGCTGCGTCCCGTGCTGGCCCTGATCGAAATCATTTCCTACTTCGTGCGCCCCGTCAGCCACTCCATTCGTTTGGCGGGCAACATGATGGCCGGTCACGCCGTTCTGAAAGTGTTCGCCGGCTTTGCCCAAGTCGCCGCGATTGCCCCGGTGGCGATCCTTGGCGTGATGGCGATCTACGGCCTCGAAGTGTTGGTGTCGGCCATTCAGGCCTACGTCTTTACCATCCTCACATGCGTGTATCTCAAGGACGCACTGCACCCGCATCACTAATGTAAGGCGGGGCTGATCCCGCCGGACACATCTACTAACTTCCAATCGTAAGGAGAATTCTCATGGAAGGTGAACTCGCACATATCGGCGCAGGCCTCGCAGCAATCGGTTCCGGCGCAGCCGCGATCGGTGTTGGCCACGTGGCTGGCAACTTCCTCGCTGGCGCTCTGCGCAACCCATCGGCCGCTGCCGGTCAGACAGCAACACTGTTCATCGGCATCGCCTTTGCAGAAGCTCTGGGGATCTTCTCGTTCCTCGTCGCTCTGCTGCTGATGTTTGCTGTCTAAGTCACTCTGATCCGCATTCCTTACGGTTGGGCGGCGTGATAGGCTCACGCTGCCTGACGTAATGGCTCGCAATTGGGTCCCGGTTCAGGGGCCACCTCAGAGGAACGACCGATATGGCAGATAACAACAACGCAGCAGGCGAGGTTGCGCTTGGCGCCCCTCCCGGCATGCCACAGCTTGATGTGGGCACGTTTGGCAATCAGATTTTCTGGTTGGTCCTCGCGCTGCTTGCCATCTATTTTGTGCTGTCGCGTGTCGCACTGCCCCGCATCGCGGCCATCCTGGCCGAACGTCAGGGCACGATCACGAACGACATCGCCGCCGCCGAAGACCTGAAGGTCAAGGCGGAGGAAGCCGAAGCCGCCTATGAAAAGGCGCTGGCCGATGCCCGCGCCGAAGCCCAACGCATTGCGGGTGAGACCAAGGCCAAAATTCAGGCGGATCTGGATGTGGCCATCGAAAAGGCCGATGCCAGCATCGCGGCGAAAGCTGCCGAAAGCGAAGCCGCCATTGCCGAAATCCGCGCAGGTGCGCTGGAGGCCGTGGCAGAGGTGGCCAAGGACACTGCCGCCGAAATCGTATCAACGATGGGTGGTGCGGCAGATGCGTCTGCCATCGAAGCCGCGGTTTCGGCCCGGATGAAAGGATAGTCTGATGCGTATTCAAACTCTGACATCCGCCGCCGTCCTGTCCGCCCTTGCCGCCCCGGCGCTGGCGGCGTCCAAGAACCCGTTTTCGGCAGAGTTCTGGAAGCTGAGCAACACGGACTTTATCGTCGCGATTGCCTTTATCCTGTTCATTGGCGTTCTGTTCTACTTCAAGGTGCCTGGCATGCTGTCCAAGATGCTGGATGACCGCGCAGGCGGCATCCAGTCTGAACTGGACGAAGCGCGCGCATTGCGCGACGATGCGCAGGCGCTGCTCGCCTCTTACGAGCGCAAGCACAAGGAAGTGCAGGAACAGGCGGACAAGATCGTCGCGCAGGCCAAGGTCGATGCCGAGGCTGCCGCCGATCAGGCCCGCGCTGATCTGGAACGCTCGATTGAACGCCGCGTGGCCTCTGCAGAGGACCAGATTGCCTCTGCCCAGTCCGCTGCGATCAAGGAAGTTCGGGATCAGGCCGTGTCCGTTGCAATCGCCGCGGCACGCGATGTCATCGCCAAGCAGATGACGGCTGCGGATGCCAACAAGCTGGTGGACGAGGCCATCGCGCAAGTGGACACCACGCTGCACTGAGCATTGCTCTGCCCCAAGCCTTTCAAACCCGGCCCGTCCCTGACGCGGCCGGGTTTTTTCATGAAGGTTTTGTGAAATCTTCAGGCGGTTGTTTCAAGTCAAATTTCCGGCGGACAGGCGAGGCTAGAACTGGTGGCAAGTCTCTCCAACCCGGCCCGGCAAACCGGCCCTGCCACAAGAGGTTTTCCATGTTGATGCAACCTGACCCCATCACCGCCGCCATTCCCCCGCTGGATGCGACGCGCAACACCGCACCTTTGATGACGATCCGCGATCTGTCCCTGTTCTATGGGCAGAAACAGGCGCTGGATAAGGTCAGCTTTGACCTTTATCCCAACGAAATCCTCGCGCTCATCGGCCCGTCGGGATGTGGCAAGTCCACTGCCCTCAAATGCCTGAACCGGATGCATGACACCACCCGGGATGTCCGGATCGAGGGCGACATCCGGATGCACGGCGCTGACATCCACGGCCCGGACATCGATCCGCCCATCCATCGCCGACGCTTTGGCTGGGTGGCCCAAAAACCCAATCCGTTTCCCTCCTCTATCTTCGAAAACGTCGCCTATGGCGCGCGCCTGCACGGCTTGATGCGCGACAAGGTCGAACTGGCGGCCCATGTCCAGACCTGCCTTGAGCGTGCGGGCCTGTGGGAGGAGGTGCGAGACGAAATGCACACCAAGTCCGGTCTGGATCTGTCTGGCGGTCAGCAACAGCGCCTGTGCATCGCCCGCGCCCTTGCGACACGGCCCGAAGTGATGCTGATGGATGAGCCGACGGGGTCAATCGATCCCATTGCCACGGCCAAGGTCGAAGCGCTCATGAGTGTGATCAGCGAAGATCATGCGGTCGTTATCATCACCCATTCCATGGCCGAAGCACGCCGGATCGCGGACCTGGTTGCCTATTTCCATCTGGGCAAGCTGCTCGAGGTGGCTCCGACGGAACAGTTTTTCACGGCGCCGCAGACACCAGAAGCCCGCGCCTTTGTCGGGGGTAAAATGGGCTAACCCTCACCCGCTGGTTTCGTGATCTAGCCTCTGGCGCGCAATGGTTTCGTTGTTCTCGCCGCGTTTCTGGTCACGCAGCGCCCGCTCGACATAGTCAAGATGCGCGTGAACCGCGGCACGCGCCGCCTGCGGGTCGCGTCCTTGCAGTGCGTCGTTGATAGCGCGGTGCTGATCCAGCAGGGCCTGTCGGGTGGTGCGTTGTTTGAACATGACTTGCCTGTTGTAGAAGACACCGTCGCGCAGCAATTGGTACATGGAACGCATCATGTGCAGCATGACGACGTTGTGGCTTGCCTCGGTGATCGCCATGTGGAATTGGGCATCCAGCCGCGCCTCTTCGTCGCTGTTGCGCTTGGGGTGGGCGGCGAGCATCTTTTCAAAGACGGCATTGACCACGGCCAGATCGGTGTCCGAGGCAAGGCGGGCGGCCCGCTCGGCGGCAAGCCCTTCGAGGTCGCGGCGAAAGCTGAGGTAATCAAACACGGCCTCGTCATGGCGCGCAAACAACTCGGTCAGTGCGGGTGCAAAGGCCGAGCCAAGAACGTCCGCTACGAATATTCCGGCGCCGGGGCGTGCTGTCAGCAAACCACTGTCCTGAAGCGTGCCGATCGCATCGCGCAGAGAGGGGCGAGAGACGCTCATTCGCTCGGCAAGTTCGCGTTCGGGTGGCAGCCGTTCACCGGGACGCAGGATGCCCCGCAGGATCAACTGTTCAATCTGCCGGATCACGGCAGAGGACAGTTTTTCGGGTTGTACGGGTCGAAAGGGCATCGCGTCACCTGCTTGGAATTGGTAAAATCGTATGACCAATTCGAAAGCGGCGCAATTGCAAGTGTAAGGCGGACGTGTCGTCCGCCCGGATTAAGGCCATGTTAACCATGTCGGACCAAGGGTCAGTCATGCGATTGTCTCCGTTCCTCATTGCTCTGACTTGCCTTGCGGCTTGCAACACTGCCGGCCCACACTTTCGCGGTTTGCCCGCAACGACAGTCACCTTGGATGGGTCAACGTTTGAGGTCCGTGTTAACGGACGTCTGGCCGAAGCGATCCGCACGAATGCCCAATACGCCCCGCGTTTTGGTCCGGTACAGACCCGTGCACAAAAGGCGATGGAACTGGTCAGCGGCTGCCGCGTCAAGGAAGTGCGCGGCGATCAGGCCCAAGCCACCGGCATTCTGGACTGTGGCAAGGGAGGGCCGGCGCCGGATCGGCTGAAACGGCAGGGCGAGTATGACTGCCTGACACTTGATTCCTATATCAGCCCAGCCACGAACGAAGTGGTGCTGGATTTGGATTGCACCCTGATTTAGGGCTGTTTGCCGCAATATCTTGTGGATAAGACGCCTCTGGCCCCTGTTTGTGGGGCTAGCGCGTTGACATGCGGGGCGCGCAGCGGTCACCTTGGGCGCACCGAGTGCTCTAGCAGAACAGGCCGCCCTTGCGCTTTTCCAAACTCAGACTGACGGGGTTCAAATCCTTTGTTGATCCAACCGATCTGATCATTGCAGACGGACTGACCGGCGTTGTGGGCCCCAATGGCTGCGGCAAATCCAACCTCCTTGAGGCGCTGCGCTGGGTGATGGGTGAAAACCGTCCCACGTCGATGCGTGGCGGCGGGATGGAGGATGTGATCTTTGCCGGGGCTGCGACGCGCCCGGCGCGCAACTTTGCCGAAGTCTCCTTGCATATCGACAACACAGACCGGCTGGCCCCGGCCGGATTCAACGATGCCGATGCGCTCGACATCGTGCGTCGTATCACGCGCGATGTGGGCAGCGCCTACAAGGCTGCAGGCAAAGACGTGCGCGCCCGCGATGTACAGATGCTGTTTGCGGATGCCTCGACCGGTGCGCATTCTCCGGCGCTGGTCGGTCAGGGACGGATTGCCGAACTGATCAACGCCAAACCCAAGAACCGGCGCCGAATTCTCGAAGAAGCTGCGGGTATCTCGGGGCTGTATCAACGCCGTCACGAGGCGGAGTTGAAATTGAAGGGGGCAGAACAAAACCTGTCCCGCGTCGATGACGTGATCGAACAGTTGGCTACGCAACTGGCCCAGTTGGCCCGACAGGCCCGACAGGCAGCCCGCTACCGCGACATCGGCACGGAATTGCGCCAGGCGGAGGGGCAGTTGCTGTACCGCCGTTGGCGCGAGGCAGACATGGCGCGCAGTGCGGCGGAGGATGAATTGCGCGCGCGCACCACGGCGGCAGCGCAGGCCGAGACAGCGGTGCGTGATGCAGCAAGGGCGCGCGCGGCAGCCGAAGAGGCCTTGCCACCCTTGCGCGAGGAAGAGGCCATCGCGGCGGCTGTGCTTCAGCGCCTTGCTGTACAGCGTGACACACTCAGCGATCAGGAAGCCCAAGCAGAACGGACCATCGAAACGCTGACCCAGCGCATCGCGCAAATGGCGCGCGATATCGAGCGCGAAGGTGGATTGAATCGCGACGCCGGAGAGACGATCGCGCGTCTTGAGTGGGAAGCGAGCGAGATTGCCAAGGCCAGCGAAGGACATGGGACCCTTCTGGAAGAGGCTGCAACCCTCGCACGCGAGGCTGGGCAGGTTCTGCAACTGCGCGAGTCCGATCAGGGTGAAAAGACCGAGGATGTGGCCCGCCTCGCCGCGCGCCACGGCTCGGCTCAGCGTTTGCTCGAAGACAGCCGCAAAGTGGAAAAAAGGTCAGAGGATGAGGCCGTAAAGGCCCGTGATGCCGTCGCGACCAGCCAGGCGGCTTTGGAAAAGGCAGGCACAGACTTTGACACGGCGCAAGCCGCGGTTGCCCAGGCGGAGGCCACTGCAAAGCGTGCAGACGAGACGTTGATTGCCGCCGAAGAAGCCCGCGCCGAAACACAAGCCCGCGAGGCCGAGGCCCGCGCTGAGCGTTCCGAAGCTGAAGGCGAGATGAACGCCCTGCGCGCAGAGGCTGGCGCGCTGGCCAAGCTGGTCGAGAGGGACACGGCAGAGGGCGGTCAGCTTCTTGATCGCTTGCAGGTCCAGCAGGGTTTTGAAAAGGCGCTGGGGGCCGCAATGGCAGACGATCTGCGCAGTCCCGAGGTGGATGCCGACGGTCCATCGGGTTGGGCTGTGCTGCCGGCATACCCGACAGAGCAACCCTTGCCCGATGGTGTTACGCCACTGACACAGCATGTATCCGTGCCGGATGTGCTTGGCCGTCGGATGAGCCAGATCGGCCTGTGCGATGCCGATGACGCAGCGCGACTGCAACCCTTGCTCAAACCCGGCCAGCGCCTTGTCTCGCCCGAGGGTGACCTGTGGCGTTGGGACGGGTTTCGCGCATGGGCCGAAGACGCGCCGAGCGCGGCGGCCTTGCGTCTTCAACAGCTCAACCGGCTTGAAGACCTGAAGCAATCGCTGGAGCGTGCCACGTCCCACGCCGAAGGCGCGCGGCAGGCCCACGAGGCACTGACACAACGTCTTGCCGATCTGACCGAGGCGGACAAACAGGCCCGCCATGCGCGGCGCGAGGCCGACCGGATGGTGGCCGAAGCCGCCCGCGCCCTGAGCCGGGCGGAGGCGGATCGCAATCTGGCGGCGGGTCGGCTTGAGTCACTGGGTCTGGCGGTCACACGCCACGAAGAAGATGCCATGGCGGCGCGCGCGCGGGTGAATGAAGCCGAGGTCGCGATGGCTGACCTGCCGGATCTTGAGACGGCCCGGGCCGAAGTCGAAGACCTGCGCGTGACGGTCGAGGCGGCGCGCATCACCATGATGTCCCGCCGTTCTGCCCACGATGACCTGCGCCGCACCGGCGAGGCGCGCACCAAGCGCGCGCAGGAGATCACGAAGGAGATCAGCGGCTGGCGTCACCGTCTTGAAACGGCAGAGAAACGCAGTGCAGAGTTGATCGGGCGCAAGACGGCATCTGAGGCCGAGTTGGAAGTGGCGCAGGCGGCTCCTGCGGAACTGGCCACCAAACGCGAGGCTTTGGGTCAGGAGATGTCTGTGGCCGAAGTGCGCAAGACCGAAGCAACAGATGCACTGTCAGAGGCCGAAGCGAGCTTGCGCAGTGCTACGACGGCGGAACGCGAGGCCGAGCGGATTGCGTCCGAGGCCCGCGAAGCGCGTGCGCGGTCCGAGGCGCGGTCCGAAGCCGCACGCGAAACGGTTTCCCTCGCCGCTGAACGCATTGCGGATGATCAGCAAATGACACCAAACCAGCTGTTGACCGCGCTGGACGTGAACCCGGATCAGATGCCTGCTGCGGGTGACCTCGAGGCGGACGTGAACCGCCTGAAGCGCCAACGCGACGCGCTGGGCGCTGTGAACCTGCGCGCGGAAGAAGATGCCAGGGAGGTGCAGACGGAACATGACACGCTGGTCGGCGAAAAGGGCGATCTCGAAGAGGCGATCAAGACCCTGCGCGGCGGTATCGCAAGCCTGAACCGCGAGGGGCGGGAGCGACTGCTGACCGCGTTTGAGCAAGTCAATTCCAACTTTTCGATGCTGTTTACGCACCTGTTCGGGGGTGGCGAGGCGAACCTTGTCATGGTCGAAAGCGACGATCCGCTAGAGGCCGGTCTCGAGATCATGTGCCAGCCACCGGGTAAGAAGCTGAGCACCCTCAGCCTGCTGAGTGGCGGTGAGCAGACGCTCACTGCTATGGCCCTGATATTTGCCGTGTTCCTGGCCAATCCGGCACCGATCTGTGTTCTGGACGAAGTGGACGCGCCGCTGGACGACGCAAACGTCACCCGGTTCTGTGACCTGCTGGACGAGATGTGTCGCCGCACCGACACCCGTTTCCTGATCATCACGCACCATGCCGTCACAATGTCGCGCATGGATCGTCTGTTCGGTGTAACGATGGCCGAACAGGGGGTCAGCCAGTTGGTGTCGGTTGATCTGAAAAAGGCCGAGACACTGGTCGCCTGACACCAGTCACCATGACGTGACCCCAACGCGCATGCGTCCCATGCTAGCCTCCGGACATGCGACTGATCCCATTTCTTCTTTGCTTCGCCACGCCCCTGTCCGCGCAGGACTGGGCGGTGCGCGCGTCTGACACGGTTTTGGACCGTACCGCTGTGTCCGAACTGCTCAACGGCAACACCCTGGTCTATTTCGACGACGGCCAATCCAAGTTTTCAGCCGGGGGTGCCTATTCCTATACCTATGCAAACGGAGGCGGCACCGCCTTTGGCAGCTATGAAATTGCCGAAGACGGTACGGTCTGTATCGCCTATCGCAATGGGTTTGGCCGCTGCGACAGATATGTCGAGAACGCCGGTCGCTACGTGATGCTGACCGAAAAGGGCGAGCGGTTTCCGATCCGCCCCTAAAGCGCGTTGAGCAGGGCGGGTGTCGGCCAGGCATCTGCGGGCAGGCCCAGCCGTTTCTGTTCCGCCTGCACGGCGGCGCGGGTTCCGGCACCCAGGATTCCGTCTATATTCCCAACGTCATGGCCGCGCGCTTGCAGCTTTGTCTGGAGCCGTTTCATCGCGTTGCTGTCCAGACCCGTGTCCGGGGTGCCCGCGTCATAGACTGCGGCACCGTCCAGACGGGTCGCGAAATAGGCTGCTGTCAGCACGTAGGTAAAGGACTGGTTCCACTCGAAATACACGTTGAAGTTCGGATAGGCGAGGAAGGCAGGCCCTTTGTGTCCCTGCGGCAGGATCAGCGACGCGGGCAGGTTGGCCAGCGACCCGTTGCGTGCCCGCACGCCAATTGCCTGCCAGTCCTGCGCTGACTTGACGGTGCCCAGACCACTCAGCGACCAGTCCATTTGTGCAGGCACCGTGACCTCCTGCAACCACGGCTCCCCTGCGCGCCAGCCAAGGTGTTGCAGCATCTTGCCTCCCGACATCAGCGCATCCGGGGCAGAGGTTTTAAGGCGGACCGTTCCATCCCCGTCCCCGTCCACACCGTTGATCAGGATGTCCTGCGGCAGCATTTGCACCATACCGATCTCGCCCGCCCATGCGCCCGTGGTGCGGCGCGGATCAAACCCGCCTTGGGCGAACAGTTCCATCGCGGCAAAGACTTGCGGGCGGAACAGGTCGGGGCGACGGCAATCATGGGCAAGGGTGACGAGGGCGTTGGCCGTGTTGAAATCCCCCTGAAACGCCCCGTAATCCGTCTCGAAGGCCCAGAAGGCCAACAGCACGTGCCGGTCCACACCGTAACGCTGTTCGATCTGGTCGAAGATGCTGTTGTACTTGCGGGCATTTGCGCGCCCTGCATCGATGCGATTTTGCGAGATCAAGCGGCGCGAAAAGTCGATGAAGGGGCGTTGAAACACACCTTGGGCGCGATCTGCGCGCAGCACTTTGGGGTCCTGCTGTACGCTCTCCAGAAACGCATCAGCGGTGCTTTTGTCGATGCCGCGCGTTGTTGCCTCGGCCGCCAGCCCGGACTTGAACGCGTCAAAGCCGCCGCCACACTGGGCCCATGCGCCAAGCGGCAGCGCACACAAGGCCAACCCCGCCATTGCCCGCGTCAAAACACCCATACCAGTCCTCCGATAGCTGCACACAGGGCCAGTGCCAGCCCCCATGCTTTCCACACGATTGCGATGGCGGCGTCAATGTCCGTGGGGGCAAGGGTGCGACGGCCCGCACCGTTGACCCATGCGAGGTCCTGCACCTCGCCATGATAGCTGCGCGGGCCGGCAAGGGCGATGTTGAGCGTGTGCGCCATGGCGGCCTCTGGCCAGCCTGCGTTGGGGGAGCGGTGGAGCCTTGCATCTTGTTGCACGCGCCTCCATGTGCCTGAGCTGCGTCCTGCCATGGCGATCAGGGCTGCCGTCAACCGCGCGGGCACCCAGTTCAGCACATCGTCGAACCGGGCGGCCGCCCAGCCGAAGGCGGCGTATCGGGGCGTGCGATAACCGATCATGCTGTCAGCGGTGTTGACCGCCTTGTAAATGGCGATACCCGGCAGGCCAGCGATTGCAAACCAGAACGCCGGTGCGATCACCCCGTCGCTGAAGTTTTCCGACAGGCTTTCGATGGCCGAGCGCGAGGTGGCCGCACTGTCGGACGCAGAGACATCGCGGCTTACGATCATGGCCACGGCTTTGCGGCCAGCCTCTTCGGATTGGCGCAGGCCAGCGGCCACGGCGCCGACATGGTCGACCAGTGATTTCTGCGCAAGCAGAATCGCGGCACTGATCACCGTGACCGCTGGGCCAAGCAGTTGAAGCAGCCATCCGATGATCCCCGCCAGCATCACCAGAACAAGCAGAGCGACGACGCCCTTGGCGCGCTGCATCTCACTATGGTTCAGAGCGTGATCCAACATTGAAATCACCCGCCCCATGAGCACCGCGGGATGCGGCATGCGGGACCAAAGCCACCTTGGTTCGCCCATTGCCGCATCCAGAACGAGACCGAGCGCAAGCAGAAGCAGGCTGTTCAAAACGCGGCCTCAAGCCGGTCCCACCCGTCAGGCGCAGGCAGGCCCAGTCGAATCCAGTTGTCGGCATAGGGAAAAATGCGCGTCCAGATATGATGGCGTGCCAGCCGATCCTGCCAGATGGCCGCATCGTCTACCTGATAAAGGCGGAACAGAGGTGTCCCGCCCAAAAGCGTTGCACCTTGATCGCAGATCAATGTGTCCAGCCGCTCCGCGTCCTTCGCGAGCCGTTTGCGCGTCGCCCTTGCCCACGCAGCGTCCTGCAAGGCATACGCGCCAATCTCCAGCGCGACACCTGACACGGGCCACGGCCCAAGCATCTCGCGCAATTGCCCGATCAATGCCGGGTCCCCGATGGCAAAGCCAAGACGGAGCCCGGCAAGGCCCCAGAATTTTCCGAAACTCTTGAGCACAAGTGTACCGGGTTGTGCAGCCTGCCGGACGAGGCTGTGTTCGGGGGCCACATCACAAAAGCTCTCGTCGATGATGCTGAACGGAGTTGTGAGATCGCAGGCTGTCCAGACCCGCCCATCAGGATTGTTTGGATGCACGAGCACCTGCGCTTGTGCGTCCCCATCAGGCTGAACCTGCCAGCCACAGTTCGAAAAGCTTGCGGCGTGTTCGTTGTAGGTTGGATGGGGGATGCGGACAGATGACGGGGGCATCAGGCGTGGCATTTGCGCGATGAGGGCGGATGCGCCGGGGGCGGCCAGAACATTTGCGCCTGTTGGTACGTCCCAGAAGGTCATGGCGGCGGTTCGCAAAGCGTCGGCCATGCCCGTGTCGGGCAGGGCAGTCCAGGCCTCCTTTGAAAGGGCCGGAACGGGATAGGGCACCGGGTTGATGCCGGTCGAAAGATCGATCCAATCCGCACGCCGCCCACCAAATTGGCGAATGGCAGCATCAAGGCCACCTCCATGATCGCGTTTGGTCGTCACGCCCCAGAGTCTCCGTTCATGTGCCGATCATCGGCGGTTTTACGCCCGCAAAAAGCGGATTGACGCGATTTTGGCAAGTCGATGCGCTGGCGTTAAGCAATTAAGCGCGTCATTAACGAATTGTTAATGGATTGGGCCGCACTTACTGCCCATGAGCTGTTGGTCTGCAAGCTCTGGAGACAAGATGAAAGTTCTGATCGTAGAGAGTCGCCCGGAACTGCGTAAGCTTTGGATGCGGCACCTTGAGAGGCAAGGCTATGCTGTGACGCAAGCTTGCTGTCAGGATGATGCGGTCGCACATCTTTCCACCGAAACGGCTGACATCATCGTGCTGGATCTGGTTCTGGAAAAAGGCAGCGCGCTGGCTGTGGCGGACTTTGCAAGCTACCGACAGCCCGAGGCTCGCGTCATTTTCGTGACTGATACGACCTTTTTCTCAGATGGGTCGATCTTCAATCACGCCAGCAATGCCTGCGCCTTCCTGCCCGCAGGTACCCCGCCCGAAGACCTTGCGGCCATGGTCGCCCATTACGGCCATAACTAGCCCCGCCCGTGCGGCTCCATGAAGTCAATCTGCGGGTTGATGGGGATGATGCGGTGCGGATTGATGGTTTCGTGGCTGTAGTGATAGTGGCGCACGATGTGGTGCATGTTGACCGTGTCTGCTACACCCGGCCACTGGTACAGCGCGCGCGTATAGGCCCAAAGGTTAGGATAATCGATCAGGCGTTTACGATTGCATTTGAAGTGCAGGTGATAAACCGCATCAAAGCGCACGAGGGTCGTGAACAGGCGCCAGTCAGCCTCGGTGATCTGATCGCCCATGAGGTACCTGTTTTCTGACAGACGGGCGTCGAGCCAGTCCAACGTATCGAATAGCGGATGCACGGCGGCATCATAGGCCGCCTGGGTTGTGGCAAAGCCGGATTTGTAGACGCCGTTGTTCAGCGTGTCGTAAATGCGGTCGTTCACTGGCGCGATGGCGTCGCGCATTGCCTCGGGCCAATAGTCGTCCGAGTTGCCCGTGATCCCGTTAAAGGCCGCGTTGAACATCCGGATAATCTCGGAGCTTTCATTGCTGACAATCGTGTTCTGTGTCTTGTCCCACAGGATCGGCACGGTCACCCGGCCCGTAAACTTGGGGTCTGCGCGGGTGTAGATATCGCGGGCGAAAGGCAGGCCAAACAGGTCATCCCCGGTTGCACCGTGATCATCCTTTTCAAAGGTCCAGCCGTCCGACAGCATGTCGGGATGCACGACTGAAACCGTGATGTGATCAGTTAACCCCTTGAGCGTGCGAAAGATCAGAGCGCGGTGCGCCCATGGGCAGGCGTAAGAGACATACAAGTGATACCGCCCGCTTTCCGCCTTGAACCCAGCCGCGCCTGAGATGCCCGCACTGCCATCTGCCGTGACCCAATTGCGGAACACGGCGTCCTTGCGCTTGAACGCCCCGTCGGTGGATTTGGTGTCATACCACCGGTCAGCCCAAACGCCGTCGATCAACAATCCCATCGGGTCTCTCCGCTTTGTTTCCTAACTTGGATTAAACCACGTAAAACCCAACATATACAGGCCTTTGCGCGCAGATCACCTGCGTCCCTGCACAGCAGATGAGTCACGGGAAAGCCACAATCGGCACGGTTCGCGCAATCCCGCCCGAATTAACTGGACGGCGCCGATGTTTGACGCATCTTTTCCCATGCAAGACCAAGAAGGAGCTTCGGCCATGTCAACCTTTGTCCCCAAGGAGGTTCAAGCCGGATTGGACAACGCCCGGGTGCAGTCGCTGAAATCAGCGTCAAGGTTGCGCATTTTGGCCGATGGCAAGCAGCATCCTGTTCTGCGGATGTGGGATACCGGATTTTCCGTGGATGCAGAGACTGCACCGAACTTGCGTGGCTATGTCGACTTGTATGACGGCGCGATCCACCTGTTTCAGTGCCTGATCATCGCCTCGGAGGAAGAAATGGGCGAGATGCGGTTCGAGTTCAAACAGCTGACAGCGGTGTCAAACACTGCGCCGTTGGATTTCGAACGGGCCGAGGACGCTCCTGTCGCCTTGATCGAGGTGCAGCGGTAGCGGCTGTTACTGCAGGTCGCCAAAGGCCGCTGCCAGACGCTCCACTGCTTCTTGTACCCGCGCCCGGGGCGTTGCGATGTTGAACCGCAGCCAGTTCTCGCCACCCTTGCCGAATGTCGGTCCGTGATTGACGGCGATGCGGGCGTCCTGTTCGACCCGGCGCGTGAATTCCTCGCGCGTCATGCCGGTGTCCTCAAAGCTGACCCATGACAGATACGTGGCCTCCAGATCCATGGATTTGAGGCCGGGGATCGCGCTGATGCCGGCATCAAAAAGACGACGGTTGCCGTCAAGATAGGCAATCAGGTCATCCACCCACGCGGCACCCTCGGGTGAATAGGCTGCCGTGACCATGAACAGCCCAAAGGCATTGGGTGACATTCCCAGAGCCATCATGCGGGCGGAGAATTTGGCGCGCAGGTCGGGATCAGCAATGATCACATTGCCAATATGCGAACCGGACAAGTTGAACGTCTTGTTGGTTGACGTCATCATGATCAGCCGATCTTCGATGCCGTCTATGGCTGACATCGGGATATGGACGTGACCGGGCATGACAAGGTCATGGTGGATCTCGTCTGACACGATGATCAGTTCATGACGTTTTGCAAATGCGGCAACCCCGGCCAATTCTGCCCGGGTCCAGACCCGGCCGCCGGGATTGTGGGGCGAGCACAGGATGACCATGCGTTCAGAGCCGTCCATTTGAGCGTCGTAGGCGTCGAAATCCATCTCGTAGCGCCCGTCAGTCTGGATCATTTCGCATTCCACGACCCGCCGCCCATTGGCTTTGATCACTTTTGCAAAGGCATGGTACACCGGGGTGAACAAGACGATCCCGTCATTCGGCCTCGTGAATGTGTCCACACACATCGCGGTGCCGTTCACCAGACCATGAGTTGAAAAGATATGATCTGGTTCGATCGACCAGCCGTGCCGGTTTTCCATCCACCACTGGATCGCTGCGCGATATTTGCTGTCGTCCCCGAAATACCCGAAGACACCATGATCTACCTGCGCCTGCACAGCGTCAAGAATGCACTGAGGGGGCCTGAAATCCATGTCTGCCACCCACATCGCCAGGCCTGTGTCCTGTGGCACGCCATAGATCTTCTCCATCATGTCCCATTTGACGCAATGACTGCCCTTCCGGTCGATAATCTCGTCAAAATTCATGGGAGGCCTCCTGAACATGAGTCGGCGCAAGCTATCAACGCCCCTCCCGAGCGCAAGGGGACATTGCGACCCGCATCGTCTTGTCCTACATCGGGTGCATGAAACGTCCCATTATCCTGCACCCCGACCCGCGTTTGAAGAAAACGTCAGAGCCGGTAAGCGACCTTACGGATGAGTTGCGCGCGCTGGCGGATGAAATGCTGTCCACGATGTACGAGGCGCCCGGAATTGGCCTTGCCGCGCCACAGGTCGGCGTATTGAGCCGCCTGATCGTTCTTGATTGCGTCAAGGCCGAAGGGGAAACGCCCCGTCCGCTGATCATGTTTAACCCTGAGGTGATCGCCTCTTCTGACGAAACCAATGTCTACGAAGAAGGCTGCCTTTCCATCCCCGAGCTGTTTGCCGATGTGACCCGCCCGGCAGAAGTCGAAGTGCGCTGGATGGACGAGAACGGTGTGGAACATACCGAAGGGATGGATGGGCTTTGGGCCACATGCGTGCAACACGAGATTGATCACCTCGAGGGCAAACTGTTCATAGACTACCTCAAACCGCTCAAACGCCAGATGATGACCCGCAAAATGGTCAAGTACAAACGTGAAAAGGCCCGGGAAAAGGCATGAGCGTGCGTCCGATTCTGATGTGGCCTGACGGCGGACTGAGTGCGATGTGTACGCCCATTGAGGCCATAACAGACGACATTTGCGTGCTGGCCGCCGACATGCTTGAGACCATGTATTCTGCACCGGGACGTGGTCTCGCCGCCCCTCAGGTTGGCGTTCTGAAACGTTTGTTCGTGATGGATGCGACATGGAAAGAGGGCACTGCCACACCTGTCATCTGTATCAATCCCGAGATCATTTCGCGCGGGAGCGAAGAGACCACAAGTGCCGAGGGATGCCTGTCGATCCCCGGCGTCACCGCAGACGTGACGCGCCCCACAGATGTGCGCATGATCTGGACCGATCTTTCGGGCCGGGTGCACGAAAAGGATTTGACCGGTTTTGCAGCACTATGTGCTCAGCACGAGTTGGATCATCTGGATGGGATCATGACACTGGATCGGGTGGATGACGCGCAACGGGCGGACATTCTGGCCGCCTACAGGGCTGCCTGATGCCTGTTCGCCCGATCCTGCGCTGGCCCGACAAGCGGCTTCGGATGCCGACTGCGGATGTGACCGAAATCACCGACGAGATACACAGCATCTGGGCCGATATGGTCGACACGATGGATGCCATGCCCGGGCAGGGCATTGGCCTGGGTGCCCCGCAGATCGGCGTAATGCAGCGCCTTGCGGTTGTAGACGTCACCCCAGACCGCTCACGCCGCATCCTGCTCGCCAACCCGGAAATTCTGGCATCAAGCGAGGCTCAGGAAGCCGGCTTCGAGGCCAGCCCCTGTTTGCCGGGCGTACATGCGGAGGTCTTGCGGTTCAAAGAGATCAGCGTCCGCTTTCTGAACGCGTCCGGGGTCTACGACCGTCGTGATTTCACCGGGCTTGAGGCGCGATCGGTTCAGCATCAGATCGACCATCTGGCGGGTCGGATGTATTTTGACAATCTGGGCCGGGTCAAACGTGACATGCTGTTGCGCCGTGCGCGCAAGGTCAGCTGACATGCGTGTCGTCTTCATGGGTACGCCAGACTTTTCGGTTCCGGCACTCGACGCCTTGCACGCCGCGGGTCACGACATTGTCTGTGTCTATTCCCAACCACCCCGGCCTGCGGGCCGTGGGAAAAAGGAACGCCCCAGTCCCGTTCAGGCACGTGCGGAAGAACTCGGCTTGCCTATCCGGCATCCGGTGTCATTGCGTGATGCCGGCGCGCAGGCGGAATTTGCGGCGCTTGAGGCCGAGATCGCTGTTGTCGTGGCCTACGGGTTGATCCTGCCGCAACCGATACTGGACGCCCCGACGCTCGGGTGCCTGAACGTTCACGCCAGCTTGTTGCCGCGATGGCGTGGCGCCGCTCCGATCCACCGCGCCATTATGGCGGGGGATGCAGAGACGGGCGTGTGCATCATGCAGATGGAGGCCGGTCTGGATACCGGGCCGGTCCTGCTGCGCCAAGCCACTCCGATTGAGGCGGGCGAAACAACGGCGGTGTTGCATGATCGCCTGTCAGCGATCGGCGCGACGTTGATCGTATCGGCGTTGGCACGACTGCCTGACCTCGCACCCGAGGCCCAGCCTGACGCTGGCGTGACCTACGCCCACAAGATCGACAAGTCCGAGGCGGCTATTGACTGGAAATGTTCCGCACCGGAAGTTGATCGGCTCATCCGTGGCCTGTCACCTTTTCCCGGTGCGTGGTTTGAACGGCATGGTGCGCGCATCAAGGTTCTGGAATCGTTGCGCGTCGATGGTGAGGGAACGCCGGGTTTGGTGCTGGATGATGCGCTGACCGTGGCGTGCGGAACCGGCGCGGTGCGCCTGACGCGCTTGCAACGTGCCGGCAAAGGGGCGCAGGATGCGGAGGTGTTTTTGCGTGGCACCCCGGTGCCCCGCGGCACGCGATTGTAAGCGAGGAGCGGCCCATGTTTCCCACCATCATCGGCACTGTCGTCATTGCAGGTATCGTCGGTTACCTGGCGGAAAAGTCGGGCTTTACCCGCAACGGAATCCTGCAGTCGATTATCATCTGCGTGGGCGGCGCATTTCTGTTCTACTTCGTGCGCCTTATGTTTGGCTTTGGCTTTAGCAGCCCGGGTCTGAACGCCATCGTGTCGTCCGTGGGCGCGCTGATTATCGTGCCCACCCACTGGCGCAAACGCTAAGGCCGCGCAGGCACCTCTTCGTAGTCTTCGATCACCAGTATCGGCGCGGCGGTGTCTCCCTGTATGGGCAAAAGGGTGATCAACATGATCAAGCTGGCGATTGCTGTGATCAGGACTGGTGTTGTGTTGGCCTTGACGTTCATCTTGATGTCCCTTCCGTTTTGATCCGGTATGCTTTGGCGCGGGACGGATGTGTCAGGGGAACAATTTCGGCTGCATGTCACAATTGGCTGTATACAGCGTTTGAATAAACGTATCTTTCGTAAAAATTGTTGCAAATCAGAGTTTTGCCGGTTCTTCGCCTATGGATGCAGGCACGGCAGCGGGGGAGAATGCGCCGAACTTTCCCCTTCGTCGGTTCGCTGCAAGGCGCCTTACTTCGGCTTGAACGGCGCCATTCCGGCGCGCGCCAACTCGTCGGCCCGTTCGTTTTCGGCATGCCCTGCGTGCCCCTTGACCCACTTCCAAGTCACGTTGTGGCGGGCTTGCGCGTCATCCAGTCGCTGCCACAGTTCGGCATTGGCCACGGGCTTTTTCGCAGCATTCCTCCACCCGTTGCGCTTCCACCCATGGATCCAGCTTGTGATCCCGTTTTTGACGTAGTTGCTGTCGGTGACCACTGTGATGGTGCTGGCCCGTTCCAATGCCTCCAACGCTGAGATGGCTGCCATCAACTCCATCTTGTTGTTGGTCGTTTGTGCCTCGCCGCCTTTCAACTCGCGTTCCTTGACGATCTGGTCGCCATCCATCGCACGCAGCAAGGCACCCCACCCACCGGGGCCGGGATTGCCGGAACATGCGCCGTCCGTGTAGGCAAACAACTCAGGCATCTTTGCGCGCCTGCAAGACGATGAAGGTCGCCAGTTTGCCGTCCAGCCCCTTTTCCTCGCCGGTGCGCGAATACTCGACGGTGAAACCGGTTTGGCCGAGCAGGGCCAACAGCGCACTTTCGGTCATGTAGGAGTAAAGCCGCCCGATACTGTCCCGCTTTTCGCCCACACCCAGTTTGGTTCCAAAATGCATAAGGCCACGAGGCTTGAGGGCCCGGGCGATGGCGGCAAACTGGTCAGGCCACGCAGTAAGGGGAGTGTGCAGCATGGAAAAATTGCACCAGATGCCATCATAGACGTTCTCGTCATTCAAATCAGAATAGGTTGCCCCGCGCGCCGTGACGCCCTCGCGTTCAGCCGCCATTGCAACCATTTCGGGCACCGGATCCCAGGCCTCGGCCTCCATCCCGGCCGCTGCCATTGCGCCCGCGGCAAAGCCGGGTCCGCAGCCGATATCGAGCGTGCGTGCGCCTTGGGGCAGTTCAGAGATAAAGCGGAGCAGGCTGGGGCTGGCTTCCTCCCCGCTGGTCAGTTTGGCGTATTCGGCGGCTTTGGCCGCGTAGACGGACAGGGTTTCAGCGTCACTCATGTCAAATCACCGTCACGGTCAGGCAGGCCACAACGATGGCCGTCAAAAGGATGCGCAGGCCCATCCACCACGGTGGTGTGAGCCCCCAGCGGAAAAAGGCGAAATCCAGCATCAAGACACCGAGAAAGCCAAAGATCAGGTTGATGGCGGCGGCAGTCGGCCCGCCGCCGATCATGAAGAAGGCCCAAAGTGCGGGCAGGACCGACAGGGAATAGCCCGTCGCCGCCTGCGCGCCGCTGGCTTTTGTCGCAAAGCCCCAAAGGACGCCGGACATGAATGACAGGATGACCGTTCCGTAGGCCAGTTGCACATAAGGCCCGATGAAACGCGGGCCAAGGTATTGCAGACCAAGGGCGGCAAAGTCATCGACCATCACAGATGCTGCACCCCAGATGAAAGGGATGAGGCCAAGGAGCCCCAGGATCAGGGGTGCACGGGGGATCTGTGTCATAGTTCGGATATCAGCGTTGCAATGCGTCGGGCACGGGTGTCGGCCCGCTTGGCCGCGTTGACAGCGTGCAGGCGGCCGCGCTGGTTTCCAGGGGTCAGACTGTTCCACGCGGCGGTGCGTCCTGCCGCAAGCAGGGCGGCGCTGACATCATCGGGCATTTCGACCAGATTTGGATCAACGGGCCGAATGCGGGCCTCAAACGGTTCTGCGACCTCAAGGCCGGATTCTTTCAGCAGTGCTTTGCCCGTGTACACAAAGGTGCCGTCGATTGCGGGTGCCTTGGTGAGCGCAAGGTTGATCGGAAAATCGCCAAACTCGCCTTCCACCCGCCGCGTGCCATCCGGGAGCGCAGCCACGACGTCATCCGGGATGCGCAGGACGGTGTACGTGTTCTTGCCCCATTCCATGGGTTCGATCACCCCGTCAAATGTCTGCCAATCCTCGCTCACGCCCGCTCCAGTGCCAGCCGACCTGCCAGTGCTGCAAAGATGGCGGCAAAGCTGCGTGACAGCCAGCGCATCACCGTTTCAGAACCCAGGATCCATTGGCGCGCGGCGGCGGCGAACGTACCGTAAAGAATGAAGACTGCGAATGTCATGGCCATGAAGACAACGCCCAGAAGGGCCATTTCCGCCGTGGCCGTGGCCGTGTTGCCAGACAGGAACGGCGGCAGCAGGGCCAGAAAGAAGATAGACAGCTTGGGGTTCAGGATATTGATCAAGGCCCCGCGTCGCGCGATGCGCCACCCTGCTTCCGCCTTGGTCTCGGATGAGATGGCGAGTGCTCCGCCCTCGCGCAGACTGCCCCATGCAAGGTAGAGCAAGTAGGCAACCCCGGCAAATTTCACGATGTTGAACAGCAGTGCCGAGGTATGCAGGATTGCCGCCAGACCAAGTGTCGCGGCAGCAAGATGCGGCACAATCCCGAACGTGCACCCCAGTGCGGCCCAAAGGGCGGCACGTCGCCCCTGACCCAAGCCAAGCGCAAGGGTGTAGATGACGCCTGTGCCGGGCGCGATCACCACCACCAGTGCCGTCAGCAGGAATTGAAGTGATATCACAGGCCAAGATCCTTTCGGGTGCACAGGTCGGGGTAGGATGTCACCAGCCCGTGTCGGTCTACTCTCAGCAATGCTGCATAGCCGCTTTCCGTGTTTTGATACAACCAGCCGTCGCCCTGTTTGCTGTAGGATTGCGTCACCACGCGACAGGCAAGGTCAGGCAGGCCGATCATGATGACGGGGAATGTTCCTTGTGACTGGCCTGTTTCCTTCAGGCGTCGGATGGGAAAGGTGTTGGTCAGTGCCGTCCAGCCTAAATCAAGATCGACGCAATCTGCGCTGTCCGCAATCAGCTCGGCATCTGAAGTCATCCAGCCCGCCCTCGTTCGGTTCAGGGTCAGTGCATCGGCGTCCGACGTCACTTCCAGAGACCGACAGCAGTCGTTTTCGTCAATTTTCATCAGGTACCGCGTGTCGCCATGCCGCCCCGAAACCGTCCAGCCGCTGGCATCTGCCTCAATGCGCGCCCGGTCATAGCTGCCGTCGTGCCATTCCCACACGACGGACATGCCGCCTCGGTCAAGCAGGCTCACGCAGAACCCGTGGAACTTTGAACTCCACGTTCTCAACGGCCGTTTCGACCACTTCCACAGTCATGTCATACCGCGCGCCAAAGGCCTCAATCACTTCGTTGATCAGGACTTCGGGCGCGGATGCACCTGCGGTGATGCCGACGGATGTAATCCCCTCGAGACTGCGCCAGTCGATGTCGCTGGCCCGTTGAACCAGTTGGGCATAGGCGCACCCTGCGCGCGCGCCGACCTCGACCAGTCGTTTGGAGTTTGACGAGTTTGGTGCACCCACGACCAGCATGGCGTCGCATTTGGGCGCCATCGCCTTGACTGCTTCCTGGCGGTTGGTGGTGGCGTAACAGATGTCTTCCTTGTGCGGACCTACGATCCCGGGAAAACGGGTTTGCAAGGCGGCGACGATGTCGGCGGTGTCGTCCACCGAAAGGGTGGTCTGGGTCACAAAAGCAAGGCGGGACGGATCGCGCACCATGACCGTTGCGACGTCCTCGACTGTCTCGACCAGCAGCACCTCGCCTTTGGGCAATTGGCCCATGGTACCAACCGTTTCGGGATGGCCTTCATGGCCGATCATGATCATTTGGAGACCTGCATCGGCGTGACGTTGCGCTTCGATATGTACTTTGGACACAAGCGGGCAGGTGGCATCGACGTAAACCATCTCGCGGGCTTGCGCGGCGGCGGGCACTGACTTTGGCACGCCGTGGGCGGAAAAGATGACGGGCCGGTCATCGGGGCAGTCTGTGAGCTCTTCGACGAAAACGGCCCCTTTGTCGCGCAAACCATCCACAACGAATTTGTTGTGCACGATCTCGTGGCGGACATAGACGGGGGCGCCCCATTTTTCGATCGCCATCTCCACAATCTTGATCGCGCGATCAACACCAGCGCAAAATCCGCGCGGGGCGGCGAGGAATAGGGTCAGCGGGGGATTGGCCATGCGTTATCTCCGGGCGTGTCTTGCATCCAGAGGTAAGGTGTTCGGCGGGCCGGGTCCAGCCCGCCGACATTTTGTATGCACCGGGACTTAACCCTGTGCTTGCAGCCGTTCTGCCGGTTCAGCCGGAACTTCGCGCGGCGGGCGTCCTATCACGCCTTTCAACTCGTCCAGTTCGATGAAGTTGTCTGCCTGACGGCGCAGGTCGTCCGAAATCATCGGAGGCTGGCTGCGGATCGTCGAAACCACGGACACACGCACGCCCTGACGTTGCAGGCTTTCGACCAATGGTCGAAAGTCGCCGTCACCAGAGAACAGAACAATGTGATCAACGCGCGGTGCCAATTCCATCGCATCCACGGCCAGTTCGATGTCCATGTTGCCCTTGACTTTGCGGCGCCCCATGGAGTCCGTGTATTCCTTGGCTGGTTTTGTCACCATGGTGAAGCCGTTGTAGTTCAGCCAGTCCACCAACGGGCGGATCGGCGAATACTCGTCATTTTCCAGCAACGCAGTGTAGTAAAACGCCCGCAGCAATTTACCGCGACGCATGAATTCCTGCCGAAGTAATTTGTAGTCTATATCGAACCCAAGCGCTTTGGCTGCGGCGTAAAGATTCGATCCATCGATGAACAGCGCGAGCCGTTCGTCCTTGTAAAACATATAACGTCCTTCCGAAAATTCGGGTCACCGCTTACGATTTTCCGTGAGTGTTGTGAGTGTGAGAGTAAATTCTCGTATAAGCGGTTGTGAGAAAATAGGTGATTTTGAATATGTCGCAAGACTCTAGTAAGGGCAAAACGGGCGAAAAGTTGCCGCAAAACCGGTCGCAATCGCTTGTTGCCCTAGGGTCAAACATGCAATCTAACGCGAGGTCACCTGCTGAAACGCTCCAATTGGCTGTTTCAGAGATGGAAACAATGGGTGCAGTGATTCGCGCCAAAAGTCGCATTTTTATGACACCTGCGGTACCAGTCGGGAACGGGCCCGATTTTGCAAATGCCGCTGTTGCAATTGTGACGCGGTGGACCGCACGCGAGACAATTGCCAATTTGCATTCCATCGAAGCACGCCTTGGTCGACGCCGTGCAGAACGGTGGGGCGCGCGGATCATTGATCTGGATTTGCTGGCGATAGATGAGGTGATATCGCCGGACGTGGCGACCTTGCGCCATTGGATGGATCTGCCCTTTGACCAACAGCAGCAAACAGCGCCCGGCCAGTTGATCCTGCCGCATCCCCGGATGCATCAACGCGGCTTTGTTCTGGTCCCATTGGCCGAGATTGCACCGGAGTGGCGGCACCCGATCCTGCGCCAGACGGTTGCGCAGATGCTTGAGGCCCTGCCGGAGACCGAACGCGCATCCATCAAACCCGTGCAATAGCGGCTTGTCATTTCGCTGAATCGCCCCTAGATAAGCGGCTTCTGTCGTTTATTGCTGATCTGGAGCACCTGCATGGCCCGCGTGACCGTTGAAGACTGCGTTGATAAGGTTCCAAACCGTTTCGAGCTGGTAATGCTGGCCGCCCATCGTGCCCGAGAAGTGTCTGCGGGCGCACCGATTACTGTCGACCGCGACAACGACAAGAACCCTGTCGTTTCCCTGCGTGAAATTGCAGATGAAACCCAGAGTGCTGATGAGCTGCGCGAGCGCCTGATCGAGTCCAACCAGACCCAGATCGAGGTCGACGAAGCCGAAGAAGACGCCATGGCGCTTCTGATGGGCACCGAGGCCGACAAGCCTGACGAAGACAGCATGTCCGAAGAGATGCTGTTGCGTCAGTTGATGGCGGCGCAAGGCCAGGGTTAACCCTTTGACACAGGTCGGACCGGATGATCTCTGCTGACGATCTGATCGCACTGGTCCGAAACTACAATCCAAAGACGAACGAGGCACTCATCCGCGCCGCCTACAAGTTTGGCGGCGAGATGCATGAGGGTCAGATGCGCCATTCGGGTGAACCCTATTTCACCCATCCTGTTGCCGTGGCCGCCATCCTGACTGAACAGCAACTGGATGATGCCACGATCATCACGGCGCTCTTGCACGACACGATCGAGGACACCAAGGCCAGCTATTCCATTGTCACTGACATGTTTGGCGAAGAGATCGCCAAGCTTGTCGATGGGGTCACCAAGTTGACCAATCTGCAACTCAGTAGTGTCGAAACCAAACAGGCCGAGAACTTTCGCAAGCTGTTCATGGCCATGTCCAAGGACATGCGTGTCATTCTGGTGAAACTGGCCGACCGGTTGCACAACATGCGCACGATCCGGTCGATGCGCCCCGAAAAGCAGGTGCAAAAGGCGCGAGAGACGATGGACATCTTTGCCCCGCTTGCGGGTCGCATGGGGATGCAATGGATGCGGGAGGAACTCGAAGACCTCGCCTTCAAGGTACTGAACCCCGAGGCGCGCTCGTCCATCATCCGTCGCTTTATCACCATGCAACGCGAAACAGGCGATGTGATCCAGCGCATCACCGGTGACATGCGTCACGAATTGGAAAGTGCGGGCGTCGAGGCCGAAGTGTTCGGTCGCGCCAAGAAACCCTATTCGATCTGGCGCAAGATGCAGGAGAAGGACCAGAGCTTTTCCCGTCTGTCCGACATCTACGGCTTTCGTGTGATCACCGGCACGGAAGAAGACTGCTATCTCACCCTGGGTGCCATTCACCAGCGATGGCGCGCGGTGCCCGGGCGCTTCAAGGACTATATCAGCCAGCCAAAGTCCAACGGGTATCGCTCGATCCACACAACGGTGTCGGGGCGCGATGGCAAGCGGGTCGAGGTGCAGATACGGACCGGCCAGATGCATGACGTCGCCGAAACCGGTGTTGCCGCGCACTGGTCTTACCGCGACGGCGTGCGCGGCAAGAACCCTTTTGCCGTTGATCCGGCCAAGTGGATTGCGCAGCTGACCGAACAATTCGACGGCGAAGATGATCACGAGGATTTCCTCGAGGCAGTCAAGCTGGAAATGTACTCTGATCAGGTGTTCTGCTTTACGCCCAAGGGCGAGGTGGTCAAGCTGCCGCGCGGGGCCACGCCCATTGACTTTGCCTACGCGATCCACACGCGTATCGGCAATGCCTGCGTTGGGGCCAAGGTCGACAACATGCGCGTCCCCTTGTGGACCCGGATCAAGAACGGACAATCCGTCGACATCATCACCGCCGAAGGGCAAACGCCGCAAACCACCTGGCTGGACATTGCAACGACAGGCAAGGCCAAGACGGCAATCCGGCGGAGCTTGCGCGAAGCGGACCGCGAACGGTTCATCACGTTAGGGCGCGAACTGGCGCGATCCGCCTTTGCGCACGTGCGCAAAAAGGCGACGGACAAGGCGCTGGAGGCTGCGGCCAAACAGTTGCGCCTTGGCAGTGCGGACGAAGTTCTGGCGCGGCTGGGATCAGCCGAATTGACAGGCCGGGAGGTTGTTCAGGCGATCTATCCCGATTTGCAGCCAAAACCGGGCAAACAGGTTGACGCGCGCCGCGCGGTGATCGGTCTTTTGCCGGGTCAGAAGTTTCAGCGCGCCACCTGTTGCCAGCCCCTGCCGGGCGAGCGCATCGTGGGCATCACCTTTCGCGGCGAAGGGGTCGTTGTACATGCGATCGATTGCGCGCGCCTCGTCGAATACGAAAACCAGCCTGACCGTTGGCTGGACCTGCATTGGCACGAAGGCAGCCATGCCGCAGTCTATGGTGCGACGTTGGATGTCACCATCGGCAACGACGCCGGCGTACTGGGGCGAATTTGCACATTGATCGGCGAGAGCCAGGCCAATATCTCGGATCTTGAGTTTATGGATCGCAAACCTGACTTTTACCGTTTGCTGATCTATGTGGAACTGCGAGACGCAGAGCATCTGCACACATTGGTGGGCGCGCTTGCGGCAGAAAGTGATGTTGCGGCCATTGAGCGGTATCGTCAGCCTGCGCCGGATGGGGCACGGGCGGCGCCGTCGCCTCAGACCGCTTGAGGAAGGCGAGACATTGGTGTTCAAACGCCGCGACCCCAAGCCGTTTTTTCGCTCGCTTCAGGAGTTTGTGTGGCCACGCGGCGGCTGGTCGCGTGCAATCCAGTATGTAAACCACCGTGTGCGACGATTGCCCGACACGCCTGAAAAGATTGCGCGTGGCATCTGGGCGGGTGTTTTTACCACGTTCACCCCGTTCTATGGCCTGCATTTCTTTGTGGCGATGTTCTTTGCCACGATCATGCGCGGCAATATCCTGGCCAGTCTTATGGCCACGTTCTTTGGCAATCCGCTGACATATGTGCCCATCGGCATCGTGTCCCTGCAAACCGGACACTGGTTGCTTGGGTCCGAGATGCAGGAAGGCACCGAGCGTTCGTTCGGGGGCAAGTTCGTCGATGCGGGTGGGGATCTTTGGCTGAATTTCAAACACGTCCTGTTGGGAGAACCGCGCGACTGGACCGCCTTGTCCCGCTTTTACGATGAGATTTTCTTTCCCTATCTGATTGGTGGAATCATCCCGGGCGTCATTGTTGCCACCATTTTCTACTATCTGTCCGTCCCGGTGATCCGTGCCTATCAGAAACGGCGCAAGGGGGCCATCAAGGCAAAATTTGAAGCGATCAAAGCTAAGGCTGCGGCCAAGTCCATCGATCGCAAGAAGAAAGCCGACTAGTGATGGCCCGGTCCGGGTGAAATTTATCGCCCGCGCTGCATTTCCAGTTTTGTGCGAACGTTCTAAGTTGCCGGTGAGCGATCAGAAGGGAATCTGCGATGACCGATTATGCTGGCAAATTGCGCCTTGGCGTGAACATCGACCACGTGGCCACGGTGCGCAACGCCCGTGGCGGCGACACGCCTGATCCGCTGCGCGCCGCGCGCATCGCCGAAATTGCCGGTGCTGACGGAATCACGGCGCATTTGCGCGAAGACCGTCGCCATATCTCGGATGCCGACATCGAGGGGCTGATGGAGGTGCTCAGTGTGCCTTTGAACTTCGAGATGGCGGCCACGGAAGAGATGCAAGCCATCGCCCTGCGTCACAAACCACATGCAGTCTGCATCGTCCCCGAAAAGCGGGAAGAGCGCACCACCGAAGGTGGTCTTGAGGTGGCTCGTGACGAAAACCGCCTTGCCCATTACATCGCACCTTTGCGCGAGGCCGGATGCCGCGTGTCCATCTTTATTGCCGCAGACAAACGTCAGATCGAGGCGGCGCACCGCATCGGTGCCCAAGTGATCGAGCTGCATTCAGGCGCCTACTGCGACGCCCATCACGAGGGCCGCTTTGAAGATCGTGACCGCGAGTTGGAGGCGATGCGCGAGATGAGCACCTTTGCCCATGACCTTGGGCTTGAGGTGCATGTGGGTCACGGTCTGACCTATGAAACGGTCAAGCCCGTCGCTGCATTCCCCGAAGCGGTTGAGTTGAACATCGGTCATTTTCTCATTGGTGAGGCGATTTTCCGTGGGCTGGACCCGGCCATTCGCGAGATGCGCCGTCTGATGGACGAGGCGCGCAGCGCAACCGCCGCATGAGAGTTTTTTATGTATTGCTGCTGATACTGTGGGGGTCTTCCCTGCACGCGCAAGCCAGCTGGCCAAACCTTGATCAGTTGTTGGGGTCGGCCCTTGCCCCGGGGGCGCAGTTCGAAAGGTCGTTCTGGTTGCCGGACTCTGTTGACCCGGCACAAGCTCAACAGGCCATCGGCGTCGTCTATCCGATCATTCAGGGCGCAGCAGGGAACACAGGCATTGCTGTGGGGCACTTTGTGCGGGTGCAGGGGGGTGGCTGGGGATTGGCCGGAGTTGTCGGCAACCTGTTCGGGTTTGATCCGCGTGACGCCGTCTTTTCTCCGGGTGCCGTTCAACTGACGACCACAATGCTGGGTCCGAACGAGCCGCGCTGTTGTCCGACCCTTCCTGTGCGCTGGCGGATTGACCTCGGCACATTCCAGGCACAAAGGCTGAACTGATGGGACCTGAGTTCATCGCCATTTGGATTGCATGGCTTTTGGCGGGCGGCTCACCCGGCCCGGCCACCATGGGGATCGCCGGGACGGCAATGACATCCGGGCGTCACTCCGGTCTTGCTTTTGCCCTTGGCGTTCTTGCAGGCTCGGCCAGCTGGGGCATTGCGGCCGCTTTGGGTCTGTCCGCCATCATGCTGGCCCACGTCTGGGTGTTCGAGATCATCCGCTATGCTGGGGCGGCTTACCTTGCCTGGCTGGCCATCAAGGCGCTCAAAAGCGCATGGACAGGCGAGGACTCGGCCGCAGGAACCCCGTTCACAGGCAGCGCGCGCACCTTGTTTCTCAAAGGGGCGGCAATCCACATCACCAACCCCAAGGCGATCCTCAGTTGGGGATCGATCTATGCGATTGCACTGCCGGTCAATGCAGGACCGATGATGGTGTTTCAGTGCTTTGGCCTGCTTTATGCGGGGTCGATCCTGATTTTCATCGGCTACGCCTTCCTGTTTTCGAACGCGCGTATCGTGGAAGCATATGTATCCATGCGCCGCTGGTTTGATCTGGCTTTTGCCGGCTTCTTTGGCTTTGCCAGCATCAAGGTTCTGACGGCGCGCCTGCAATGATCCTTGGAATTGGAACAGATCTGGCCAACATCGAGCGGATCGAGAAGACGCTGGAACGTTTTGGCGACCGGTTTCGCAACCGTGTGTTTACGGACATCGAACAGGCCAAGGCTGAACGACGTGCCGACACCCCTGGCACATACGCCAAACGCTGGGCGGCCAAAGAGGCGTGTTCCAAGGCGCTGGGCACCGGCCTGCGTATGGGGATCGCGTGGAAAGACATGGCGGTAAGCAACCTGCGCACGGGGCAACCGATCATGCATGTAACCGGTTGGGCGGCAGAGCGTCTGGCGCAGATGACGCCCGAAGGCCACGAGGCGATCATCCATGTTACCCTCACGGACGACCATCCCTGGGCGCAGGCCTTTGTGCTGATCGAAGCGCGCCCGATCGGCGGTGACCGGACATAGAGACGCCGCGTCGTGCGCGTCCGGCTTGACAGTGCAGGCAGGCACCCGCATGTACCCTTGAAATCAGACCCGAGCAGGAGCGCCAGATGGCAGCCAAGGAAAAGAAAGAAGGCGGTGTCGTCGATACGATCAAGACCATCGTCTATGCGCTGCTGATCGCGGGTGTTTTCCGCACTCTGTTTTTTCAACCCTTCTGGATTCCGTCCGGGTCGATGAAAGAGACGTTGCTGATCGGCGATTTCCTGTTCGTGAACAAGATGGCCTATGGCTATTCCTATGCCTCGTGCCCCTCGATCCCGCTGATCGGGCTTGATGCAAAGACCATCTGCGGATTTCTGGACCGTGACAATACGCGGATATTGGCGGGGGAACCCGAGCGCGGCGATGTGGTCGTGTTCCGTCACCCCATTTCCGGGTCCGATTTTATCAAGCGGGTGATTGGCCTGCCCGGCGATACCGTTCAGGTGCAAGACGGTGTCGTGATCCTGAACGGCGAACCGCTGCCCCAAGAAACGGCGGGCACATTCTCCGAAGTGTTCGAACCCCAAGGCCCCCAAGGGCTGACACCGCGCTGCGAAAGCGGTGCGGTCGGGCAGGGGGCATCCTGTACCAAGTCGCGTTTTGTCGAAACACTGCCTGACGGGACGTCTCATGTGGTTTTGAACGTCACTGTGCAGGGATCGGACAACACGTCGGTGTTCCGTGTGCCCGAAGGCGAATACTTTTTCATGGGCGACAACCGCGACAACTCCTCGGACAGCCGTCTGGCCCAATTGGCTGGTGGCGTGGGATTTGTTCCGTATGAGAACCTGATTGGCCGTGCCGATCGGATCATGTTTTCGTCCGCAGGCCGGTCGATGCTGTTTTTCTGGACCTGGCGCGGGGATCGGTTCTTTAAGGGGATCGAGTGAAGCTGGGCGCGGACCTGCAAGCCTTTGAGGGCCGTATCGGGCACCGTTTTGCCACGCCTGATCTGCTGATCGAGGCTGTGACGCATGCATCGATGTCCTCTGCCACCCGCCAAGACAATCAGCGTCTGGAGTTTCTTGGTGATCGTGTGCTGGGTCTGGTGATGGCCGAAGCGCTGCTTGAGGCCGACAAGAGCGCGCCCGAAGGCACGCTGGCTCCACGATTCAACGCACTGGTGCGCAAGGAAACCTGTGCTGATGTTGCCCGTGACGTTGCCTTGGGCGATGTGCTCAGACTGGGCCGGTCCGAGATGATGTCAGGCGGGCGGCGCAAGCAAGCCTTGCTGGGAGACGCGGTCGAAGCGGTCATTGCCGCGGTCTACCTCGATGGTGGGTTTGACGCGGCGCGCGACCTGATCCTGCGGCTGTGGGGCACACGCATCACCCGAGTGGAAGAGGACGCCCGCGATGCCAAAACGGCGTTGCAGGAATGGGCACAAGCGCGAGGACTTGCGCCGCCTGTCTATGCGGAAACGGCGCGCTCCGGCCCCGATCATGCCCCTGTCTTTACCATTTCGGCGCGACTTGAAGGTGGTCAGACGGCAGAGGCCACGGCCGGGTCGAAACGCGACGCACAACAGGCCGCCGCCAAGGCCCTGTTGGCCCAAATGGAGCAAGACACATGAGCACCCGCGCCGGTTTCGTCGCCCTCATCGGAGAGCCCAATGCAGGCAAGTCCACTTTGCTCAACCGCATGGTTGGGGCAAAGGTCAGCATCGTCACCCACAAGGTGCAGACCACCCGCGCCCGTATTCGCGGGGTGGCGATGGAGGGTGACAGCCAGATCGTGTTCGTGGACACGCCCGGACTGTTCCAACCGCGCCGCCGTCTGGACCGCGCGATGGTCGCCGCGGCATGGGGCGGCGCTGCGGATGCGGATGTCGTGGTGCTGATGATCGAGGCCCATCGGGGTCTGAGCGAAGGTGTTCAGAGCATCCTTGAAGGCCTGGCGGATGTGGGCAAAGGGCGCACGGTCGCCCTTGCGATCAACAAGATCGACCGCGTCGAGGCCCCTGTTTTGCTGGGGCTGGCCGAAAAGCTGAACGCGGAATTCGATTTTGCAGAGACTTTCATGATATCCGCCGAAAAAGGACACGGGGTCGACACACTGCGCCAGTGGCTGGCAGGTCAGGTTCCCGAAGGCCCGTGGCTCTATCCCGAAGACCAGATCGCCGACTTGCCGATGCGCATGATTGCAGCCGAAATGACCCGCGAAAAGCTGACCCTGCGGCTGCATCAGGAACTGCCCTATCAACTGACCGTCGAGACCGAGAGTTGGGAAGAGCGCAAGGATGGTACGGCCCGTGTTGACCAGATTATCTATGTCAGTCGCGATGGGCACAAAGGCATCGTGCTGGGCAACAAGGGTGAGACGATCAAGAGCGTGAGCCAGGCGGCCCGTGCCGAGTTGACCGAATTTCTGGGGCGCAAAGTGCATCTGTTCCTGCAGGTCAAGGTCCGGGAGAAGTGGCAGGAAGAGGCTGAGCGTTACTCGGAGATGGGGCTGAATTTCAAGGATGGAAATGCCTGAGACATCCACCGACCGGTCCTTCCATCTTGGTGACGAAGTCACCTGTCGGGCAGTGGGGCAGGATTTCCTTCAATCAGAGAAGTGGGGCGCACTGTGGCGCGGCTGACCTCCAGATTTTGGGTGGACGCCTATTTGGCGCGGCTGCGATTTGCGGACATTCCGGCATTCGTGGTGGCGCATGGGGATGACACGGGCGGCGCTGTTTTGATCAAACTGAATACGCTGGATGGGGATGCGGTGTTGTTTCAGCGCTCTTTTGATCTGGTGAGCGACACCCGTGTCTGGGCCGAACTGGCCTCTGGCCCGGAGACGGACGTGGATGCCGCTGTCACGCGCCAGCGTGGCTTTGATCCTGACCTTTGGGTGATCGAAGTCGAAGACCGCGCGGGTCGCCATCTGCTTGAACAGGACGGGCTGGCCTGAGATGGAGTGGCGCGGCACAGCGATCTTGCTGAGCGTGCGCCGCCACGGAGAAACCAGCGCGATCATTGACGTGTTCAGCGAGGAAAAGGGCCGCCACGCCGGCGTCGTGCGTGGTGGCGCAAGTCGCAAGGTTGCTCCGATCCTGCAACCCGGAGCACAGCTGGATGTGGCCTGGCGTGCCCGGCTCGAAGACCATATCGGCTCCTTTGTGGTCGAACCGGTGCGCAGCCGTGCCGCTCTGGTGATGGGCGACCGGCTGGCGCTCGCAGGGCTGAATGCGGTTACCAGTATCTTGTGTTTTTGCTTGCCCGAACGCGAAGCGCATGCGCTTCTTTATCGACGCACCGAGCAACTGTTGGACCTGCTCGGGCAAAACGATGTGTGGCCGCTGGCCTATTTGCGATGGGAAGTTGCCTTGCTTGAGGACATGGGCTTTGGCCTTGATCTGAGCGCTTGTGCCGTGACCGGCGGAACTGAAGATCTGGTCTATGTCTCGCCCAAGACGGGGCGAGCCGTGTCGCGCAACGCTGCTGGAACCTGGGCGGATCGTTTGCTGCCCTTGCCCGATGTGCTGCGCGGGGTGGGCGATGCGCCCGATGTGCAAGTGGCGCAAGCATTGGAAACGACAGGATATTTCCTGAACAGTCATCTGGCGCCGGACTTGGGCAACAAACCTTTACCTGACGCGCGCGCACGTTTTGTGGATGCGTTCACTCGGACGGTGTGAACACCATCTCGCCACCCTCGTCATTTGCCATGACCATTTGGCCGTCGCCGATAACGACCCGGGTCATTGCGCTGAGGCTGGCAAAAAACGTGCTTTCGGCCTCGAGGTTCGGGCATGCCATTTTGGTTGCTGCAACCGGACCTGTTTCAAACCAGGGATAGGGCACTGTGTTGGTAAAGGTGAAGCGGTTGCAGGGCGCCTGGCCGGACACTTGCCCGTCGGCACCGAACTCAAGTGTGGCCCGCTCTGAAAACGGTGCCCCATCAAGCTCCACCAAGGTCCATGTGGCGTCTGCTCCGCCATAGGCGGCGACGGTTTCGTCCGACTGGCACGCCGGGATCAGCCCAAACAAGGCCGCCGAAACAATCCGTATCACTTGAGTGCCATCACCAGGTCGACAAGGGCAGCAAAGGAGACGAGCGCGTCGCCATCGTCAGTTTTCATCTGTTTCAAACCCACGAGAGCGCCATAGGCCGCCTTGGCAAAGTCGTCGTTGCTGACGCCGATCGACTTCATCAGGCCGATCAGTTGTTTGAGACGGGCGGCATCGACGGCTTCAATGGTCTTGGCGACGGATTTGTCCGCCTGTGCCCACGCGCGCAGCGCAGGGCCTGCCGTGTCGCCCTGCACGCTTTGACCGAATCGGATCATCTTGTCGGTGTCCGATCCTTCCATCTCTGCATCTTCGGCCAGTTGCGCCATCGTGCGTTCTTTCCATTCGGCCAGTAAGGCTGCCTGAAAGGCGGGCACGTCCTTGAAATGCCAATAAAACGATCCCTTGGACGTTTTGAGGTGGCGGGACAACGGTTCGGCGCGCAGTGCCAAAGGCCCGGAGGCCGTCAGTTGCGTCAGACCGGCTTCGATCCATGCAGCGGGGGAGAGGGGTGATTTTGCCATACCTCCGCGATACGTCCAAGTATGCTGCAGTGCAACACAAAGCGGTCTGACCATCGCATTTGAGCGTTTGTTCGCACATTTGGCACGCGAGGTCGCCTATCTTGCGGGCGAATTGC
>JBCBDZ010000004.1:0-50432 GCA_038529225.1 Pseudomonadota bacterium | reverse complement strand
CTGCCCCTCGTGCTCCCCGAGGTATTTTTGACCCAAAGAAAAGGGGTGGCGTGCGAGTTGACCCCGCGCGCCCGAGCGACTAGCTGGCGCCCATGGCCCGTGTTCCTCTTTTGCAGCTGTCCGACATTTCGCTCACCTTTGGCGGTGATCCGGTGTTTGATGACCTGTCCCTGGTCGTCCAGCCCGGCGACCGGGTCGCGCTGGTCGGGCGCAACGGATCGGGCAAATCGACCTTGATGAAGGTGATGGCCGGTCTGGTCGAGGCCGACAAGGGCGAGGTTGTCGCCGGTCCAGGCGTGTCTGTTGGCTACATGGAGCAGGACCCTGACATGGTGGGATTTGCCACGTTGGGTGATTTCGCGATGCATGGGCTGGACGCATCGGACCTTTACAAGGTCGAGCGGGCTGGTGAGGGGCTGAAGTTTGATCCCGCGCGTCTTGTGTCCACCGCATCCGGAGGCGAGCGTCGCCGTGCGGCCCTGGCCCGACTGATGGCCGAGGCCCCCGACCTCATGCTGCTGGATGAGCCGACGAACCATCTGGACATCGAGGCCATTGGCTGGCTTGAATCCGAGTTGAAGTCGACCCGGGCGGGTTTTGTCCTCATCAGTCACGACCGTGCTTTCCTGCGGGCGCTGGCCCGCGCAACCCTCTGGATCGACAGGGGCATCGTGCGCCGACAGGAAAAGGGCTTTGAGGCCTTTGAGGCCTGGCGTGACACCACGTGGGCTGAAGAGGATACGCAGCGCCACAAGCTCAACCGCAAGATCAAGGCCGAGGCCCGCTGGGCGGTGGAGGGAATCAGTGCGCGCCGCAAACGCAATCAGGGCCGTGTGCGCGCGCTTCAGGAATTGCGCGCTGAACGCTCGGCGCAAATAAAGCGGCAGGGCACGGCCGCCATGGCATTCGAGGCCGGGCCCAAGTCCGGGCGCAAGGTGATCGAAGTCAAGGACGTCACCAAAGCCTTTGGCGACAAGGTGATTGTCGCGCCGTTCTCGCTCACCATCCAGCGCGGCGACCGCATTGCCTTTGTTGGCCCGAACGGGGTGGGCAAGACGACCCTGCTCAACATTCTGATCGGGCGCGAGGCGCCGGACAGTGGGACAGTCACCCTTGGCACCAACCTCGAGATTGCGCTGTTTGACCAGACCCGCGCGCAGCTGGATCCGGAGATGAGCCTGTGGGACAGCCTGACAGGTGATCCACAGATGCGCGTGAGCGGCAAGGCTGATCAGGTCATGGTGCGCGGCACGCCCAAGCACGTGGTGGGGTATCTCAAGGAGTTCCTCTTTGACGAGGCCCAGGCCCGCGCGCCCGTTCGATCCCTTTCGGGCGGCGAAAAGGCGCGTCTGCTGCTGGCCAAGCTTATGGCCCGTCCCAGCAACCTGCTGGTGCTGGACGAGCCGACCAACGATCTGGATGTCGAAACGCTTGACCTGTTGCAGGACCTGATCGACCAATATGACGGCACGGTCATGCTGGTCAGCCACGACCGCGATTTTCTGGACCGTGTGACGGTCACCACCATCGCGATGGAGGGGGATGGCAAGGCCACGGCCTATGCGGGCGGGTGGAGTGACTATCAGTCTCAGCGCCGCCCTGCGGAAAAACGGGAAGAAAAAACAAAACCAAAAGCTTCTGAAGCGAAATTAAAGCAAGGTGAGACCACCAGATCCGGCCTCAGCTTTACCGAAAAGCACCGTCTTGAGGCCTTGCCTGCCGAGATGGAGCGGCTGGAAGCGGAGATCGTCAAGCTTCAGGAGTTGATGAGTGACCCGGACCTGTTCACCGAAAATCCGGTGAAGTTCCAGAAGGCCACGGATGCGTTGATCGAGCGGCAGGCCCGTCTGGATGAGGCCGAAGAGGAATGGCTGATGCTTGAGGAAAAGGCGTCGGCCTGATCACGGCTTAAGCGCGCGACCCGGATTGCCAACGACCGTTGCGTCCGATTCGACACTTTTTGTCACGATACTGCCTGCACCGATGATGGCACGGTCCCCGATCGTAACTCCCGGCAAGACAATCGCGCCCGCGCCGATCCACACATCCGATCCTATCGAAACGGGGACGGCCCGTTCGATCCCGGCACGACGTTTGACGGGGTCGCGGTGGTGATCCGCACAGAGTATTTGTGCACCCGTTCCAATCAGGGTGCCATCGCCAATGTGCACCGGTGCGCTGTCGAGGATCACACAGCCGCTGTTGATAAAGACCGCATCACCCAAATGGATGTTGATCCCGTAGGAGCAGTGAAACGGCGCCTCGATCAGGCAGTTTTCTCCTGTCGCGGCAAAAAGCGCCTTCAGCGGAGCGCTCAGGGTGCGTCGCTCAGATGGCGGCAAGTGATTGTGCGCATGTACCGCCTCAAGTGCCCGGAGGCGCAACGCTTCGAATTCGGTATCCAGGCAGGAATACCACACACCCGACGCCATTCTATCCCGTGCGTCGGTCATGCCAGTTGGATCGGATCACCGGGCCGTATGATGCCGCCTGTCACAATGCGGCAGTTGAGGCCCGAGCGGTGTTCGAGCAGATCGCAGACCGTCTTTTTGGTGATCATGTCGATGTAACGGCAAGGATAGTTTAACCGACCGCCTTCCAGCACCACATCACCGACGCGGAACAGCCGCCCCACAAGGTGATTGAGCGGCACGTCGCGTGTCGTCAGGTTGCGCCGGTGTTCCTGCGGGTCCAGCACGATGTCATGGTCACGGGCCAGCGCCTCCAGCGTCTCTACCTCGAGCAGGGTCACTTCGCGCACATCCGGTTGAGCGGAATAGGTGCCCGTATCGATGCCCCTGGCATAGCGATCCCCGGCGATGCCAACGCCGGCGATCAATTCGGCTATGTCTTGGCTAACCATGGGCGCGCGCGCCTCTCGTGTTGTATGAATGCTCAGCAATTTTCCCTGCCACATCGCAACGGTCCTTTATCGCATCCGCAAGGCGCCGTCCAAGCGGATCACCTCGCCATTCAGATATCCCATTTCGACGATGAACCCGGCCAGCCGCGCGAATTCAGATGGATCGCCCAGCCGTGCCGGGTTGGGCACATCCGCGGCCAGTGCGGCCTGCACGTCCTCTGGCAGGCCCGCTAGCATGGGTGTTTTGAAGATGCCCGGCGCGATGGTCGTCACGCGCACACCGGAACTTGCCAGATCGCGGGCCATGGGCAAGGTCATGCCCACGATCCCGCCTTTGGATGCGGCATAGGCGGCCTGTCCCTTTTGCCCGTCAAATGCCGCAATGGACGCCGTGTTGATGATCACCCCGCGTGCGCCATCGGGTTCAGGTTCATTCCCGGCCATGGCAGCGGCGGCGAGGCGGGCGACGTTGAAGCTGCCTACCAGATTGATGTCGATGGTCTGCTGAAAGGCGGGCAGGGGGTGCGGCCCGTTGCGACCCACAGTCTTGATCCCCACTGCGATCCCCGCGCAGTTCACTGCCGCGCTGAGGCCGCCCATCTTGTCGAGGGCCAGATCAATTGCCGCCTGAACGGAGCCCTCATCCGTCACATCCGTTTGCGCAAAGCAGCCGCCAATCTCTTCGGCCACCTGCGCCCCGCGCGTCGCATCACGGTCCAGCAGCATCACCTGCGCGCCCTGGGATGCAAAATAGCGGGCTGTCGCCTCGCCAAGGCCAGAGGCCCCGCCTGTCACAATTGCCTTGGTGGTGTCGAGTTTCATGACGTCCCTGTGCGCTGTTTGGTCAGGCGCTCAGATAAGCCCAAGGCGCGCGCGCAGGCAAGGTGTGGCGCTCAGCCCTTGTGGATCCACCCGCCGCCATAGATGCGGCTGGTCTCGCGGTCATAGAACACGCAGGCCTGTCCGGGCGACACGCCTGCTTCGGCGGCGACCAGTTCGACGGTGGCTTCGGTGTCGCTGATCGGGCGAATCACCGCGTCCGTGGGGGGGCGGGTCGAGCGGACCTTGACCGCCACATGCCATGTGTCGCGCGATGCAAATGGTGCGTCGCCCAGCCAGTTCACTTCGCGCACCGGGACAGTGCGGGTGGCCAGCATCTCTTTTGGCCCGACAATCACCTGACGGGCGTCTGCGTCCAGTTTGACGACGTATAGCGGGTCGGCCAATCCGCCGATGCCCAGGCCACGGCGTTGCCCGATCGTGTAATTGACCACACCGTCATGACGCGCCAGTACGCGGCCTTCGACGTCCACGATATCACCGGGTGCCGCGGCCTCCGGACGCAGTTTGCGGATCACTGCGGCGTAATCGCCATTGGGGACGAAACAGATGTCCTGACTGTCGGGCTTGTCCGCGACGGGCAGCCCGTATTTGGCGGCCAGCGCACGGGTGTCGTCCTTGGACGGCAGATGCCCCAGCGGAAAGCGCAGGTAGTCGAGCTGCGCAGGCGTGGTGGAAAACAGGAAATAGCTTTGGTCCCGGTTTGCGTCCGCCGCACTGTGCAGTTCCGGGCCAGCCTCGCCCATCTTGCGCTGAATGTAGTGGCCCGTGGCCATGCAGTCGGCCTCAAGGTCCTTGGCCGTCTCCAACAGGTCCTTGAACTTCACGCGCTCATTGCAGCGGATGCAGGGCACCGGGGTCGCGCCCCCTAGGTAGCTGTCGGCAAACTCGTCTATCACCGCGTCCTTGAACACGTTTTCATAGTCGAGAACGTAATGGGGAAAGCCCATTTCCTCGGCCACACGGCGCGCGTCATGGATGTCTATGCCTGCACAGCAGGCCCCCTTCTTGGCCAGGGCCGCGCCATGGTCGTAAAGCTGCAAGGTGACGCCGACCACGTCATATCCCTGCGCCTTGAGTTCCGCGGCCACAACAGAACTGTCCACGCCGCCGGACATGGCGACGACAACGCGCGTGTCGGCAGGGGCCTTGGCAAAGCCCAATGAGTTGAGCGGACCTGAATGGTCAAGCATGACGACGTCTCCGGGAGGGTTGGGCGCATATATATGAAAATGCGAAATAGTCTCAAGAGGGGGTTTAACCCGCCATTAGGGTCGCAAGCGCATGGTGCACCGGACGTAATGATGAGCAGTGCGATGTATTTGAAGAAAGTAGATGGACCGCGTGCGGTCAGCTTGCCAGACGGAACTGTGCTGACTCGGGCCGACTTGCCACCCCCGGCCACTCGCCGCTGGGTTGCATCGCGCAAAGCGGCGGTGGTGCGCGGCGTGCTGTACGGCCTGCTGACACAAACCGAGGCTTTGGAGCGTTATTCCCTAAGCGAAGAAGAGTTTATAGGGTGGGTCAAGGCCGTCTCGGACCATGGAGAAGAGGCGTTGAAGGCCACCGCTTTACAAAGGTATAGACAACTTTAAGTTGTTAATGTATAAAACCCACAGTAGTAACGTGTGGTTAACCTTTTCAGTTCACGTTTAGTTCGACACCGACACCCATTGTGGAGACCGATTGAATGCGCGTGCTGCTTGTAGAAGACGATCCGACAACTTCCAAAAGCATCGAATTGATGCTGACCCATGCCAACCTGAACGTCTACGCGACCGATTTGGGGGAAGAAGGGATCGATCTGGCCAAGCTTTATGATTACGATTTGATCCTTCTGGACCTCGACCTGCCGGACATGAACGGGCACGAGGTGCTGCGCCAGTTGCGGCTTGCGCGGGTTGAAACCCCGATTTTGATCCTCTCGGGTGCGGACGATACGGAGAACAAGATCAAGGGGTTTGGCTTTGGTGCCGACGACTACCTGACCAAACCCTTTCACCGCGAAGAGCTGGTGGCGCGCATTCATGCCATTATCCGCCGCTCCAAGGGGCATTCGCAGTCCGTCATCAATACAGGCAACGTGTCTGTGAACCTTGATGCCAAGACGGTGAGTGTCGACAACAAGGCGGTCCACCTGACGGGCAAGGAATACCAGATGCTCGAACTGCTGTCGCTGCGCAAGGGGACGACGCTGACCAAGGAAATGTTCCTCAACCACCTTTACGGCGGCATGGACGAGCCTGAATTGAAGATCATTGACGTCTTCATCTGCAAGCTGCGCAAAAAACTCAGCGTGGCGACAGGTGGGGAAAACTACATCGAAACCGTCTGGGGCCGTGGCTATGTGCTGCGCGACCCGGAACCTGTCGAGCAGGGTGATGACACACGGTTGGCCATCGGCGCCTGAACCGACCCAAACGTGTTCACGAAAGCCGGCGCAGTTATCCGTTGCGTCGGTTTTTTTGCATCTGCAGGGCAGACCCGCTTTTTCCGAATATGTCTTCTATGGCTGGACCCGGCGCGCGCGCGCTTTTATCTCTTGGCCAGAACCAAGCGGGGACAGACGTGAGCGCGCAGACACCGACCAAAGACTTGTCAGAACAGGCGGCCAAAACCGAACTGGCCCGACTGGCAGAGCTGCTTGACGCAGCCAACAGCGCCTATCACACCAATGACGCGCCCGACATCACGGATGCCGAGTATGACGCGCTCAAACGCCGAAATGCCGAGATCGAGGCGCGTTTTCCCACCCTGAAACGCGACGACAGCCCCTCTGAACAGGTGGGTGCCGCCCCTGCGGAGGGGTTTTCGAAAGTCACCCATGCGGTTGCGATGTTGTCTTTGTCCAACGCGTTCGAAGATGCAGATGTGGGGGAGTTTGATGGGCGCGTGCGCAAGTATCTCGGACTGAACGCAGATGCGTCAGTCGCCTACACCGCAGAGCCCAAGATTGACGGATTGTCCTTGTCCTTGCGCTATGAGAACGGCGCACTTGTCCAAGCCGCGACGCGCGGGGATGGATCGGTTGGCGAGAACGTCACCGCCAACGCCCGTACCATCGCCGATGTGCCGCAAACACTCGCGGGCGCCCCGGACGTGCTTGAAGTGCGGGGCGAAGTGTACATGTCCCATTCGGATTTTGAAGCGCTGAATGTCCGCCAGACCGAGGGCGGGCAAAAGCCCTTTGCCAACCCGCGCAATGCCGCCGCCGGATCGCTGCGCCAACTGGACAGCGCCATCACGCGCGCGCGCCCTTTGCGCTTTTTCGCCTATGCCTGGGGCGCGCTGTCGGACCCTCTGTCGGATACGCAATTTGGGGCCATCCAACGGCTCAGGGCGATGGGATTCCAGACCAATGATCTCACCGCGCTGTGTGACGGGCCCGACCAGATGATCGCGCAATACCGCAAGATCGAACAGCTGCGCGCGGGACTGGGCTATGACATCGACGGCGTTGTCTACAAGGTCAATGACCTGAGCCTGCAAGGGCGTCTGGGATTTCGTTCGACCACCCCGCGCTGGGCGATGGCGCACAAATTCCCGGCCGAACTGGCCTGGACCCGGCTTGAGTCGATCGACATTCAGGTGGGGCGCACGGGCGCGTTGTCTCCGGTTGCGCGGTTGACCCCGGTGACTGTGGGCGGTGTCGTGGTCTCCAACGCGACGCTGCATAACGAGGATTACATCGCCGGGCGCGACAACAAGGGCGAGGAGATCCGCGCAGGCAAGGACATCCGGATCGGCGACTGGGTGCAGGTTTACCGCGCCGGCGACGTGATCCCCAAAGTGGCGGATGTTGACCTGAGCAAACGACCCGAGGATGCGATACCGTTCCGGATGCCGGACCGGTGCCCCGAATGCGACAGCGAAGCGGTGCGAGAACCGGGCGACGCCGTGCGCCGCTGCACCGGTGGCCTCATTTGCCCTGCGCAGGCCGTTGAAAAGCTGAAGCATTTTGTCTCGCGCAGCGCCTTTGACATCGAAGGGCTGGGTGCCAAACAGGTAGAACAGTTCCACACAGATGGATGGATCGCAGAACCCGCCGACATCTTCACGCTGCGCGACCGTTACGGCAGCGGCATTCAGCAACTCAAGAACCGCCAAGGCTGGGGCGACAAATCCGCGTCCAACCTGTTCGACGCCATCGACGAAAAACGCAACATCGACCTCAACCGCGTCATCTTTGCGCTCGGCATCCGCCATGTGGGCGAGGCGGCGGCCAACTTGCTCGCCACCCACTTTGGCACATGGGAGGCGTTCGAGGCTGCAATGCGCAGTGCAGAAGAAGGCAACCCTGCCTGGAACGACCTGCTTAGCATAGATGGTGTGGGCGCGGTCATGGCCGGCGCACTGGCCACGACGTTCAACCAGGAGGCCGAGATCGCGAGCATCGACCGCCTCGTGGCGCAGCTCAGTATCAAGGAAACCATGCGCCCGGACACCGAAGGCAGCCCCGTCGCGGGCAAGACGGTTGTTTTCACCGGCACGCTCGAGAAAATGACGCGTGCAGAAGCCAAGGCGCGGGCAGAGGCGCTTGGCGCCAGGGTCTCGGGGTCCGTCAGCGCCAAAACAGATCTGCTGGTCGCAGGTCCGGGCGCGGGGTCCAAGGCGAAAAAGGCCGCAGAACTGGGCATTGAAACGCTGGACGAAGACGGCTGGCTGGACCTGATCGGCACAGCATGAGCCGCCCCGAAATCCTGTTCCCGCTTTTTGCCGATCTCGAAACGCTGGAAGGGGTGGGGCCGAAAACCGCACAGCACATGGGCGGTCTCGCCATTACCACCCCGCGCGATCTGCTGTTCACGCTGCCCCATACCGGCATCGACCGCGCCTTGCGGGACAGTATTCAGGGCGCCGTGTTGCCCGCCACTCTGACCGTCAAAATCAAGGTCGGCGCCCATATCCCGGCGCGCAGTCGGGGTGGCGCTTACCGGATCCATGCCGAAGATGCCGAAACGTCGTTCCAGCTGGTCTTTTTTCACGGGCGCAGCGACTACCTGAATAAAGTGCTGCCCACGGGGGCCGAGCGCGTGGTGTCGGGCCGCGTCGAACTGTTCGACGGCATCGCCAACATGGTGCATCCCGATCACATCCTGCCAGTGGAAGATGCTGGCGACATTCCCGCCTATGAACCCGTCTATCCGCTGACCGGTGGGGTGACTCAAAAGACCATGTTCAAGGCAACGCGCGCCGCGCTGACCCGCATGCCTGTGTTTGATGAATGGATCGACCCCAACCAGATCGCGCAGGCCAAATGGCCGGGTTTCGCGGATGCCATGGCGCAGGCACATGCGCCTGCCGGGCAGGCGGATCTCGCCGCGACCAGCCTTGCGCGCACCCGTCTGGCCTATGACGAATTGCTCGCCCATCAGATCACCCTTGCGCTCGCGCGTGCGTCCGAACGCAAGATACCGGGGCAGGTCACGCAAGGCACAGGGGTTTTGCAGGCGAAGGTGCGCGCAAGCCTTCCCTACGCGGCCACGGGCGCGCAGGACCGCGCCATAGAACAGATCGCGGCAGACATGTGCGCTCCGACCCGCATGAACCGTCTGCTGCAAGGCGATGTGGGGGCCGGCAAGACGCTGGTGGCTTTCATGGCACTGCTGATCGCGGTCGAGGCGGGCGGGCAGGGCGTGATGATGGCGCCGACAGAAATCCTTGCACGTCAACACCTTGAGGGGTTGCAACCCTTGGCGGAAAGTGCGGGCGTGGTGCTGGAAATCCTGACAGGGCGCGACAAGGGCAGCGAGCGGCGCGCCAAGCTGGGGGCCCTTGCAAAGGGCGACATTCAGATCCTCGTTGGCACCCACGCGGTGTTTCAGGACGATGTCGTCTTCAACGACCTGCGCATCGGCATCGTCGACGAACAACACCGCTTTGGCGTCCGCCAGCGGCTTGCCTTGGGCAAAAAGGGGGTGGGCTCGGACGTGCTGGTCATGACGGCGACACCCATCCCCCGCAGCCTCGCGCTGGCGCAATACGGCGACATGGATGTCTCGGTCCTTGATGAAAAGCCCCCCGGGCGCAAACCGATCAAGACCGCACTGGTCAGCACAGACCGCATGGACGAAGTGATCACCCGTCTGCGTGCGGTCATGGATGAGGGGCGGCAATGCTATTGGGTCTGCCCGCTGGTCGAAGAAAGCGAGGCTGTGGACCTCACCGCCGCCCAAGAGCGGTTCAAACGTCTGCGCGCGGCGCTGGGCGAGGGACGCGTCGGGTTGGTCCATGGGCAGATGCCTCCGGTCGAAAAAGACGCAGCTATGGCCAAGTTTCAGGCGGGCGAGACGGGCGTGCTGGTCGCCACGACCGTGATCGAAGTGGGCGTGAACATCCCCAATGCCACCATCATGGTGATCGAGCGGGCGGAAACCTTTGGCCTTGCTCAACTCCACCAGTTGCGCGGTCGGGTCGGGCGGGGCGAGGCCGCGTCGACCTGCTTGTTGATGTATCAGGCGCCGCTGTCAGAGACCGGGCAAAAGCGGCTGGAGGTGCTGCGCGCCACCGAGGACGGCTTTCAGATTGCCGAAACTGATCTGCAGATGCGCGGATACGGGGATCTCATTGGCACTGCGCAGTCCGGCGTGCCGCGGTTCCGCATCGCTGACCTTGACCGGCAGGCGACACTCATGGCTGTTGCCCAAAGCGATGCGCGCAAGGCGCTGGCCGACGATCCTGACCTTTCCAGCCCGCGCGGTGCGGCGATCCGGGTTCTTCTCTGGCTGATGCGGCAGGACGAAGCGATCCGTTTGATTTCAGTTGGTTAGCGCCGGAAGTGCCAAAAAGTTCGCAAATGTTCTTAAAAAGTTCTTTACGGAACGTTAAGAATGTGAGAACAAAGAGGCAACTTCAAGGAAGGGCACTGACATGACCACATTTCGCACACTCAAGGATGTCGCAACCCGCGCCGAGGCCACGCTGCTGCAGGATGTGATCGGAGCTGCCGCGCTGACTGTGATGCTGGTTGTGGCCTTGTACTTGCCGTCCCTGATCTGAGTTTCTGCCTGCGTACTTGCCTGTGATCCACCTTTGCGCCCGTCCCAATTGGCGCCTCCACCAACCGGCTCTGCCTGCCGCACGGTGACCCTGTTTCCCGCAGGGACCCCGGATCCGTCCCCTGCAAGACACGCTTCACTTGCGCCGCCATCCTCCCCGGATGTGCGGCGTTTTTTTTGAGCAAAATCTGAAGAGTTCAGGCGCAGTCCGCCTGCAACGCCTGTTCCATCGCTTCGGCCGTGGCCTCGATGGCAAGCAGGATGGACGCGTGCCGGTTCTTGAAATCCTTGGCAGGTCCAAGGACCTCAAAGCCGCCAAAGGGGGCGGCGGGCACATCACCGCCTGACTTCAGCATCGCACGCAGCGCGTCTCGGGCGGTTTCAATCTCGGGCAGGCTGCGTCCGATCACGGCATCACCCGTCACGGCCGCCGCGGCCTGACCCAGCGCGCAGGCCTTTACGTCCTGCGCAAACTCCGTGATCCGCCCATTCGCCACGCGCACGTCCACCGTGACGGCCGATCCGCACAAAGGAGACCGCTTTTTGACCGTCGCATGTGCGTCCGACAGGCGGGTCGTGTGCGGGATATCCGCTGCCAGCGCCAGAATGCGCGTTGAATACAGTTTGATCAGGTCGGTATCGGCGGGCATGTCCCCTCCGGCTCTGGTGTCGGTTGTCTATCCGTCCTACATAAGCTCGCCCAAGCCAGATGCAAAAAGGTTTTGTCATGACCACACCCTTTGACCCCGCCAGCCTGCTTTATAATGCGCAAGGGCTGGTGCCTGCCATCGCGCAGGATGCCACAAGCGGGGAAGTCCTGATGATGGCATGGATGAATGCCGAAGCTGTGGCGCGCACGCTGGAGACGGGGCGGGTCACCTATTGGTCGCGCTCGCGTCAGGCCTTCTGGATCAAGGGCGAGACGTCCGGTCACGTGCAGGAGTTGGTGTCGCTGCGTGTGGATTGTGACCGGGACTGTCTGCTGATGCAGGTGAACCAGTCGGGTCCGGCCTGTCACACGGGGCGTCGCACATGTTTTTACACCGATGTCACCGAAGGAACCGAAGTCGAGTTGATGAAACCGATGTAGGGGGCTGTGTGCCCCCGTCGCGTGCCGCGACTCCCCCCAGGATTTTTTAAAACAGAGAAGGGGAGAGGCCGACCATGGCGCGGATATCCTCCGGTGTTGCGCCTTCGGAGCGGTATTTGGAGATTGCGCGCGCATCGTCCCGCTTGGCCAGCCGTTTGCCCTTGTCATCGCGGATCAGGCGGTGGTGGTGGTATACGGGCGTCGGCAGATCCAGCAGGCGTTGCAGCACCACGTGGATCCTCGTGGCGTCAAACAGGTCGGCGCCGCGTATCACATGGGTGATGCCTTGGGCCGCATCGTCCAGAACAACGGACAGATGATAGGAGGTGCCCATGTCACGACGGGCAAGCACGATATCGCCCACCGTGCGCTCAAGGTCGCTTGGGCGAAATTCGACAAGACCGGTTTGTCCCTCTGGCCCCGCACCGGTTTCGGTGAAGTTCAGAAATCCGTCCCATGGTGAGCCGCTTTGGATGCCCGGTTCAAACCCTGCCTGACGGCAGGCCGCAGCCATGTCCAGCCGCAGGACCGCATTGTGAGGTCGGGCGTGGGTGTCCGCGAAGGTCTGTTCCCAACGGCCGCGACAGGTGCCCGGATAGATCAATCCGTCCGGGCCATGGGTTGGCACGCCTTCCTGCGGCGCGGCGAGCGCGTTCCTGATGTCCGCTCGACTGCAGGTGCATTCAAAGAGCAGGCCGCGCTGCCAAAGCTGGTCAAGTGCGGCGTCATAGGCGACCTGCCGGTCCGATTGACGCAGAACCGGGTCTGGCCACCAGAGCTCCAACCACTTGAGATCCTCGAAGATTTGCGTCTCCCACTCCGGGCGGGCGCGGGAGCGATCGATGTCTTCGATACGCAGCAGGAAATCGCCGCCCACTGCCTGTGCCATGTCATGGGCCAGCATCGTCGAATAGGCATGGCCCAGATGCAGCGGCCCTGTCGGAGATGGCGCAAATCGCGTTCTGAATGTCACGCTTTTTCAAGCACGTAGACGTTGGACTTCAACCCGATTCCCGGCAGGTGAGGCCCGTGTTCCTTGAACAGCAGGCGGGCAGCGCCGCAATCGGTCCATTCGGCGATGCCGGCCTCGTTTGCGGGATCGTCCAGTGCGTGATCGTTGAACGAAAACACGAGTTTGCCGTCCCGCGGCAGGGCGCGCATCAGGATGTGCAGCACTTCGATGGGGGCCGCGCCAGCGCCAATCACCCCGATCGCCGCGCATAGCGCATAGTCCTTCCGGGGCAGGTCCGCACCCGCTTCGATCTGGTCGAGATGGCGGTAGACGTTCTTGGAGCGTGCGCCCTCCAGCATCTCTGCTGACAGATCGACGCCGTCGATGGTTTCGAACCCGGCGAGTTTCAAGGCAAGGCCGGACAGTCCCGTGCCACAGCCGAAATCCAGCACAGGGGCGCTCATGTCGTCTGCACAGTGCTTGAGCGCATCCGCGCAGCGCCCCGGTGTCGCGTAGCCCTGTTCGCCCACTTCCGCCTCATAGCTCGCGGCCCAGTCGTCATAAAGCACGCGGGTCGAAGCGGCGTCGCGGGCGGTGTAGGCTTTTTCGAGGAATTTGGTCATTTTGCTATGCTAGCCGTCACAGGCCGTTGACGTCCAGCATGTTGATGCCGCGGGAACGAGGGGCCAGCCCCTCGTGCGCCCCGCAGTATTTTCGGCCAAGAGAAGATCAGGCCGCTTGCGATTGCGGCGCCAGCCAGTTTTGCCAGTCGGCCTTGGCGCGGTCCGTGTAGGCCTTGTAACGGTCCTTGCGTCCGCGACGGCCGCCCTTGAGGCCTTCGACTGGTGGAAACAGGCCGAAATTGACGTTCATCGGCTGGAACGTCTTGGCGTCCGCCCCACCGGTGATATGCGTGATCAGGGCACCCATGGCGGTCGTGTTGGGTGGGATGTCCAGTGTTCCGCCCAGAAGTTCCGTGGCGGCCATGCGTCCGGCCAGCAGGCCCATGGCGGCGGATTCGACATAGCCCTCGACCCCGGTGATCTGGCCTGCAAAGCGAATGTTGGGGCGAGATTTCAGGCGCATGTCGGCGCTCAGCAAGGTCGGGCTGTTGAGGAACGTGTTGCGGTGGATGCCGCCCATCCGGGCAAAGCTTGCGTTTTCAAGTCCAGGAATCCTTTTGATAACATCTGTTTGCGCGCCGTACTTCATCTTGGTCTGAAAGCCGACAATATTGTAGAGCGTGCCCAGCTTGTTGTCCCGGCGCAGTTGGACAACCGCATAGGGTTTGACCTCCGGCGCATGGGGGTTGGTCAGCCCGACAGGCTTCATCGGGCCAAAGCGCAAGGTCTCGCGTCCGCGTTCGGCCATCACTTCGATCGGCAGACAGCCGTCGAAATAGCCTGCCGTCTCGCCCTCTTTGAACTCGGTCTTGTCCGCGGCGAGCAAGGCGTCGATGAACGCCTCGTACTGGTCGCGGTCCATCGGGCAATTGAGATAGGCGGTCCGTTCTTCTTCGGTTTCGCCCTTGTCGTAGCGGGACTGCATCCACGCTTTTTTCATGTCGATGCTGTCGAAATAGACGATGGGCGCAATCGCGTCGAAAAAGGCCAGCGCCTCGCCACCGGTTTCCTGCGCGATGGCCTGGCCCAGTGCCGTCGAGGTCAATGGGCCGGTTGCGAAAATCCAGTTCCCGGTGGAGGGCAGTTCGGTGATTTCGCCATATTCGACGGAGATATTGGGATGCGCCACAAGCGCATTTGTAACCGATTGCGCAAAGGGCTCCCGATCCACCGCTAGTGCGCCACCCGCCGGCAGGCGATGCTGGTCTGCCGTGGCCATGATCAACCCGTCAGCGGCGCGCATTTCCCAATGGAGCAGGCCCACAGCGTTCTGTTCGCTGTCATCCGAGCGGAACGAATTGGAGCAGACCATTTCCCCGAGCAGACCCGTCTGGTGGGCGAAGGTGCCGACTTTGGGCCGCATCTCGTGGATCACGACGGGCACACCCATATTGGCCGCCTGCCAGGCCGCTTCGGATCCGGCCATGCCGCCGCCAACGATATGCAATTTATCTGTCATGGGCCGCATGTAGGGCACCACGCCGCGTTGCGCAACGTTGATCGGGATGAGGAGGATTTTTGGGGTCGCCGCTGCGGGGATGGTCGGTCAGTGAGAGGCTGACCTGGAGGGACCTTCCGCCAGTCGGCGACCCAAAATCTTTACCGGTGTTTAACCGTGTCCAATTTGTGCCTCATTTGCGCCCAGATTAATAGAGCTTATTCGGAAACAATCGGGTGCCAAATCAGGGACAACCATAGGTTACCCTTATTTTTATGGCCAAAACCCTATTGCGACCAGTCCGGCGGGCGTTTTTCGATAAAGGCGGCTATGCCTTTTTCCGTGTCCGGGTGGATCATGTTGTCGACCATGACCTGCCCTGTATACGCATAGGCGTCTGCAACCGGCATCTGGATCTGGGTGTAAAACGCCTCTTTCCCGATGCGCACGGCCGATCCCAGCTTGGAGGCAAGCTGTGTCGCCAATGCCAGCGTCTCTGCCTCCAGATCGTCCGGGGCCACTGCGCGGTTGATCAGGCCCAGCGTCTGGGCGCGCTCGGCCTCTATGAACTCTCCCGTGGTCAGCATCTCAAACGCCTGCTTGCGCGGGATATTGCGGGACAGGGCGACCATGGGGGTTGAACAGAACAGCCCGATGTTCACCCCGTTCACGCCAAAGCGTGTGCCATGGGCGGCCACCGCCATATCGCAGGTCGCAACCAACTGGCAGCCAGCGGCGGTCGCGATTCCATGCACTTGGGCGATCACGGGCTGGGGCAGGGACTGGATTCGCGCCATCATGGCCGCGCAGCGGTCAAACAGGTCCTTGAAATAGGCCGCACCGCCATCGGCGTTCTGCCGCCCTGCGGTCATCTGCTTGAGATCGTGGCCGGCGCAAAACGCCTTTCCCGCGCCAGACAACACGACAGCGCGTATGCTGCGGTCTTCGGCGACGTCGTCCAAGGCACCGTGCACCGCCGCGATCATCTCGTCACTCAGCGCATTCAGTCGCTCGGGTGCGTTCAAGCGCAACTGCATCACAGCGCCCGTGACCTCACGTTCCAGAATTGCCATCTTGCCCTCCGTTTATTTGCAGTGGACCCTAGGGCAATTGCATGAGGAGGAAAAGCATGGGGCTGATGATGGACGCGGCAGAGATGAACGCCTTTCTAGGCCGTGTGTTTCTCGAGGTGGCAGGTGAATTCCATGTCGAAGAGGTGACCGAGGACACGGTCACCTTGCGCTTGCTGGTGCAAGAGCGGCACTTGCGCCCCGGCGGCACGGTGTCGGGCCCGGCCATGTTCTCTCTTGCCGATGTCACCGCCTACATGGTGACGCTGGCCCAGATTGGCCCGCGCGCGCTGGCGGTGACCACGAATTGTGCGATAGACTTCATGCGCAAGCCTGCCGCCGGGGTCGATCTGATCGCCAAGGGGCGGCTCTTGAAGCTGGGCAAGCAACTGTCGGTGTCAGATGTGTTGATCTATTCCGAAGGCATGGACAAGCCGGTGGCGCGGGCAAGCCTCACTTACGCCATTCCGCCTCAAGGGGTCGACCTGCCGGACTAAAGCAACCCAGCCGCCCCCCAAGCCAGGCCCAGCCCCACGGCAATTGACGTGAGCAATGCGGCGTAACCCGCGAGCTTCACAGCAGAAAACGGCCGCTCGCCATAGGCACGACCCTCAATGCCGCACACCACAACCTTCTTGGCCTTGTTCTTGTAGGAATAGTGCAGAATCCACACCGGCAGCAGGATGCGTCGGTAATGAATGCCGCTGGTGTCGGTGTGATAGCGGATGTTGTGCACGCCAGACTTGTTCACGTGCTCCTTGATCCGGTTGCGGATCAGCAGCGCCTTTTCGTTGCCTTTGATGTCCAACCCCTCGGCGAGCGTCTGGTGATGCTGTTCCGCCGCAAAGCCCGCCAGATAGCCCGCGCGGTAAGGGCGCAGCCGTTCGGGGAAAAAGTCGTGCAGGATGCCGTCGCGGATCAAAGGGGTTACATGGTGGGATGCGGGCACAAGCATGTCGTCAAAGCGCATCTGCAACGTTCCAGAGGTCTGGCGGGTCACAGTGCGTTTGTTGCGCCGCACACGGTAACTGGCCCAGTACCGGATCAACTCGTTGCTATCAAAGGTCCAGAAGGGCACGTAAATGCCGGCCACACGCGCCTTTGCCACGACACCTGCCAGATCGCCGGGCGCGGCGATGCGTTTGCGCACCCAGGCCTGCGCGAGGGTCTGCGCATCCCGTTCAGGCACGCGGAACGGGATCAGGGCCATCGGCTCGAACCCGCTGTCTTGTGCGTCGACCACCACAGGCCCGTCACAATAGGGGCATCGCGTGCTGAGCGACTGGGTCACAAAGGTCACCGTCCCGCCACAGGTTTCGCAGCTGTGGGCGATGTTGTCGAACTCAACCTGCGCCTCGGCGGTGGGCGCCAGCGGATCATATGGGAACTCTTCGGCCGCAGCGTCGTCGTCCGGGCTTTCCAGCGAGGTGACGTTTCCACAACTTGCGCATTTCAGGGCCTGCACGGCAGGGTCGTAGACACATTGCCCCGCGCACGTGGTGCATTGCAGTTCCGACTGGATCACAGGTGCGCCCATCAATCCTCTCCCATAATCGCAATGGCGATCTCAAGCAGGACACGCAGACGCAGCCATGACCGCGCAATCGCGCCCTCCAGGTCGCCCGTCGCCCCCCAGTCGCCGATGATCGTGGCCAGAAACCACGTGGTCATCAGCCAGAATGCAATGATCGACCACCCCCCGATGCTGCGCAGCCACCCGGTCGAGCCTTGCTTCAGCTCGTGTTTCGCCTCGTAGACCGCGATCAGCTTTCTCACCGCCGGGATGCCGGCAAGGGTGCCGAAGGCGATCAGCGCAAGCGCGGCAAGGGCAGGGGCGGCAAGGGACAGGAACATGGGCTTTCAAAACCGAAGAACAGGTGCACCTCCCTCATGTTTGACACAGGGGCCTATTGCAAGGGCGCAAAGGGCGCAAATTGTGGGGTATATTAATACCTTATTTGTAGACATCTGTTTTTAAACGATTAAAACTGCAATATGCCCGTTGACGTGCATTTGCACCCCGCCTATACCCGCCCAATCCGAAATTCGAGCCCCCCAAGGGATGCGACACATGAAAACCTATACCGCAACACCTGCGGACATCGACAAGAAATGGATCCTCATCGACGCCGAAGGCGTGGTGCTGGGCCGTCTTGCCTCGATCGTCGCCATGCGCCTGCGTGGCAAGCACAAGGCGTCCTACACGCCGCACATGGACTGTGGTGACAATGTCATCATCATCAACGCCGAAAAGGTCCAGATGACGGGCAACAAGCGTCAGGAAAACTTCTACTGGCACACCGGCCACCCCGGCGGGATCAAAAGCCGCACCAAGGAGCAGATCCTTGAAGGCGCGCACCCCGAGCGCGTCGTGACCCAAGCGGTCAAGCGCATGCTGCCCGGCAACCGTCTGAGCCGCGAGATCATGACCAACCTGCGCGTCTATGCAGGCGGCGATCACCCCCACGAGGCGCAAAGCCCCGAGGTTCTGGATGTGGCATCCATGAACAAGAAAAACACGCGGAGCGCATGAGCATGGCCGACGAAATCAACACACTCGAAGACCTGCAAGCCGTCGCTGGCGACGCCGCGCCCGTTGAGGCCGAGGTGATCCACCGCGAACCCGTGCGTGACGCACTGGGCCGTTCCTATGCCACCGGCAAACGCAAGGACGCGGTCGCCCGTGTCTGGATCAAGCCCGGTTCCGGCAAAGTCACCGTGAACGGCAAGGACATGAACGACTACTTTGCGCGCCCCGTGCTGCAAATGATCCTGGCCCAGCCGTTCTCGGTTGCCGGGGTCGAAGGCCAGTTTGACGTGGTTGCCACGGTCAAGGGCGGCGGTCTGTCCGGTCAGGCCGGTGCGGTCAAGCACGGCGTGTCCAAGGCGCTGCAACTCTACGATCCGTCCTTGCGCGGTGCACTCAAAGCGGCAGGCTTCCTGACCCGCGACAGCCGCGTTGTGGAACGTAAGAAATACGGTAAGGCCAAGGCGCGTAAGAGCTTCCAGTTCTCCAAGCGCTAAGCCAGTTGCAATCAAGACGAAAGAGGCCGCTTCGCACCCCGAGGCGGCCTTTTTCTTTGGGCATGCCCGCGTCAGTTGAACTGCGTCGGCAACCGGCGTGGCGTGACGCAAAACAGACACTGAACGGCACGCGAAACAGTGAGTTTCCGAGAAATGCACCCACCGCAGTTGACGAGGTAAGGGGGCGCGTTTAGCCCTTTGTTTTGCGTCAGTATTTTGAACCAGGGACGAATAATGCTCACAAGAATTATCGGCGTTTGCGCCATTGCCTGCTGCCCAGTGATGTCTCACGCGGCCACGCTTGATCTGACTTTCGATATCGGAGCCGTCACGTCGTCAGACCGATACGTGATCAGACCTTTGTCGTTTGGTGGCGAAACAATCGGCACCACGCCCGGCACTGCGACAATATCGGGTTCGGTCACGGTCAGCATCGACACCGACATTCTGCTTGGCTCAACGGTTGACAGCGCCGGTTCCGGTTATGAGGCGCGCCTTCAGTCGACGTCGAGCGATTTGACCATGGGCGAGCCTGCATCCATCACCAGCTTGCGTCAGCCGCGATTGAATACGAGCGGCACGCGCGATTTCAGTTCCGACGGCAGCATCGTCAACTGGAGAACGGAGTACCGCGCGGCCAGCCAGTTTTATCAGAACGCCGTGTCGTTTAGGGTCACATCGTCGGACACTGTGCGGCAGTCCAGTGAATTCTGGGACCGTCTTGAACTGGACGAGACCCTTCAGGTCTCGATTGCCGACGTGGTGCGTTGGGACCGAAATGACCCTGCGCCGCTCGCCCCCGAAGATGCAGCAGAGCACACGCTTGACGGGCTTCTCCGTCTGTTGGGCGATGCCTATGATGATCCGAGCATTTCGACCCTGTTTTTCAGTTCTGAGCGCAGCGATCGGGATGAATTCAGAGAGTACAGAAGCGCCTCGGGGACCCGCATCCAAGCGAACCTTTCACTGGCCAGTGCCACGCTCGACGGTCAGGCTCTGGACCTTGCTGCGTTGAATGAGGTGAGTGCTGTGCCACTGCCTGCGGGGGCTGTCGGGCTTTTGACCGGGGTCGGCGTGTTTGCTTGGCTTCGGCGGCGTCGCAAAGCATGCGCCAACGCTTAAACGGGCCGTAGCCGCACACAGGCGTGTGTTCGACGCGCCCGTGCGCCCCCGGCTTGGGGGCGCAGCAACACTTGATGACGGATATGCACCATGCTGCATGAAGGTCGGGTATACCTGACCTCCGGTTTTTTCCGCTTGATTGAAAGACGCGAACGGGCACATCCTGCACCTATTCCGGCGCAGTGACGCGGGCCACCTTAGTGCCCATCCGTCCTTTGGGCGAAATTTTAGGTCCCGCCGCACCCGAGTTGAAACAAAGATATAGATGGCGAGGATTGACAGATGTGGGCCGTATATAAAACGAAGCCGGGCGACACGATGGATACCATCATTGCCCAACACAAGATCAAGGATCCGGTGAATGTGCTGCTGCACAAGAACAACGCCAAGATCAAAAAGGACCTGAAGGCGGGCAAGGAACTGCCCAAAGGGACCCAAGTTACGATCCCCGACCCCAAGGGCAAGGTCTATAAGGTGCCCACCCCCAAGGGGGTCATCTACATGGATGAAAAGACCTACAAAGACTACCTGAAGGGCGTGCATCAACGGATGGAAGACGTGATCTTTGGTCTGCGTCAGCGCGTCACCTACGCCACCGGGCGGCATGACGCGCAACTCAAAATTGCCAAGGACCAGTGGTTCGTTGCCGCCTGCCTTGACATGGTCAACTCGGTGCCAGAACCCAAGTCCCGCAAGAAGGCGGAAACCTCCTTCAAGAATGCGGAAAAAGCCTGCAGTTCACGCAACTACAAAGGCTTCGAAAAGGCAGTAAACCGGGCCAACATCGACATTGCCACCTATAAAAACGAGGTGCTCGCGTGGATCGACGGCATTATCAATGCCGGTGAAGGTACGGTGAAGGTCCTGACCGGTGTCAAGGACGTGGGCATGGTCTGTGCCGGGGTTGCAGCGATGACCGTGGCCGCTCCTGTTACGTTGGGTGCGGCTGTGATCACGGGGGCCGCCGTTGGCGGTGGCGTGTCACTGGCCTACAACGGCGCAGATGCGCTTGGGCGCGAATCCGCCGGGGTCAAGCACAAGTCGGCCAACCAAGTTCTGACAGAAGCGGCAGGCGGTGCCCTTGGTGGAGCCCTTGGCGCGGGCATCGGCAAGCTGTTCATGAAGTTCGCAGCTCCTTCGCTGATCAACGCCTGTTCCAAAAGCAGCTTTCTGTCCAAGCAGGCCTCGCGCCTGTTGCTGAAGGGGCCGATCGATTTCAACAGTCTCTATGCTGCGGAAATGAAGGTCGTTATCGAAAAGCTGGGGATCAACAGCGCGAAGGCCCTTGTGGCCGCACGCCCGGCCATCATGCAAAAGGTTGTCCTTGCGTTTCTGACCAAGTTCTCGATCGGATCGATCAACAAGTACTTTAATACTGGCGGAGAAATCATTGATTTCGTGCTGGAATGGCTGAAGAAAGATCCAAAGCGGGCCAATGGCAAAGACCCGTCCAAGGCCGCAAAGGCGATGACCAACGACTTCTTGAAATCGCCGCAAGTGGACAAGATGTTTGATGACATCGTGACATCAAACAAGAAAAAGCTTGTTCAGTTGATGCGCGAGGAAATCAAGGCCGCCGCAATCGTCGAGATGAAGAAGGAACGCGCCTGATCCAGAGGTGTAGAGCAACAGCCACAACCGCGCTAGACTGTGTTCGAACGATCACCCATCCGCGGTGACCTGTCTTGGAAAACGTGAGTCAGGCGCTTTGCAGGGTTGAAAGGGCCAAGCCAGAGGCAAGGCTTACGTTCAAGCGTGCGAGAGATGGGGCATCACCGATGACCGCAAGGCACGCTCTTTCAACAAATGGTGGACTTCGGGCCTTGAGAGATCCCAAAAGACACTTCTTTTAGCGGCGGTTTGTGTGCGATGGAGGCCTGACGCAAGATGTCTTGCGTTGCGGACACCTACCTTCTACCGTCTGACAGGAATTTTGGTAACGTCATGTCTACGACTTTTCAAAAATATGGTGGTTTTAGCGCGGTGAGCCGCGTTGTCCTGACATTCTATGAGATGGTCCTCGACAACGATTTGGTTGGGCATCATTTCGACGACGTGGACTTGCCTCGTCTGATGGACCACCAAACCAAATTCGTTGCGTCGCTGATGGGGGGACCCGAAGCGATGAGTGACGCTCAACTGCAGCATGTGCACAGTCGGCTGGACATATCGTCAGAGGAATTCGACGAAATCGTCAGCCTGTTGGGCGACGCGATGGAGCAACACGGGATAGGCGCCGCGGACATCCGGGATGTTGCCAGTGTTTTCAATTCCAAAAGGGCGCTGATCCTCAAGGCTGCCAGCTAATGGCGCAAGTCGCCCTCAACACGATCAACGAGCAATTGCTCAAGTCCATTGGCGTCGGGATCGCAATCGTGCGGTTCAAGGACTTTGAATTCATGTTCTACAACGCGGCGTTTGCGGATTGGTTTGGTGATCCAGACAGCAACACCCTCAAGGACGCGGTCGAAGAAATTCGGCAAGTCGTTCTGGACGCATTTCGAAAGAACGGCAGGTTCCAGGGCGAAATCCAGGTGAAACCGAGGCGGCGCACGCTTGTCATCTCTCTCAATCTCTATCTGACGGACATGGACGGCGAAAAGATGATTGTGGCGGAATGCCAGAACATCACGCGCATGCGCGAGCTTGAGCAGATGATCGACAGCTATTCGAACATGGTCGAGCGCAACACAAGGCAGCTTGAACGCGAAAAGGAGCGGGTCGAAAAACTCCTTCTGAACCTGATGCCGCGCAGTGTGTACGAGGAGTACAAGACATTTGGGGTGGTAACGCCACAGCTTTACAAGAACGTTTCGGTGCTGATGCTCGACTTTGTCGGCTTTACGGATTTCACCGAAAAGAACGACCCAACCGTGACACTGAGCGAACTCAACGATGTGTTCACGGCTTTTGACAGGATCAGCGAACAATTCGGCGTCGAGCGCATCAAGACAATTGGCGATGCGTATCTGGCCGTGTCCGGCATGCCCGAACCGGCACCGGATCACGCCAGTGCGGTCGCCAACTGTGCCGTGCGCTTTCTGCGCTACTTGGAACGCAGAAATGAAAACCACCGATTTAAATGGGAAGCGCGGATTGGGCTGGGCAGTGGAGCGGCTGTGGGGTCGGTCGTGGGTGTGCAGAAATACGTCTATGACGTGTTTGGGCCAGCGGTGAATATGGCCGCGCGCCTACAGGTTTTTGCCCACCCGATGCGCATCGTCGCGCCTGTCGAGATGAAGTATGATCTGATCGACAGCTTTCAGGTGGATGAAATCGGCGCATACGACATCAAGGGCATGGGAACCATGGAACTGATCAACGTCGAGGGTAACCTCTCGGTCGCGCGCCGCGGCTGATCCCGGTTTTCGGCTGACATGTTTCGCGATCGGTGCGATCAACAAGAGGGTCGGGGCATGGTCACAGCCCCGCCCCCCCCCGCACCGGCGCAGTGCGTGCGTCCCATGGCGCGCGCATGGCAACGCGGCCCGTGCCGTCCGCGCCAAGGCCCAGAGTGGCGGCGCGCAGTGTTTTGATCCCGTCATCGGAATTGCGCGGCAGGCGCGCCCCGTCAATCGGTGCGCCGATGCGGATGCGGAAGGCTTCGCTGTCCTTGTTCAATGTCTCGTGAAACAGGGTGATGTCGCGCAACGTGGGGTGGATCAGGTCCAGCAGGTAGAACAGGGCCGAATTCTGCGCCGAAATGTGCACCGGGATCACCGGCAGCGCATATTTGCGCGCGATCATCGCAGCGGACGCCATCCAGGGACGTTCGTGCAGCCGCATTCCCTTGCGTTTGGCCAGCCGCCCCGAAGGAAAGATCACGCCCAACCTGTCATCCGCCATCGCCTCGCGCGTGTAGGCCATCGTCTCGCGCGTTTTGCCATGACTGCGTTTGTCCGCGCGCCATTCGACCGGCGCAATCATCTCTGACAGTTGCGGCAGCACCCGCAGGATGTCCGCATTGGCATAGAAAAAGAGGTCCGGCCGCAAGGGTGCCAGCATGTGGTGCAGCATGATGCCATCTGCAATACCCGTGGGGTGATTTGCGACCACCATCGCCGGACCGCTGCGCGGAATGTGGTGCAGGCCCGTGACGGTGACGTCCTGCGCCAGTCGCGCGCCGACCTGTGCCATCAGACGGGCCGCACTCTGATGCTGCAGGCAGGTCGCCAGTTCTACGGTTTCGTCATAACTCAGGATCGACATCAGCGTGCGCCGGGCAAATCGGCTGACCGTCCCGGGCCGGAAAAGCCACGGGGCCCGTTCGGCAACCAGCGGGTCCAAGCGCTCTTTCATCGGGCGTGTTGAACACTGAAATCACGACAGCGACGCTACAGTTTCATGACAGCCTTGTGTCGGGCAACGCACCGCCGATGCCGGTTTACGTTTTGGCAAGAAAGGCGAGCGCACGCCCTGTTAACCCGGCTCTTTTTCAACGTTTTGTGCAGGGGCCGTGCATCGCGTCAAACGCAGGATTTCAAGGGGTTAACGGGGCTTTTGTGACATTGCTTACGGCGGTCCCACCGGGTGTTTCGCGCGTGCTGCTCAATCGTCGGGCCGGATCAGGCCCAGCCCGCGCAGGTAAATGCCGATGCCCGTCTCCAGCAGGTCTTCGGGCGGAAAGGGTGAGGCGCGCCCGGGCGAGTTGCGCGCAAAAAGCTCGACCACCCCGTGGCTCATCGCCCAGACATGGGCCGAAAACATCGACGCCGGCGGCCGTTTGTCTTCGGGGATATGCTGGCTGAGATCGCCTGCGGCCTTTTCCAGCACCCCGTTGGCGCGGCCCGCCACATCTGCCAGTTCGGGCGTTCGGTTCACCGAAATACCGGACTCGAACATCGCGATGTAATGACCCGGAAACCGGCGTGCAAAGGCCAGATAGGCCCGCCCGGTCGCCTCGAAGGCCGCCAGGGCCGAGGGTTGTCCGGACTGATAAGCGTGCTCCATCAAATCTGCAAAAATGCCATAGCCCTGCCGGGCACATTCCGCGATCAGGTCCTCCCGGCCCTCGTAGTGGCGATAGACAGCCGCAGGGGTCACGCCTGCCTGCTTGGCCGCCTCGGACAGTGTGAACCCCGTGGGTCCCTTTTCCTCGATCAACTGCAATGCTGCATCAATCAGGGCCTGCCTGAGGTTGCCGTGGTGATAGCCGCGTTTAGGCATCCCAGATGTCCGGGCCGCCGCAGATGTCTTTTTCTATCTTGCCAATGGCTTGGGCGTCTTTGTTCGTGTAGTCCAGCCGATGCAGAAGCGTACGGATCGCATTCAGGCGCGCCCGTTTCTTGTCATCAGACCGTACGATGGTCCATGGCGCGATTTCTGAATGCGACAACTGCAGTGTTTCGCGGATCGCGTCGGTATAGTCATCCCATTTTTTCAGGCCCTCCACATCGATCCAGCTGAGTTTCCATTGTTTAAGAGGGTTACGCTCGCGCGCCATGATCCGGCGCAATTGTTCGGCGCGGCACACGTTCAGCCAGAACTTGAAGACGTAGATTCCATCGTTGACCATCATCTCTTCAAAAGGGTTCACCTGCGCGAAAAAATGCGCACGTTGGGCGGGCGTGCAAAACTCGAACACATGTTCGACCACGCCGCGGTTGTACCAGCTGCGATCAAACATCACCAGTTCACCAGCAGACGGCAAGTGTTTGATGTAACGTTGAAAATACCACTCGGAGCTTTCCGTCTCCGAGGGTTTTGACAAGGCCACGACCCGGGCGCTGCGGGGGTTCAGGTTTTGTCGAAACCGTTGGATCGTACCGCCCTTGCCAGCCGCGTCGCGCCCCTCAAAGACGCAGGCAATGCGCGCGCCGGATGCCTTGACCCAGCTCTGCATCTTGACCAGTTCGATCTGCAGGGAGTCCATTTCGCGCTCGTAATCCTTGCGCTTCATCCGCTCGGCATGGGGGTAGGTTGGCGTCAGGATGTCATCCTTGTCGGCGCTGGCGATCTTGTCGCGCACATCATCCGGGGCACCGGTCTCAAAGAACGCGGTGATGGCGCCGTCAAAAGGAAGGGTCATGTGAAATCCCGCTCAAGTTACTGCTCTTAACATCCAATATGGGGGAGGATGGCCCTCAACGCAAACCGGCCCGCGTCGCGACGCGGTCAATGGCGGCGATGACGTCATCGGGGTTGGTGTGTTGCGGCATGTGTCCGACCCCGGGCAGGACGGTGACATTGGCCCCGTCGATCTGTCCGGGGACTTTGGCAGAGTGGACGGCCAAAGGCACGATGGTGTCCGCATCCCCATGCACGATTTCCACGGGCACTGTGATGTCACCATATCGCGCAGACATTTCAACCACATAAGGACGCAGCCAGTTCACCTGCCGGGCATTGGCCCGCATGGAATGGCGCCGCAGGGACAGGGCCGCGCCCACATGTTCCAGATAGCCATCGGGCGCCGCTTGGGGTTCGAAAATGCTGGCGAGCGTGGTTTCCACATAGGTCTGCGGCACGAAGGCAGACAGGACAGGAACGGCCAGTCCGCCGCCCCAGGCCGAGCCGTTCACGCGGTAGGTCCATCCCAACGCGCCCGGCCACGGGTTGGCAACGCCAGCGACGGACACAAAGCCCGCCAGATCGTCAAACTCCAGTGCCCAGGCATAGCCAACGATCCCACCGAACGAGTGACCCAGCACAATAGGGTTCGTCACCCCCAACTGGTCCGTGGCGGCCTTGAGCAGGCGCGCCTGATCACGCGGACTGGCATGGGCCGTTGAAAAAGCGCGTTTATGGGCGGGGTCGATCTGTTCCGTCCACCCCATGCCGGGCCGGTCCAGCATGGTGACGCGGTAGCGATCCTTGATGAGATCGGCAAAGGCAAAGGTAAAGTCGCGGGTGTTGCCCGAGGCGCCGTGCAGCAACACCACGTCAGGGCCTTGCCCGGTTTGAACGGCATGCACGGTGACGCCATCCACCTCGATCAACTGGCCTGTATGGGGATAGTTGGCAGCGGCATCACGGTCCCGTTTGCCCGCCAGAACCTGCACAACCACCACCGCCACAAAAAACAGGCCAAGCAGGACCACCAGTGCTGTTTTCATCGCTTATCCCCGCAGGTCGGTGCGATCCTGTCCGATCCGCTCCATGTCGTATGGGGTGGTCAGATAAACCTCGGACAACCAGTTTCCATAAAGAAGATGGGCATGGCTGCGCCAGCGGTTGAGGGGGGGCTCATTGGCGTCGTTGTTGGGGAAATAGCCGACCGGCATGGCGATCCTGGCGCCCTGCACCTGAACGGACGCCAGATCCCGATCGTATTCCTGTTTCAGCGTGTCACTGTCATATTCAAAGTGGTTCAGGATGTAGAGCGCGCGGTGATCCGGGTCCTCGATCAGGCAGGGACCTGTGATGTCCGATCCCAGCAGGATTGGCAGGCCTGCGGCGGCGACCTCATCGCTGCGCACTTCGGTCCAGCGGCTGACAGGCACGACGCAATCGTCTGAAAACCCTCGTAAATACGGCGAGGCGGGGGCCAGGTTCGTATGTCGGTACGTGCCAAAGAGTTTTTCCTTCAGCAGGTGTTTGGGCACCCCGTGAAAGTGGTGGAGCATCGCCATGCCACCCCAGCACACGCCAAAGGTCGAATGCACGTGGGTCTGGGTCCAATCCATGACCTCGCACAGTTCGTCCCAGTAACTCACATCCTCAAAGGCGAGGTGTTCAATGGGCGCGCCGGTGATGATCAGACCGTCGAACTTCTGGTCTTTGATCTCTGCGAACGGGCGATAGAAACTGTCCATGTGATCGGCCGAGGTGTTCTTGGCCTCGTGGTCCGTCATCCGCACCAGCGTCAGTTCGATCTGCAACGGCGTGGCTCCGATGAGGCGCGCAAACTGCGTCTCGGTCTGGATCTTCTTGGGCATCAGATTGAGAAGCGCAATCTTGAGCGGGCGGATGTCCTGAGAGGCCGCCAGCTCTTCATCCATCACCATCACGCCCTCGCTGTCGAGGACGGAATAGGCGGGCAGGGTGCGGGGCAGTTTCAGGGGCATTGGGCGTTCCGGTCGAATGGGCTAGGGGGTGCAGATAGCCTCAGGGCGCGCGGCGCTCAAGGGCCTCGGCGACCAGATCGACGAAATCCGCTTCACCTTTGAGAGAGGCCACTTCGTCGGCCGTGACGCTCACGCCCCAGCGTTCCATGGCCTCGTAGCGGGGTTGGCGGTGTGCCAGTGCGCGCGCGTAGGTCCAGCGGACAAAGGCGTCGGGGTCGACTTTGTCTTCGCTCAGGCCCGTTTCGCCCAGATAGGTGTCCCAGCAGGTCAGCAGGAATTCGGGCTGGTAGGCCATGGGCTTTGGCGCTTTGTCGAACCGGGCGATCAGGGCTTCGGTATGGGCCGCATCGCCCTTGATCCACAGCGGCAGGCAGGTGCCTGACAGGTGGGTCAAAAGGGGGTCGTTGTCATCCGTGGCGTCCACCCATTCGCAGATCGACCCGCCCGTGTCGCAGATAAAGTGTGGATAGCCATAAAGCGCCTGCGCGCGCTCCGCGAAATAGCTGGTGTCGTTCAGCGCCGACAATTCGGATTGGCGGAACTGTTCCTGACGGCGGCGGTATTCGGTGATGGGCAGCCCACCTTTGTCCGGATCTCCGGGCTTGCCCAGATAGGTGGAGACAGGCGACAGGTTGTCGAATGTGATGTTGGAGCCGATGTAGATGCTGTCCGACATCAGCAAGGACCGCAGGAACGGGACCTTCATCGCTTCGGCCTTGGCATTGTCGGCGATCAATTCGCCCATGTATCGTGTGCCGATCCGGTAATCGATGGAATAGTGAAACCAGTTGCCAGAGGCGCGCACGATGCTGGACATATGCGTCTTGCCCAGCCCGGACATGCCATAGACCAGCACGCGCTTTTGCGCAGCTGCGCGCCAGTCATCGGCAGAGCGATAAAGCATGATGGGGGTTCCTGTCTGCGTGCCTTCGCGCCGTGGTAACGATGTGCCCGCTGTCGGTCAACGCTTGGCCCGCACCCATGCCCGGATGCGCCCGTCCAGAATGGCAAGGCCAAGGGCCAGCAGGGCAAAACCGGCAAAGGCGTTTGGACCCAGTGCCTCATCCCGCACCCACGCACCAAGGGTGATGGCCACAGGCGGGATCAGCAGGGTGACCAGCATCAGGTTGCCCGACCCGGCCAGTGCCAACACGCGGTAATAGAGCAGATAGGCGCCTGCCGTGGCGATCAGGGAATAATAGCCGATGGCAAGCAGCGTGGGCGGGTTCAGATCAAGGCTGATTGGACCGTCAACGATCCATGCCAATGGCAAGATGATCAGTGTTGACCCGGTCAGCATCCCGGCGGCAGCGACTTGCGGGGCAAGACCGCTCAGAAAGTGGCGCGCCCACACACTGGCCAGGGCGTAGGACACGGTGCCGCCCAGGATGGCAAGCTGGGCGAGGCTTTGCAGATCAAAGCTGCGAAAGTTGTCGAGACCTATTGCCATGGCGACTCCGAAAAAACCGAGCGTAACGCCAAGGGCTTTGCGGATGGTGATCCGCTCGTCCGCAAAGAAAAGCGCAGCCATGAGGACCCCGAAAATGGCGGTAGCGCCGTTCAGGATCGACGTCAGGCCTGTTTCCACGTGCAGCTGCCCCCAGGCCATCAGCCCGAAAGGGATCACGTTGTTGAGCAGCCCCAAGCCAAGAAACCCGAACCAGACGCGCGCATCGCGGGGCAGGGGCAGACGCATCGCCGCGACCACAGCCCAAAGTGCAAGCATCGCCCATCCCGTGCGGTGGGCCACGGATGTCAGCGGGGCCACCTCATCCAACGCGACCCGGATCGCCAGAAAGGACGCGCCCCAAATGGCCGCCAACAGGATCATTTCGGCCCATGCCCGGCCTGTCATGGTCTTTTGCGGTGTCATGACGGATCAATGGCAGCATGACCCTTGGCCTGCCACCCGTTTCTTGCGCAAAGAAAAACCCCGCGCCGAGGGGGCGCGGGGTGTGACGTCTTGTGTTGCTTGGCAAAGCGCCGGATCAGAACGTGTACTGAATGCGCAAACCCGCAGAAATCGCGCTGTCTCCGTCAAACGATCCGACGGGTGTGCCGCCCACATTCGGAGTTGCGTTGCCAAAGTCCGTATAGCGGATACCGCCACTGATCTTGGTTGTTTCGTTGAACTGGTAAGAGGCCCCGATTGTCAGAAAGGTTGCCCCGTTTGTCGAACCCAGCGGAGACACCAGATCGTCTTCGCCTTTTTGTTCCCAGCCAATGGAAACACTGCCCGACCATTTGTCGTTAAAGCGGCGGCCGACACCGATTTCGGCATCCCAGGCGTTTTCGAGGTCGGTCAGCGACGCGTCCGGGTTCATTGTCGCGCCCTGCAATCCAATGGGTGAGACGGTGGTGACGCTGTAGTGCGAAAACCGGATGGACCCGAAGACCAGCGTATCCTTGGCCACGCCGCTTTGTACGGCAAGCTCGATCGTTTCCGGCGTTGTCACTTCCGTCGTGCTTGAGGCAATCGGAACCCCGCCAATCGTTTCGAGTGTGTCCAGCTCGTGGTCGACTTCGGAGTGGTAGGTCAACGCGATACGCAGGGCGATTTCCGGGATCTCATAGGCGGCGCCGACCATGTAGCCCACCGCAGAGTCGTTCGAGAATGCTGCATTGTACCCGGACAACATGCCGTAGGCTGCGCCGCTCAGTGTCACGTTGGCGGACACGCTCTGGTAAATGAGACCACCGTGCACGGACCAGTTCTCGTCAAACTTGTACCGACCAAATGCAGTAATCGCATTCGAATCAACTTTTGCCGCTGTTCCATTCAAGAGGGTCGATGATGGACCGTACAGGATGTCCGCGCCGTAGGGTTCATCGATAATCAAGCCGATCGAAAACTGATCGCTGATTTCATAGCGCACGCCGGCGCCCCAGATCAAAAAGGAGTCACCAATATTTCCGGTGGGTTGCGGCCCTCCGAGAACAGCAGGCGCAAAGTCGGTGCCGTCAATGCTCGGCTCGGTGTAGCCAAGGCTGAATTCAAGAACGTTGCCCGACTCAAAGATAAGGCCCGTCGGACGGGTCGACCGGTCAAGGCCAACGGCGTAAGCTGCGGACGACGACGCAACCAGCGCCGTAGTCGCCGCGAGAACGCGATATTTCATTTCGTATTCCTCCCAAAGTGCGCTGTTTTGACGTGAGTGTGCGCATTGGGCACAACTAAGCCGTTTTCAAGGGGGCTGCGTCAATAATGACCCTAGGGCAAAGAGCGGCATGTGACGGAGCGTCATAAATTTGTGACTTTGCCGCCACAACTCTACCGGCGGCGCGTTTCCACCCAGATATTGAGGTAGTTTCCCGCAAAGATGATCAGGGCACCGACGAACACCCAGACATCAATGGCCTCGTTATAGGCCAGCATCCCGATCACGGCGATCGTGGGCAGGCGGATAAAGTCGATGGGCACCACCACGGTTGCCGGGGCAATCGCCAAGGCATTGGTGAGACAGTAATGGGCCAGCAGACCCGCGCAACCGATCAGAAAGACCCAAGGGGCCGTTTGTGCCGTCGGCAGTGCGACATCGCCATCCCATCCGGCCATCACAACACCCATCACAAGCTGCATCACGGTCAGCCAGAACAGGATGGACGTGATTCCTTCGGTCCGTGTGAGACGCTTGGTGAGCATGATCGTCAGCGCAAAAAAGATCGCGCTGGAGGCGGCGGTGATCACCCCTGCATTCAGCCCGGCCATGTCGGGGCGCGCCACGATCAGAATGCCGATGAACCCCATGATGGCGGCAACCCCGCGCACCAGCGTCAACCGTTCTCCCAAGACCAGCGGGCTCAGCACGATGACCCAGATGGGCGATGTGAATTCGAGCGCAAAGACCTGTGCCAGCGGGATGACGCTCACGGCATAAAACCACAGGTTCTGTCCGGTGAAATGCGCCAGATTCCGCATCAGATGCGTGCCAAAACGCTCTGTCTGGATGCTGCGCCATGCGCCAGTCACACCGGCAAGGGCGCAGACGATAACGACCCCGACAAAGCTGCGGTACATCATGATTTCAAAGGTATCGAGGCTGCCGGACACTTCGCGCCCGGCCACGGCCATGCTTGAAAAGGATGCGATGGACCCGGTCATCCACAGCGCGGCCTTGAGGACCTGTGGCGCGGGTGCTGCGTTTTGGGCTGATGTCATCGCTCTGGTCCTGTTCGCGCCGTTGCGAACCGGTCTATCCGTCGCTTGCTGACTTTGCTGTGATGCAAGGGAAACTGCAACCGCAGCAGCAGAAGGTCAAACCGGTTCAACCGTATTTGCCGCCAGCAGAGTCATGTCATTCCCATTCGATCGTTCCGGGCGGCTTTGAGGTGATATCGTATGTCACCCGGTTGATCCCTGGCACTTCGTTGATGATCCGGGTTGCCGTCTCGCCAAGAAAGTCGTGGCTGAACGGGTAGTAGTCCGCCGTCATCCCGTCCACCGACGTCACCGCCCTGAGCGCACAGGCATAGTCATAGGTCCGCCCATCGCCCATAACGCCGACCGTGCGCACGGGCAGGATGGCGACAAAGGCCTGCCATATGTCATCGTAAAGACCGTGCTTACGGATCTGGTCGATGTAGACCGCGTCAGCCTCGCGCAGGATGTCGAGCTTGGCCCGGGTGATCTCTCCCGGGCAGCGGATCGCAAGACCGGGGCCGGGGAAGGGGTGGCGTCCGATGAAAGAGGCAGGCAAGCCCAACTCGCGGCCCAGTGCCCGCACCTCGTCCTTGAACAGTTCGCGCAGGGGTTCCACCAGTTTCAGCCCCATCTTTTCGGGCAGGCCACCCACATTGTGGTGCGATTTGATGGTGACCGACGGCCCGCCCGAGAATGAGACCGATTCGATCACGTCCGGATAAAGAGTGCCCTGCGCCAGAAATTCGGCCCCCTCGATCTGGTCGGCGTATTTCTGGAACACGTCGATAAACAGTCGGCCGATGATCTTGCGCTTGGTCTCGGGGTCAGACACGCCATCAAGTTCGCCAAGAAACAGGTTGGCCTCGTCCGCATGGATCACCGACAGGTTCATGTTGTCGCGAAACATGCCCACGACCTCGGCTGCCTCGTCCTTGCGCAGCAATCCGTGATCGACAAAGACGCACGTGAGCTGATCGCCGACCGCCTCGTGGATCAGAGCTGCGGCGACAGAACTGTCCACGCCGCCCGACAAGGCGCAGATCACGTTCCTGTCGCCAATCTGGTCGCGGATTTTCTGGATCGCTTCCTCGCGGTATGCGCCCATTGTCCAGTCGCCCTTGAACCCGGCCAGACGCACGAAGTTTTGATAGAGCGTGGCCCCGCGCGGTGTGTGGTGCACTTCCGGGTGGAACTGTACCGCATAGAAATGCCGGTCGGTGTCTGCGGTCACCGCGTAGGGCGCATTGGGAGAGGTGCCGTAAACCTCAAACCCCGGCGCAAGGCGCGAGACGTGATCGCCGTGGCTCATCCAGACCTGTTCGCGCCCCTCATCAAACCAGCCGTCCAGCAGGTCAAGATCACCCGCCGGGGTCACAAAGGCCCGTCCGAATTCTGCGGTACCACCGCCGCCGGAAATCTTGCCGCCCTGCACCTCACCGCCCAATTGCTGCATCATGACCTGTTGGCCATAGCAGATGCCAAGGATCGGCAGGCCGAGATCAAATATGCCCTCGGGTGCCCGCGGTGAGCCGGGGCGGGTGACGCTGTCTGGCCCACCGGACAGGATGATCGCGCGCGGGTCCATCGCGGTCACAAAGTCCATCGTGACGTTCTGATAGGGGTGGATTTCGCAATAAACGTTCAGTTCGCGCAGGCGCCGCGCGATCAGCTGTGTCACCTGGCTGCCGAAGTCGATGATGAGGAGGCGGTCGTGAATCTGGTCTGTCATGGTCGTGCAATAGGCGGGGGGCGTGCAGGTGGCAAGCACCTGACTGGGGTTCCACCCCAGACCCCGTGGTATTTTTGGTCAGAAGAAACGGGGATGTCGCTTTTTTCCCTCTTGCGGCGCTTATTGCGCGTTTGGCCCTGCTGGATCGGGTAAGCCCATTTGCACCGGATTGCGGCGATGAGGGGATGGACATATGGCTGAGGCGACAGCACCGAGCAGGCGCGCCCGTGGTGGCGGAGGGGCGGCACGTCGTGCAGCGCGCAGTGCGGTGTCTTTTGAGACGGCCCGCTATATCGAACGCAACATCCCGAATTATGAAGTGCTCACCACAGAAGCCCTTGAGGTGATCGAGCATAATGCCGAGACGGTTCTGGAAGAAATCGGTGTGAATTTCCCCGACAACCCGGCCGCCCTCAAGCGCTGGGCAGATGCGGGGGCAGATATTGACGGCGATCGCGTACGGATCCCGCGCGGCTTGGCCCGTCAGCTTTGCGCCACTGCGCCCAGCAGCTACACCCAGCACGCACGCAACCCCGAACGCAGTGTCGTGATCGGCGGCAACAACCTTGTGCTGGCCCCAGTCTATGGCCCACCCTTTGTGCGCGATGCTGCGGGCGGGCGCCGCTATGCCACGATGGAGGATTTCCGCAATTTCGTGAAGCTGGGCTACATGTCAAAATGGCTGCACCACTCTGGCGGCACCGTGTGCGAGCCCACGGATGTGGCTGTGAACAAGCGCCATCTGGATATGCTGCACGCGCACATGACCCTGTCGGACAAGCCCTACATGGGCTCGGTTACCGAACCCAGCCGGGCGCGGGATTCGGTCGAGATGTCCGAAATCCTGTTCGGCAAGGACTTTGTCGCCGAGAATGCTGTGATGACCTCTCTCATCAACATCAACTCGCCGATGACATTTGACGACGTGATGATGGGCGCGCTCGAGGTTTATGCGCAAGCCGGGCAGGGCTGTATCATCTCGCCCTTTATCGTTGGCGGCGCGATGGCGCCGGTGTCCGTTGCGGGCACGCTCACCCAAGTGCTGGCCGAAGTGCTGGCCGGCATCGCCTATTCACAGTTGTGCAAAGCCGGGGCGCCCGTGATCTTCGGGGCCTTTGTGACGTCGATCGACATGAACTCCGGCGCGCCGACCTTTGGCACGCCCGAGGCGGCTCATATCACCTATGGAGCAGGTCAACTGGCGCGGCGATTGGGTTTGCCGTTCCGCTCTGCCGGGTCGTTTTGCGGCTCAAAACTGCCGGATGCGCAGGCGGCCTATGAAACTGCCAACTCGCTCAAAATGGGATTGTTGGCAGGGGTGAATTTCATGTTGCATTCCTGCGGCTGGCTCGAGGGGGGGCTGGTCAGTTCCTACGAGAAATTCGTGATGGATGCCGACCAGCTTGGCACGCTGCATCATCTGGCGGCGGGCGTTCAAATGGATGAAAACGCGCAGGCGATGGATGCGATCCGCGAAGTTGGCCCCGGAGGCCACTTCCTGGGATGTGCCCATACGCAGCAGAACTTCAAAACCGCATTCTGGAAATCAGATGTGCTGGACTACAAGCCCTTTGAAACATGGGCCGATGAAGGCGCGCGCGATACGCAGGCGCTGGCCACAGCACGCGTTGCAAAGCTGTTGAACGACTATCAGCAACCGGGCATGGAGCCGGCCGTTCGCGAGGCGCTGGACGCTTTTGTCGCGCAAAAGAAAGCGGCGGAGCCCGACAGCTTCATGTAAGCAGGTCAGGCGGCAGGTGCGCCCATTTGGGCGGCGCGCAGGATGCGCCCCTCGCCGACGATGGCGATCAGGACGTCGATATGGCGCAGCAGGCTGTAGGACGAATCTTCGCCGAGGCGCAGCGCGTTCAACTCGCCTTCGATCTCCATCAGGCGCATCAGGGCCTTACCATGGCGCGGCAATTGCCCATAGCCAAGCAGGCGCGGCAAATGGGCCGCGCGGCGATAGTCTTCTGCCCCGATTCGGGCAGCGCGGATCAACAGGCGTGGACGGTGCAGCGCGTTGAGCATCGACAGGATATCTTGCATTTTCCAGTACTCCTTGAGTTTTTGCCGGCCTGATCCCCATCACGCTGGCACGTGCACCATCGCACAACCTGAACGGGTGTTGCGCGAGGTCCGACGGTGGCGTGCGTTCGTTTAGCAACTGTTTATCTTTTGGAAACAATGCTGCGTACATCGACGAATATTAACGAACGGGTAACCAATGCACCTCTAGGTTGTGTGGATAACGTGTGGACAACTTCGGCATCAAGACCGCACCACGCAGACATTGAGGACGGAAAAACGGATGCGATTGAACGATGGATCACCCCCCGTGCTGGCGGGACTGCCGACATGGGTGCCGGATGCTGCAATGCACTATCTGGCCCATACCGAGGCCGGGTTGCCGATCCGCGAACTGGCCCGGAAATCGGGCTGCCATGCCTCCACCGTCCTGCGTCAGATCCGCAGATACGAAACACGCCGCGATGATCCGTTGATTGACGCCGTGCTTCGTAAACTGGGTGCAAGGGTGACCCGCGAGACCTCGAAGAAGGCCCCGAAGCAGAAAAAGGAAGTGGATCCGATGAGACTTGCGATCAAGGATCAAGGCCCAGACGCAACCACACTGACCCGGGATGCCCGGCGCATTTTGCGCCGCCTGTGCGAAACGGGTGCGGTGTTGGCGGTCGCGGTGGACATGGAAAAGGCGGTCGTTGTGCGCGACGGCGCTACGGGGGCCAGCACCCGGACGGCGGTGGTGGACCGCAAGGTGGCCGAGGCGATGGCCTTGCAGGAGTGGATCAGCGCGGATGTGTCTGGTCGTATCACCCGCTACAAGATTACCGCTGCGGGGCGTACGGCGCTGGCCGGCATGATGGAGGGCGAAGACGCCGGCACACCCGGCATGGCCGAAGCCCCGGCGGAATTTGCCGACCAGCACCGGGTCTGGGGCGAACGCACGGTGCGTGACAATGAAACCGGCCAACCCCGCAAGGTGCGCTACAATCTGGCCGAGTCGCCCCTGACCGCCTTGGCGCGTCGGCGTGACAAGGATGGCGCCGTTTTCCTGACAGATGATCTGGTCAGTGCGGGGGAACGTCTGCGTGAGGATTTTGAGTTGGCCCAGATGGGCCCGCGTGTGGCGCAGAACTGGGATCGATTCTTGACCGCAGGCGGGCGTGGCAGTTTTGCCGCGGACAGTGGTGTCGGCAATGGACCAGAGCGCGCACGGGGCCGGGTGGCCCATGCGCTCAAGGACCTTGGTCCGGGCCTGTCGGACGTTGTGCTGCGCTGTTGCTGCTACCTTGAAGGGCTTGAGGCGGCAGAGAAAAAGCTGGGCTGGTCGGCGCGCTCCGGCAAGATCGTTTTGCGCATCGCGTTGATGCGCCTCAAGCAGCACTACGACGAAACCACCGGGCCGGGGGGCGGACTGATCGGCTGATCAGCTTTTCGGTCTGACAGAAGTGGCGCTGCGGTCCCTCCCTCGCAGCGCCATTTTTTGTGTTTGAGATCATTGAGAGGGCTGGACCGGGGCTTTGCCCCAGACCCCATGGTATTTTGGGTCAGAAGAAACCTGCGGGCTTTGGCGGTGGCTGCGCATTGCATAGCGGCCTTGCGCCGCGTGGTGTTCAATCGCGCGTCACTTATGTTAGGAACAGTTCAACGTTCAACCAAATGGACAGTTCCTATGCGCGATCTGAAGATTCCCGAGCAGCGCCACCCTGAAAAAGCGCGCCGTCCGGACAACCCGCAGCCCAAGAAACCCGATTGGATTCGCGTCAAGGCTCCGGGCGGGGACGGCTACGCCGAAACCGCAAAGATCATGCGTGACAACAAGCTGGTGACGGTTTGCGAAGAAGCGGGCTGCCCGAATGTCGGCGAGTGTTGGTCTCAGGGTCACGCCACCATGATGATCATGGGTGAAGTCTGTACGCGGGCCTGTACGTTTTGCAATATCGCGACGGGTAAGCCGCCCGAAGATCTGGACGCATTTGAGCCGGGGCGCGTGGCCCACGCGGTTGAAAAGCTGGGTTTGAACCATGTCGTCGTTACATCTGTAGATCGAGACGACATAGAAGATGGCGGCGCGGATCACTTTGCCCAGACCATCCGTGCCATACGCCACCGCAGTCCCGGCACCACGATCGAGATCCTGACGCCAGATTTTATTCGCTGTGATCCCAGTGTGTTGGAGGTCGTTGTTGAAGCCCGTCCGGATGTGTTCAACCACAACCTCGAAACCGTGCCCGGCCTTTACCCGGAAGTGCGGCCCGGTGCACGTTATTTCCATTCCCTGCGCCTGCTGCAGCGAGTCAAGGAACTGGACCCAAGCATGTTTACCAAATCCGGCATTATGGTTGGTCTGGGCGAGGACCGTCAGTCCGTCATTCAGGTGATGGAGGACATGCGTGCTGCGGACATCGATTTCCTGACCATCGGTCAGTATCTGCAGCCGACACCCAAACACCACCGTGTCGATCGGTTTGTACATCCCGATGAGTTCGCGTCTTACGAAAAGGCGGCTTATGGCAAGGGCTTCCTGATGGTTTCGGCCACCCCATTGACCCGATCATCCTATCATGCGGGCGATGATTTTGCCCGGCTGCGTGCAGCCCGGCAGGCAAAGCTGGCCTGACCGTTCACGGGATGGCCGGCAGTCCAATAACGTAAGCTGCGATGGCTTGCCGGTCTTCTTCGGGCAGACGGCTCAGGTTTTCGACAACATCTGCCATCTTGCCCCCTGCGCTGTCATAGTCCGGGGTGAAGCCGGAGGTGAAATACTCTACCAGATCGCCTTCACTCCAGTCCAGAGCAGTGGGAGTTATGTTTGGAATCGTCCCCTGACCCGACGGGTTTGGCGCCCCGGCCATCCAGCGGGTTCGGTCAAGCCCGCCAGCGGCGTTGCGCGGCGTGTGGCATTCGGTGCAATGCCCCAGCGCCTCGACCAGATACCGTCCCCGCGCGAGCACTTCGGTGTCGGCCGCCATGACGTAGTCGTCGCTGACAAAGGCAAGTTTCCAAAGGCCCAAGCCGCGTCGGATGTTGAACGGGAAACTGAGATCGTGCGCGCGCGATGGGGTCGAATCGCTCGGCAGGGTTTGCATATAGGCAAACAGGTCTGCGACATCCTTGGCCGTCATGTGCTGGTAAGCGGCATAGGGAAAGGCGGGATAATAGTGCTGGCCCTGTGGCGACACGCCAAGGGTGACGGCGCGGGCAAACTCGTCAAGGCTCCACCCTCCCATGCCAGCCGTCGGATCGGAAGAGATGTTGGGGGCATAGAACGTGCCGAAATCGCTGGAAAAAGCCTGACCACCGGCCAGCACAGGAGGCCCGTCCGTCTCACCTTCGGGCGAAGTATGGCACGACGCACATCCAGCGGCGGCAAAGACCAATGCGCCCGCCTCTGCATCCGGCGAAATATCCGCCGCGAACCCGTCGGGCAGAGTACGTGGTTGCGTGAGGTAAAGCCCGAGCGCCACACCCACAACACTCAGCGCAGTAAGAACGCGGCGCATCGCCAGCCTTAGTTGCGGGGGCCGCGATAGGCTTTGTGACAATCCCCGCATGTGCCGCCAAGGGCCTGCATCTGTCCGCGCAGCGCATCCAGATCGGTGCCTGCTGCGGTCACCATCGCCGCGGCGGCGGTTTCAAGTGCGAGGGCCTTCTCTTCGTACCCCGCAGGATCGGACCATATTTCGGCCTTTGCACGAGACCCTGGGACGGCCCCTTGTTCGGAGCCTTCCAGGTAGAGCGCAATCCGCGACATGGATGCGGCAGCCAGCAGGTTTTCGGCAGCGGCCGTTGCGAGGGCGGCGTCATATGGAACATCGCCTTTGGCCATATTGCCCAGAACACCAATGTGATATCCGACAAGGCTCATGTTGGCATTGCGCGCCTTTGCCGCCGCTTCAAGGGCGGCGCTGGAATGCCCGTCCGACAAAACAGGGGCTGCGAACGACGCGGCGACGAGGGTGAGAATGGAAAGGCTGAGAGGGCGCATTTGGGAAACTCCTGACTGGCTGTGTGACAAATGGTAGCGCGTTTGCAGGGCAAACCCACGTCACAATTTGATGACCTGCGGCGCAAGCACTGCGTCAGGTGAACCGCACCTTGCCAATGTAGGGCAGATTGCGGTTCCGCTGGGCAAAGTCGATGCCATAGCCCACGACAAACTCGTCCGGGATTTCAAAGCCGGTCCAGTCAGAGCTGACCTCGACCTCGCGGCGGCTGGGTTTGTCGAGCAGCGCAATGGAGCGCAGCCGCGCCGGTTTGCGCCCCTTGAGCAGGCGGATCACGTGGCTCATGGTGTATCCGGTGTCCACGATGTCCTCGACCACAAGCACGTCGCGACCTTCAATTGTGCTGCGCAAGTCTTTGAGAATGCGCACTTCCCGGCTGCTTTCCATGCCGTCACCATACGAGGAGGTCTCAAGGAAGTCGACTTCGATCGGCAGGTCGAGTTCGCGCACGAGATCGGCGATGAACACGAACGACCCGCGCAACAGGCCGACCACAACCAGCTTGTCGGTGCCTGCAAACTCCGCCTCGATTTCCAGACACAACGCTTCGATCCGCGCGGCGATGGCCTTGGCCGAGATCATCTTGTCTATGACATAAGGCCGCTCTGTCATGCTCATCCCCTTGATTTCATGCCGCAACCGGGACACATCGGTCCCACTCTTTTCCTTCGAGGTCTTGTGTAACCCGATGCCGACGCATTCCGAAACCCGGCTTTTGCCTTATACCCCCGAACAAATGTACGCTCTGGTGGCTGATGTGCCGTCTTATCCGGAATTCCTGCCTTGGTGTTCTGCTGCACGGATACGCAAGGTCACCCCGGTCGGGGACAGCGACGTCATGGAGGCGGATCTGGTGATCAGTTTCAAAGTGTTCCGCGAACGCTTTGGCAGTCGCGTCGTGCTGTGGCCGGATGCGCACAAGATCGACACGGAGTATCTGGATGGTCCGTTTCGATACATGAAATCGAACTGGTCGTTTTCGCCGGCCGAGGGCGGGTGCAATGTGTCGTTCTTTGTCGATTTTGAGTTCAAGAACGCGATTTTGCAGGGGATCATTGGCGTTGTGTTCAATGAAGCGATGCAGCGGATCGTGCGGGCGTTCGAGCGGCGGGCGGCGGCGCTTTACGGGTAAGTGCGCGCCCGTTGTGAAACGGCCCTTCGGGGAGGATTTTTTTTGAAACAGAGAAGGGGGGCGGCGGTGATCTGAGTGTCAGAGCCCCTTTAGCCGACTGAGAAGAAGTGTAAGCGCGTGATCTCGCGCCGCTGCGCGCACAGCCTCGCGCCCGAGTGTGCCGAATTCGACGGTTTCGCTGATCGCGCCTTTTGCATCTGCGATCCCGAAACACACGCGGCCTTCGGGTTTGAACTCTGACCCGCCGGGGCCCGCGATCCCGGTGATGGACACTGTGAGGTCCACGGGCGCGTGGGACAGGGCGCCTGCTGCCATTTCGCGCGCGACCTCTTCGCTCACGGCGCCCCAGGCGTCAAGCGTCGCCTCGCAGACACCCAGCATGTCGATCTTGGCCCGGTTGGTATAGGTCACAAAGCCGCGCTCGACGACTGCGGAGGACCCGGGAATGTCGGTCAACGCGGCGGCCACCATGCCCCCGGTGCAGCTTTCTGCGGTTGCGATCATGAGACCGCGTTCTTTCGCTGCATCAAGGACTTGCGCCGCAAGGTTCATCTTAGCACAAGCTCATGTACAAGGACCGCCAGCACCAGCACCCCGATGGCGGCAAACACGCCTGCAATCACGTCATCCAGCATCACCCCCAGCGCATCGCCGCGCCGGTCTGCGCGCCCGACCCAAAGCGGTTTCCAGATGTCAAACAGGCGGAACAGTACAAAGGCCGCGATCCATCCCGGCCACATCACCAGAATGTCCATGCCGCGGTCCCATGCTGCATAGCTGAGAGGGACAAGTGCGATCCACTGGCCCACCACTTCGTCAATCACGATCTCGGAAGGGTCGTGATCTGTCTGGCCAGCCGTCATCTGTGCCGTGGCCCACCAGCCCTTGGCAAAACCGGCGACAATCGCAATCAGAAACAGGGGAAATCCACCCACCACGTGAATGAGCCACGCAAACGGCAGGGCCACCGCCGACCCCCAAGTGCCGGGTGCGGGGCGCAGGTACCCGACGCCGCACACGGTCGCGATCATCCGCGCGATCATGGCCGCACCAGCGCAGCCGTGGCGATGCAGGCGATCCCTTCGCCCCGACCGGTAAAGCCGAGCCTCTCGGACGTGGTCGCCTTGACCGAAACACGCGCCTCGTCCAGTCCCATGATGTCAGCCATGACGCCGCGCATGCGCGCGGAATGCGGCCCGATCTTGGGGAATTCGCAGATCAGGGTGCAGTCTATGTTGGAAATCTCGAACCCCATCTCGCGCGCCAGATGGACGGCGTGGGTCAGGAAAACATGGCTTTCAGCGCCTTTCCATTGCGGATCGGAGGGCGGAAAATGCTGGCCGATATCGCCTTGCGCCAAGGCGCCATAGATGGCGTCCGTCACCGTGTGCATGCCGACATCGGCATCCGAGTGGCCCACCAGCCCGGCCGCGTGGGGGATGTTGACCCCGCACAACGTGACGTGGTCACCGGGGCCGAAGGCGTGCACGTCAAATCCATTGCCCAGTCTAATGTCCATCACGTCCTCGCAAGATATGTTCGGCCCGTGCGAAATCTTCCGCATGGGTGATCTTCAGGTTGTTTTCGTCTCCGGGCACGATTGAGACATCCAGTCCATAGGCACGTGCCACTTCGACATCATCGGCGGCCCCTCCGGGGTGGGCGGCATGCGCGGCAACGATTGATGCCAGATCAAAGCCTTGCGGTGTCTGCGCGCGGTACAGGCCTGCGCGCTCCATTGTCCCTGTGACCAGGCCATTGGACCCGGTCCACAAGGCATCCGTCACTGCAAGGGCCGGGGCCGCGCCGGCGGTATGCTGGCCGAGGGCGTCAATGACCCGTGAAATCAGGGTGTGCGTGATCAAGGGGCGTGCAACGTCGTGGATCAGAACCTCTGTTGCCCCCACGATGGCCGCCAGCCCGTTTTTGACGGAGGCTGCACGGTCCTTCCCGCCGGTCACGGCAACTGTCTGCGGGTCAAGGTAGGGATCGGCGCGCCCTGCATCATCGCGATGTAGGACAAGGACGATCTGCGCAATATCCGGATGGCTTTGAAACGCGGCCAACGTGTGGGCCAGTACCGGCTTGCCTTGCAGGTCTTGCCACTGTTTCGGCACGTCCCCGCCGGCGCGCACACCACGACCGGCAGCCACGATCACGGCTGCAGCGCTGCTCATTTCACGCTCTCAAAAATCATGCCGAAATCTCTAGGGGCTATGGCAGGTGCTGTCCATGCCCGGCAATTATGCCTAAATAATGTGCAGATGCGCTAAGTGGCGGCATTGAATGGCTTTGGCCGCATTGAGAATGCGCTGACGCTGCTATAGCTCAAGTTGACCGCACAAGGATTAGGCAATGCCCACGGCCCTTGGCCCCCTCGATATGATGCCCCCTGTGATGCTGGCCCCGATGGCCGGGATCACCGACCTTCCGTTTCGCGCCCTTGTGGCGCGGTTCGGGGCAGGGATGGTCGTGTCCGAAATGGTGGCCAGTCACGACATGATCAACGCTCGCCCCGGCAGTCGGGAAAAGGCAGAGCTGGGGATCGGCGTGGGCAGCACCGCCGTGCAACTGGCCGGGCGCGAGGCGGCCCCGATGGCCGAGGCTGCGAAAATGGTGGCCGGGCAGGGGGCGCAGGTGATCGACATCAACATGGGCTGTCCTGCCAAGAAGGTGACCCAAGGGTATTCCGGTTCTGCGTTGATGCGCGATCCTGACCATGCCCTGACGTTGATAGAGGCCGTGGTGCGGTCGGTCGATATCCCGGTGACCCTGAAAACGCGGCTGGGCTGGGACGATGCCATGATGAACGCGCCCGAAATCGCAGCACGGGCCGAGGCCGCCGGGATCAGGCAGATTGTGATCCACGGGCGCACACGGTGCCAGTTTTACAAGGGACGTGCCGACTGGGCGGCCATTCGCGCGGTCAAGGAGGCGGTGCGCATTCCGGTCATCGCAAACGGCGATATCGTTGATGCAGACAGCGCCGCGACAGCCTTGCGCCAGTCGGGGTGCGACGGCGTGATGATCGGGCGCGGTGCGCAAGGGCGTCCGTGGCTGCTGGCTGACGTGGCCCATGCACTTTACGGCACGCCGGCCCCCGAGGTGCCCAAGGGGGCGGCATTTGTTGATCTTGTGATCGGACATTACGAGGCGATGCTGGCCTTTTACGGTGAGGTGCTTGGCCTGCGTGTGGCGCGCAAGCATCTGGGCTGGTTCATGGAGACGGCCGGAACGGGTGCGGATGCCCGGCGTTCTGTGTTGACGGCGAAATCGCCCAAGGAGGTCATGGCCCTGTTGCCGGATGCACTGATGGCGGATGCCGGGCAGGTGGCGGCATGACCAGTGCTGGTGACCTTTGGGCGTCCTTGCCCGTGCCCACGATCGTGATTGGGCCAAAAGACAACATTGTGGACATCAATTCTGCTGCCGAGGGGTTCTTTAACGTCTCTGCAAAGACCATGCGGGGCGCGCCCCTGTGGGACCAACTGGCCGTGGACGCCCCGCTTGAGGAAAGCCTTGCGCGGGCGCGCAAGAATGGCACGCCCCTGTTCGTGAATGACATCGACGTCGGCTCGGGTCAGCGCGCGCCGTTGCAATGTGCTCTGCAGATTGCACCGCTGGTGGGCGCATCAGAACATATGGTGCTGATGATCTCTCCGCGCGAACTGGCCGGGCGAATGACCCAGAGCAATTCGGTGAAGTCTGCGGCCAAGTCTGCCATCGGAATGGCCGAGATGCTGGCACACGAGATCAAAAACCCGCTCGCCGGGATCACCGGGGCCGCACAGCTTCTCAGCATGAACTTGGGCGCGGAAGACCTTGAACTCACTGACCTTATCGTCGAAGAGTCCCGACGCATTGTAAAACTGCTGGAACAGGTTGAGCAGTTTGGCAACCTGTCCCCGCCCGACCTGCGCCCCGTCAACATCCACGATGTGCTGGATCGGGCGCGCCGCTCGGCCTTGTTGGGTTTTGGCGCGCACATGCAGATCATCGAGGATTACGATCCGTCCTTGCCGCTGGCCTTCGGGGACCCGGATCAACTGCTTCAGGTGGTGCTGAACCTGCTCAAGAACGCGTCCGAGGCTGCGGCGCAAAAGGGCGGCAAGATCCGCCTGCACAGTTATTTCGAACATTCCTTCCGCCTGCGACGCGCGGACGGGACGGGCCAGTCGCTGCCTTTGCAGATCGAGATCATCGACAACGGTCCGGGTTTGCCTGACGGCATTGCGGCCGACATCTTTGATCCGTTTGTCTCGGGCAAGGAAAACGGCACGGGCCTTGGCCTCGCGCTTGTCTCGAAAATCATTTCGGATCACGGGGGCTGGATTTCGGTCACCTCCGTGCCGGGTCAAACCGTGTTTCGCCTGTCGCTGCCACGCGCACCCAAATCCGCTCTACCCGCTGCTGAAAAAGAGGACTGACCCATGGATGGAACCGTACTTGTTGCCGATGACGACCGCACGATCCGAACTGTTCTGACGCAGGCGCTGACGCGCGCCGGGTGCAAGGTGCATGCGACGTCTTCTCTGACCACGCTGATGCGCTGGGTGGGTGAAGGAAAAGGGGACGTGGTCATTTCCGATGTCATGATGCCGGATGGCAATGGCCTTGAAATGCTGCCCAAGATCAGTCTGGACCGCCCCGGTCTGCCTGTCATCGTGATCTCGGCGCAAAACACCATCATGACGGCAATTCAGGCGGCGGAGGCCGAGGCCTATGACTATCTGCCCAAGCCGTTCGATTTGCCTGACCTCATGAAACGCACCGCCAAGGCGCTGGAGATGAAGGCGCAGAGCCCGGCGCGCGCCTCCGAGGATGAGCGCCCGGATGAGTTGCCCCTGGTGGGGCGTACCGCGATCATGCAGGCGCTGTACCGCGTTGTGGCACGGGTGATGAACACCGATCTGCCGGTGCTGATCTGGGGGGAAAGCGGAACGGGCAAGTCTCTGATTGCGCGCGCAATTCACGATTTTTCCGACCGTCGATCCCTGCCGTTTGTGACTGCCAACGCCGCGGATTTGCAGGACCTCGAGGGGCCCGCACGCGTTTTGGCGCGGGTCAAGGGCGGGACGCTGCTGATCGACGAAATCGGCGACATTCCCGAAGAATTGCAGGCCCGCATCGTGCGGATGATGGACACCCCCGGCGAATATGTTCCGCGCTTTCTGGCGACCAGCCAGTCTGATCTGACGGCGGCCATGGAGGCGGGGCGCGTGCGCAAGGACCTTTATTACCGACTGTCGGGAGCAACGCTCAACGTGCCGGCCTTGCGCGAACGGGTCGATGACATCCCTCTGCTTGCCGACCATTTCCTTGTCCGCGGGGAAAAGGCCGGTCAGGCACCGCGCGTCCTGTCCGAAGCAGCGGCCGAGATTTTCCGCACCTACAGCTGGCCGGGAAACGTACGCCAGCTGGAAAACGCGGTGCGCCGGTTGGGGCTGACCAGCCGCGCGGTCGAGATCACCGCGCCCGAGGTCGAACAGGTTCTGGGCAGTCAGCCGGAACTGGAGCCGATCCGCAGTGCGGGCGACACCGAAAAGCTGGGCGCGTCCGTGGCGCGCCATCTCAAGCGTTACTTCGACCTGCACGGCAACATGTTGCCGCCCCCCGGCCTGTATCAGCGAATCCTGCGCGAAGTGGAGATTCCACTGATCGAAATTGCGCTGGATGCGACGGGCGGAAATCAGGCCAAATGCGCCGATCTGCTTGGGATCAACCGGAATACGCTGCGCAAGAAGATCACCGACCTCGATATTGAGGTGACACGGCGCCGCAAATTGATGTAATACTGCCACACAACCCGTGGCATTCGCGCCGCACAGGTGTGACAGACCACGGGATTTAGCGGTTAGGCGCCATTGGCGCCACATCATCGAGGTCGTGCCTAGTGGCATCCGGGACACGTAACAGTTTGTGGCTGACGGTGAGCCGTCTTTATCGTCGCAAACGCTATCGCAACGCAGCGACCCTTGGGCTTGTGGTTCTTGGGCCAGTGCTGGCGTTGGTCACGTACCTTGTTCTTGGCCCGCTTGATCAAGGCTCCAGCGCGCTTGCCTTGCGCCTCGTTCTGCTGGCTGACCTTGTCTATGTGTTGGTCGTAGCGGCCCTTGTCCTGTCTCAAATCGGGCGGTTGATCGTCGCGCGGCGGGCGAAATCCGCGGGATCACGGCTCCATCTGCGGCTTACGGGCGTGTTTGCACTGATGGCCTTGATCCCCACGGTGACGGTGGCGGTGTTTGCGGGTCTGACCGTGAACATCGGGCTCGAGGGCTGGTTTTCGGACCGCGTCAGCCGCGTGGTCAGTGCGTCGCTGGCCGCCGCCGAAGCCTACGAGTCCGAACAGCGCGAGGACCTGATTACCGATGCGCGCGCCCTTGCGCGCTACATCGACACCGTGCGCGGCCAGCAAACTGTTGGAGACCGCGAGATTTTGAGTGAAGGCCAGGTGCAGGTTCAGCGTGGCCTGCGCGAAGCCTACATGATCGACGGCACCGGCGAGATGCGCGCACGCGGCAACCGGTCTTACCTTTTTGACTTCGAACGTCCCTCTGCCGACGATATCGCCGCAGCCATCGAAGCGGGCGGGACTGTCATTCAGGACTGGCCCAACAACGAATTCCGCGCGCTCGTGCCTTTGGCCAGTTACGTGGACCGCCTGCTTTATGTCAGTCGGCAGGTGGATGGGGAAATCCTGTCGCTTCTGGATGAGACGCAGGAAACCGTGCGCCTGTACCAGCAGTTGGAAAACGAACGGGGCAAAGTGCTGTTTCAATACGGTATTCTGTATCTGGGCTTTGCCGTCATCCTGATCCTTGCGGCGATCTGGCTGGGGTTGTGGTTTGCCGAACGTCTGTCAGACCCGGTCGGACGCCTGACCGGGGCGGCGCAGCGGGTTGGTGCGGGTGATCTGGATGTTCAGGTCCGAGAAGAGACGGGCGACGACGAAATCGCCATGCTCAGCCGGTATTTCAACCAGATGACCAAACAGCTCAAAGGGCAGCGCAAGACGCTTCTGGACAACACCCAGCAGATCGAGCGGCGCGAGCGGCTGTTTGATTCCGTTCTTGGATCGGTCACATCGGGCGTTGTGGGTCTGGACGCCAAAGGGCGCGTGACCTTTGTCAACCGGTCGGGGTCGCGCCTGCTGGGGTGGCGCGAAGACCATGAAACCGCGCCGCTCTCTGTTGCGGTGCCCGAGTTTGCGGCCCTGTTCGCGCTTGTACGGGCCAGCAAGCAGGAAGTGGTGCAGGGCGAAGTCAAGGTGACGCGCGGCGGGCGTCTTGAGAACCTGCTGGTCCGGATCGCCAAGCGGCGGCGCGACGATGGACGGCTCGAAGGATACGTGGTCGCCTTTGATGACGTGACGGATTTGCTGAGTGCGCAGCGCATGGCGGCATGGGGCGACGTGGCCCGCCGCATCGCGCACGAGATCAAGAACCCGCTGACCCCAATCCAGCTGAGTGCAGAGCGCATCAAACGCAAATTTGCCCCCAAACTGGGCGAAGACAGCGACAGTCTGGAACAGATGACGGACGTGATTGTGCGCCAGACAGGTGATTTGCGCAGGATCGTGGATGAATTTTCCAAGTTTGCGCGCATGCCGGAACCGGATCGCCAGACCCATGACCTGGTGTCGATTGTACGGGACGCAGTGGTCCTGCAGCAGTCCGGTCAGCCCGGCGTCAAGATAACTGCCGACCTCCCGACAGAGCCGATATTGGCTGATGTCGATGCGACGATGCTGTCACAGGCGCTGACCAACTTGATCAAGAACGCAGGCGAAGCAATTGATACCTTGTATGAAAAAGGCAAAGCGCCCGAAGGTCACACCCGCCAGATCGAAGTCGCGATGGCGCTTGGCGGGGTGGGTGCCGAGATCAGGATTTCGGACAACGGGATCGGTTTGCCGGTCGACCGTGCCCGCCTTTTCGAACCTTACGTGACCACCCGTGATGAGGGCACCGGCCTTGGCCTGCCCATCGTCAAGAAGATCATTGAAGAACACGGGGGCACGTTGACCCTCGATGATGCGGCCATGTTTGAGGGCCAAACCCATTCCGGGGCCATGGCGGTGGTGACACTGCCCAATGATGTCCCGGCCCAATTTGAGCAGGAGCAGGTGATATGAGCGATATTCTGATCGTTGACGACGAACGCGACATTCGGGAGCTGATCTCGGACATTCTGAAGGATGAGGGCTATGCCACCCGGCTTGCCGGGAATTCGGATGATGCGATGGCCGAGGTCAATTCCGAACCGCCCGCGCTGATGATCCTCGATATCTGGCTGAAAGACAGCCAGATGGACGGGATTGATATCCTCAAGGCCGTCAAGCGTGACAATCCGGATGTGCCGGTCGTGATCATCTCGGGTCATGGCAACATCGAGATTGCCGTCGCCGCGATCAAGCAGGGTGCCTACGATTTCATCGAAAAACCCTTCAACATCGATCAGTTGCTGGTGGTGATCCGGCGCGCGATGGAAACGTCTCGCCTGCGCCGCGAAAACTCAAGCCTGCGCCGTCCCGAGGCCGCGCAATCCACGATGGTCGGCGCTTCGGCCAGTTTCAGGGGGCTGATTTCGCAGTTGGACAAGGTGACCAAGTCCAATGGCCGCGTGATGCTGTCTGGCCCGGCGGGCGCAGGCAAGGAACTGGCCGCGCGCTACATCCATGCCAAATCGGGCCGCGCGCAGTCTCCGTTTGTCACTGTCAATTGCGCCGGGGTCGAACCGGAGAACATGGAAGAGGTGTTGTTCGGACGCGAAACCTCCGAACGGGGTTTGGAAAAAGGCCTGCTGGAGCAGGCTCATGGCGGGGTGATCTATTTTGATGAAGTGGCCGACATGCCCGTCGGCACGCAGTCCAAGATCCTGCGCGTGCTGGTCGATCAGCAATTCCAGCGGGTCGGCGGCACCGACAAGGTGCGTGTGGATCTGCGCGTCATTTCGTCCACCAACCGCGATCTGGAAAACGAGATTGCTGCTGGCACGTTTCGCGAGGAACTCTATCACCGTCTTAACGTGGTCCCGATTTCCGTGCCGAGTCTTGAAGAACGACGCGAGGACATTCCCCTGCTCGCCGCGCATTTCATCGAGGAATGCAACAGCGCCCAAGGCCTGCCCAAGCGTGATCTGAACGATGATGCCGCCGCCCTGTTGCAGACCATGGTCTGGCCCGGCAACGTGCGGCAGTTGAAAAACATGGTCGAACGGGTGCTGATCCTCGGGGACGGGACAGGACCGATCGAGGCCCGCGAGTTGCCGGGCTCTGAAGAGCCGAGTGGGGACGAAGGTCGCGTGGTTCTGTCAGGCGCGTTGGCCACCTTGCCCCTGCGTGAGGCCCGCGAGGCGTTCGAGCGCGAATACCTG
>JBCBDZ010000003.1:0-52603 GCA_038529225.1 Pseudomonadota bacterium | reverse complement strand
AATCCGGCTTCGGGCGCTTGCGGAAAGACGCACGCGTAACAAGGCGCGTCGTGGGCGGGATCAAAGACGCTCACCTGCCCTTCCCACTGCGTCAGCGCGCCCGAAATCAGAGGAATGCCAGCGCGCACTGCCGCCGCATTGACCAGATAGCGCGTGTCGAAATTGTCCGTCCCGTCGATCACCAGATCATAATCGCCCAGCAGTTCATCCACGATATCTACGCTTAGGCGACGATGATAGGGGCGCACGGTCACAAACGGGTTCTGGGCCTTTATCGCGGCTTGGGCCGAAAACACCTTGGGTGTGCCGATCAGGGCATCGCGGTGTATGACTTGCCGCTGCAGATTTGTGTTTTCAACCACATCATCGTCGATCACGCCGATGGTGCCCACTCCGGCCCCTGCAAGGTATTGCAGCACCGGCGAGCCAAGCCCCCCGGCCCCAACAATGAGAACGCGGGCGTCTTTCAAAGCCTTTTGACCGGCCCCACCGACCTCGCGCAATACGATATGGCGGGCGTAGCGGTTCAGTTCCGTTTCGGAAAAAGGCCCCGATTGTGCCGGCACGGCTTTGGCCTGTTCTTTCTGCGCACGCCCTCGCAAGCGACGCAAGACCGCGCGATAGCCGATCACAAGGGCAGCAAACCCTCCAAGGATTAGCCAGAAAGCGGGGCTTTCCCCGGTGGCAAGCCGGACAGGATGGGCATCCGGCAAGGCGATCTGCAGGGCCAGCACAGCCACATAAAGCAGGCCAATCATGGTCCAGCGCGCGCGCGTCGGCACCTTCATGAGCGCGCCAAAGCCCCACAGCGCGGCTGCAATCGCAAAGACCAAAACCATCAGCCGCGCCCCGTCGAGCCAAAGCCGCCCGCGCCGCGGGTGGTTTCATCCAATATGCGGACTTCTTCGAATGAGGTCTGCACCACAGGGGCCAGCACCATCTGCGCAATGCGCATGCCATGGGTGACCTCAAACGCCACATCCGACGTGTTCAGAACGATCACACCCACTTCGCCGCGATAATCACTGTCGATGGTGCCCGGGCTGTTGACCAGCGCAATCCCATGTTTCAAAGCCAGGCCAGAGCGCGGTCGAATTTGCACCTCGAACCCGAGCGGCACAGCCATGGCAAGGCCTGTCGGAATGAGCGCACGGGCGCCGGGTAGCAGGGCTACGGCCCTTCCATCCGAAAAATTCGCACGGATGTCAGCCCCGGCAGCGCCCGGGGTTTCATAGGCAGGCAAGGGGATCGCTTGATCCGATCCCTCGACCCGCATCAATTTCAAGGACACGCCGTTCATCTTCATCATGCCAACTAAACTCAAATCCCGCCTTGACCAGAAAAGATCAGGACAGGGCGTCCGAAATGCGGCTGGCCAATTGCATGGCCACGTATGTTTTGGACATGCGCGCCCACGACTCTGTCCCTTGATCCGTAATCAGGATAACAGCGTTTTCGCTGCCCCCCATAATGCCGGTTTCAGGGGATACGTCATTGGCCACGATCCAGTCGCACCCCTTTCGCGCCCGTTTGGCTGTGGCGTGGGCGACAACGTCATCCGTTTCAGCGGCAAACCCAACAACAAGCCCAGGCCGCCCTTGGCCCATCTGCGCGACCTCAGCCAGAATGTCCGGGTTCTCGGCAAACTGTAAGGCGGGCATGTTGCCCGCCACCTTTTTCAGCTTTTGCGCACTGGCACCCTCTACGCGCCAATCGGCCACAGCCGCAGCAAAGACCGCCGCATCAACGGGCAAGGCAGCATTCACCGCATCCCTCATCTCATGGGCCGTTTCAACAGGCACCACCTCGACACCACTTGGCGGGGGTACGTCCGCCGGACCCGTCACAAAGACCACATGCGCGCCCAAATCCGCCAAGGCCCGGCCAAGCGCGGTCCCTTGCGCGCCTGACGATCGGTTGGCGATGTAGCGGACAGGGTCAATGGGTTCATGTGTCGGGCCGGACGTCACCAGCACGCGCTTGCCTGCAAGCGGACGGGGGCCGAAATGCGCTTCGACCGCCGCCACAATCTCCATCGGCTCAGACATCCGCCCGGGCCCAAACTCGCCACAGGCCATATCGCCTTTGTTCGGTCCAATGACCGTCACACCGTCACTCTGGATCTGTGCCAGATTGCGCTGGGTCGCAGGGTGATCCCACATGCGCACATTCATCGCAGGGGCCACCATGACGGCCGTATCCGTGGCCAGCAGCAGGGTCGAGGCCAGATCGTCCGCCCGCCCCTGCGCCATCTTGGCCATGATGTCTGCAGTGGCAGGGGCCACAAGGATCAGATCAGCGGAGCGCGACAGCTGGATATGCCCCATCTCTGCCTCATCGGTCAGATCAAACAGATCGCGATAAACCTTTTCCCCGGCCAGAGCGGACACGGAAAGGGGTGTCACAAACTGCTCCGCCGCGCGGGTCAATACAGGGGTAACAGCTGCACCACGTTCGCGTAGGCGACGGATCAGGTCGAGGCCCTTGTAGGCCGCGATGCCCCCCGTCAGGATCAGCAATATGCGTTTGTCTTGCAGCATGGGCCGTCACTCCGGCGGATTGAAACCACGCGAACCATAGGCCGAGGCAGCGCCAAGGGCCAGCCCGGGAGTAATGGGGCCAGCCCGCGCACGCCACCGCGCTTTTCTCGTCAGAGAATGGGGAGGTGTCAGTTGGAGGATGTGAAGGCCGTACACGGGTCTTCGCGTTCCAGTCCGTTCGTATATTCGATCACATCAAAGGTGCCGCTGGGCGCAATGCCGTCTTCGCCCTGACCAAGCGCGATGATGGACAGATCGGGGTCTGCGCGCTTGAGGTAGACGGGCATCCCCCAGTCGGTACGCGCATGACCGTTGCCGGTGATCACGACCACAGGTCCACCCGTCAGTTCAAAGGCCCTGAGCGCCATCTTTGCCAGTTGCGCGTCACGCAGGCGTTGGATGTCGACCATGGCGGGCAGAATGTCTTCGGGCAAGGCGTCGCAATGGGCCCTCATCTGCAGTGCCTCGCGCGCTGCCTGCTCGTCTGCATCCAGTGGCGTGGTCAGCCCGTACGCCCCGGCACCAATTCCGAAGGCAAACGCCAGCCCTTCCGTCATCGCCTGACGCGCCGCCGCCCGCGGCACCCCCGCGCCAAACACCCTTGCATCTGCTGCGGCGGCAAAGATCGGATAGTACATCGCGAAATCGGGCCAGCCGGAGTTTTCCCAGTCAAAGGCCGCAGCCAGAGTGTCCGCGTCCGCGCCGGGGATGTGCGCAAGGGCCTGCGCCTCCGTCAGCATTTCGAACACGAGGGCCTTGGGTTGCACTTCGGCCACGATCTCGGCCTGTCGCGCATGGTGATGCGGGTTGTCGTGCGCTTCGCCCAGAACGACAACATCCGCAGAAAAAGGGCCCGCCAAACCTGGCAGGCCCCAAATCAAACACAGCAGGGTTACGAACGCTCTCATGCCAGAAAGTGGTGGACCTCGCGGCTCTGGTTTTCGAGGGTCTTGCGCATCTTGCCGAATGCAGCAGCTTCAAGCTGGCGCACGCGTTCCTTGGACAGGTTCAACTCTTCGCCAAGGCTTTCGAGGGTGCGGGGTTGGTCGCGCAATTTGCGTTCCCGCACGATGAACCGCTCCCGTTCGTTCAGGGAATTCAGCGCCGAGAGCAACCACGCGCGCAACTGTTCTGTATCGTGGTTGTGCTCCACTGTCTCTTCAGCCTGCGCGCTTTCATCGACCAACGCGTCAATCCATTCCCGTCCTTCGTCATCTACGGACTGGGTCGCGTTCAGGGAGTAGTCAGAGCCCGAGAGGCGTCCTTCCATCATCTCGACGTCGTGCAGTGGCACACCGATCTCAGTCGAGATCATCTGACGCATCTGGTGCTTGTCCAGAACTTCGCCAGCAGCGGCACTTTCACGTTCGAGACGGGCCTGCACACGGCGCATGTTGAAGAACAGGGATTTTTGCGAGGATGTGGAGCCTGTGCGTACCATCGACCAGTTGCGCATCACGTAATCCTGGATCGATGCCTTGATCCACCAGACGGCGTAGGTGGAAAAGCGCACGCCACGATCCGGGTCGAATTTGTCCGCAGCTTTCATCAACCCCAGACCTGCTTCCTGAATCAGGTCGTTCATGGGTGCGCCGTAACGCTTGAACTTGGACGCCATGGAAATCGCCAAGCGCATATAGGCCGTAATCAGGCGATGCAGTGCAGCCTCGTCCCGTTCATCCCGCCAGGCGTAGGCAAGGCGCAACTCGGTTTCGGCATCCAATAGTTCAGCTTTCATCGCAGTCCGCGACAGAGAAAACTCTCGGGCGTTATCCAATGGCATTCATTCATCCCCCTGTGGATGTTATGCTTGTTCTGCGCACTTAAGATGTTTACGGACTGTGCGGCCTATTGGTTCACTTGCGAGGTCAAAAATGTTGCCTTCCTTGACCTTCGTTCTAGGCGGTGCGGCGTCTGGAAAATCCCGGATAGCTGAAAACATAATAGTTAACAGCGGGTTAAATCCTGTTTACCTTGCCACAGCCCGGGTCTGGGACTCCGAAGTTCAAGACAAAGTCGACCAGCATCGTGCGCGGCGTGGTCCTGAGTGGACGACAATAAATGCACCGGTTGATCTTGCGACGCCGCTTGATCTGGCCAGTCCGGATCAGGCCGTTTTGCTGGATTGCGCCACCATGTGGCTGACAAACATCATGCTGGATGAACACGATCTGGATGCAGAACAAACCGCACTGCGCGCAGCGCTCACCCGCTGCCGCGCGCCCGCCGTGGTCGTGTCCAATGAGGTTGGCCAGGGGATCGTGCCGGAAAACGCGCTGGCTCGACGGTTCCGCGAGGCGCAAGGGCGGCTCAACATCGCGCTGGCGGAACAGGCAGATCACGTGGTGCACGTGGTGGCAGGTCTGCCACGCAGTCTCAAGGACACGCGCACATGACCACATGGCACTGGGTGCGGCATGGGCCCACACACCAAAAGACGTTTACGGGGTGGCGGGACGTGCCTGCCGACCTGTCAGACCGTGCGGCGCTGGACCGGCTCAATGCGCATTTGCCGCAAGACGCACTGGTTATCTCGTCTGACCTGATCCGCTGTGTGACCACTGCCGATGCGCTCCAGGGTTCACGCGCGCGCCTGCCCCACGATCCGTCTTTGCGCGAATTCCACTTTGGCACTTGGGACGGGGTGGGCTTTGATACTGTGTCCGACTGGCATCCCGACCTGTCCCGCGCCTATTGGGAGGAGCCGGGGCATCACACGCCTCCGGGGGGAGAAAGCTGGAATGACTCCGCAGCGCGTGTTGCCACCGTCGTGCAACGGATCAACGCCGCACACCCGGACGCCCACATCATCGCCGTTGCACATTTCGGGGTGATCCTGACCCAGGTGCAGGCCGTTTTGGGCATTTCCGCCACTGATGTGTTGGCACACAAGATCGACAACCTGTCGGTGACAACACTGCACCCCAAGTCAGGCCACGCGACGCACATCAATCACTGTCCGTGATGGGAGGGACCACAAATCTGCGTTGGCAATTGAGCCGCTGACTGGCCTAGCGTGCCTGCCATGACATACGACCTCTACATCGGCGATCGCACTTTTTCGAGCTGGTCCTTGCGCGGCTGGCTGATGATGGAAAAGTTCAACCTCCCGTATCGCACGCACCTTGTCGGGCTTTATGCCGGTACGATGACAAAAGAGATGGCGCACCTTGCCCCAGCGCGGCTTGTTCCCGCGATGAAACGTCCTGACGGGACAGTGGTCGGCGAAAGCCTTGCCATGGCTGAAACGCTCGCCGAGGAAAACCCGGATGCTGGCATGTGGCCTGCAGACAGTGCGGCACGGGCGACAGCGCGGATGCTGTGCGCCGAAATGGTCGGTGGTTTCAGTGCGCTGCGCGGCGAATGCGCGATGCAATTGCAGCATGTGAATGTCGGTTACGTCCCGTCTGAAGCCGTGCTGCGCGATATCGCCCGCCTTGAAGCCCTTTGGGCGCATGCCAGCAAATTCAAAACAGATGGGCCTTGGTTGTTTGGCACCTATAGCCTCGCAGATGCGTTTTACGCCCCGGTCTGCGCGCGGATTGTCGGCTATGACCTCCCGGTAAGCGAGGCGGCGCGCACCTACTGCGCAAAGACGATCAACGATCCGGCATTCAGGGCCTGGCGGGCCGAAGGGCTCAAGGTCACCTATGATCCGTTCCCCTACGATATGGGCGTGCCCACAACAGAGTGGCCGGCGGCCGGGTTAGCCTAGAAACTTCTGACGCGCTTCACGCGCGATGTTGTAGCGCAGCTCGAGACGGGCAAATTCGGCCATCGCTGATTTCCGCTCATCCGGATCGGTGAGTTCGGCCAAACACGCGCTGTGCGCATCCAACTCTTGCTTGATCCGAATTTCCTCTGGGACCACACCAGCCTGCGCCATCATCCGAAAGCCCACAGCTTCGCCAACATCAACAAAAGCCTCTTCGGAACGATCGGGCAAAGGCTGGCCTTCGCCCTCCAATCCCTCCAGCTGACCACGCGAACGGGCCCTTTGGATTTGGCGTTCGATCAAACTCTGCAAGCTGCGAAGCATGGGCTAGGTTACCACTGTGGGCGCAGAGCGTCCAACTTCCCTGTGTTAACCAATCATAAACCACCCGCCGCTAGCCATTAACCATATCCGGTGAAGGAAAGATCATGGTGGCACGGGCCTACACAGTGGCCTTTCAGGGGGTCGAAGCGCGCGAAGTCGAGGTGCAATGCGCCATGACTCCGGGGCTTCCGGGTTTTTCAATTGTTGGCCTGCCGGACAAGGCCGTGTCAGAAGCACGCGAACGGGTACGCGCGGCCCTCGCCGCGATGTCCATCGCACTGCCCTCCAAACGGATCACGATCAACCTCTCACCCGCCGACCTGCCCAAGGAAGGGTCACATTTTGATCTGCCGATCGCGCTCGCTCTCCTTGCAGGCCTCGGCATCCTGCCCGCTGACGCGATTGAGGGGACAGTGGCTCTGGGCGAATTGTCCCTTGATGGCAATCTGATCCCCGTTCTGGGCGCACTTCCCGCGGCCATGGCTGCCGCAGAACAGGATCGCGGGCTGCTTTGCCCGGCCGGGTCCGGGTCAGAGGCCGCATGGGTCGACGCAACACGCGTCACGGCGGCCAAGACGCTGGGCGACGTTGTGCGGCACTACACTGGTCAGGTTCCCCTAGAACCCGCCAAGGCGGGGCAAATTGCCAGCGGTACAGGCCTGCCCGATCTGCGGGACGTCAAGGGACAGGAGCGGGCCAAACGCGCGCTTGAGATCTCCGCGGCCGGACGCCACCACCTTTTGATGGTGGGCACGCCGGGATCAGGCAAGTCAATGCTGGCCGCGCGTTTGCCAGGTATTTTGCCGCCTCTGTCAGCGATGGAGGCCTTGGAAACTTCCATGATCCACTCGCTTGCCGGATTGCTGGATGCTGGCGGAATTTCGATGGACCGCCCGTTTCGCGAACCCCACCACACTGCGTCTATGGCCGCGATCATCGGTGGGGGACGGGGGGCCAAGCCGGGCGAAGTCTCTTTGGCCCACAATGGCGTACTTTTCATGGACGAATTCCCCGAATTCCCGCGCACGGTGCTGGAAACCCTGCGCCAACCCATCGAGACGGGCGAAGTGATGATTGCGCGGGCCAACAACCACGTCAAATACCCCTGCCGGTTCATGCTGGTGGCGGCCGCAAACCCCTGCAAATGCGGCTACCTGTCTGAACCGGAGCGGGCTTGCGGGCGGGCACCGATCTGCGGCGACGACTACATGGGGCGCATCTCCGGCCCTTTGATGGACCGCTTCGATTTGCGCGTGGACGTCCCACCCGTCAGCTTCAGCGACCTTGATCTGCCCAGCAGCGGGGACAGTTCGGCAACAGTGGCCGCGCGCGTGGCAGAGGCACGCGCACTGCAACTGGCCCGCTTCGCGGAGACGAGCCACAGGTGCAACGCAGACCTCAGCGGCGCGGCCCTGGACGATCTGGCAGCACCAGATTCCGAAGGACGGGACTTGCTGACACGCGTGGCGGACAGGTTCGGTCTCTCGGCGCGTGGCTATCACCGGGTGTTACGGGTGGCGCGGACCATCGCAGACCTAGACAGCAGCGCGGATGTGCGTAAACCCCACGTGGCCGAAGCCGTCAGCTACCGCGTCGGCGCGCTTGCCCCGGTCTGAGCCGCGATCCAGGCGGCCAGCTGATCCAGCGTCTCATGCGCTTCCGGGATCAGACTGTGGAACAGGGGCCAGACATGTGGCAAATCCCGCGCCACTTTTAGCTCAACAGTGACGCCTTGGCTTTGCAGGCGGTCAGCCAAGCGCACCGAGTCATCCAGCAGAATTTCCGTATCTCCGACGGTCACCCACACGGGCGGTGCGCCCGTGAAATCCGCAAACAACGGACTTGCGCGCGGATCAACTGCAACGTGGCCATTCAGATAGGCCTGAGCTGCCTCATTCAGGCGCGTGCTGGGCAACACCACGTCCCGCGCAACGTTGGTTTGAATACTGTCGCCGGAAAACGACAGGTCAAGCAGAGGCGACAGGGCAAACACCCCCGCGGGCAGCGGATCGCCCTGCGCACACAAATCAGCCAGCAAGCTGAAGGCAAGATTGCCACCCGCACTGTCGCCACCAACAATCAACTCGGCAGGGTCAACACCGGACGCCAAGAGCGCGCGATAGGCGGCGAGGCAATGATCGGGGGCGGCAGGAAACGGATGCTCGGGCGCCAAAGGATAACGCGGCAGAACGGCACGGGCCCCCGTGCGCCTGGCAAGGTGCGCCAGCATGGCGGCATGGGTCGACGGGCTGCCAAAAACATGCGCCCCGCCATGAATGTAAAATAGGGTACGCCCGCCGTTCATCTCTCGCGGCGTGATATGAAGAGCAGGGGCACCCGCAAGGTCGTGCCACGCGCGGCGTGTGCCCAGAGGGCCATGAAAGAAAATCCGGGACTTGATTTCCAGACTGCGGCGCAGCGCAACAGGGTTGCTTGCCCTTGCCAGAAACGGTTTTTCGGTGAGACGAAGGTAGGGGTTGAGGATGCGCGCGCGCAGGCTCACGCGATTTTTCCCTCGATCGCGACCCAGATCTTTTCGGCGATGTTCACACCATCAAACCGCTCAAGCTCCTGAATGCCAGTGGGGGAGGTGACATTGATTTCGGTCAGATAATCGCCAATCACATCGATGCCGACAAAGACTTGGCCTTTTTCCTTCAGCAACGGACCAATGCGCGCACAAATCTCCAGATCACGCTCACTCAGGCCAATCTTTTCCGGGCGCCCGCCCACATGCATGTTCGAGCGGGTCTCGCCCGCCGCAGGGACACGGTTGATGGCGCCCACGGGTGCGCCGTCGACAAGGATGACACGCTTGTCGCCATTGCTGACATCTGGAAGGAATTTCTGAACGATCAACGGCTCCCGGCTAAAGCCGGTGAACAACTCGTGCAGCGAGGACAGGTTGCGGTCATTGGCATCCAGGCGAAACACGCCCGCACCCCCGTTGCCGTAAAGCGGTTTCAGGATAACGTCGCCATGTTCGGCTTTGAACGCTTTGATGGTGTCCAGATCGCGGGCAAGTGTGGTGGGCGGGGTGAGGTCGGGAAAGTCGAGAACCAACAGCTTTTCGGGGAAATTTCGCACCCAAAAGGGATCGTTCACAACCAAGGCGTCGCCCTTCAGTCGGTCCAGAAGGTGGGTCGACGTGATGTAGTGCATGTCAAAGGGCGGGTCCTGGCGCAGCCAGACAACGTCGAAATCGGCCAGATTAACTTCGCGTATCTCGGACAGGTTCGCATGATCTCCCTGGACCCGCTGAACGGTGAAATCCTGCCCGCGCGCGGTGATTCGACCGGTCTGATAGGCCAGCTGATCCGGGGAGTAGAAGAACAACTCGTGTCCGCGCGCCTGAGCCTCTTCAGCAAGGCGAAAACTGCTGTCGGCATTGATATCCACGTCCCCAATCGGGTCCATCTGAAAGGCGATCTTCATGGCACGTCTCCGGCATATTGCGTACCTTTGATGACGCAGCCGGACGGAAGGCGCAATGGCAATGGGATGTGCACAGATGCACGCAGACCAGCCCTTTGGGTGTCAGAGCATCAGACCCATCCGCAAAACGCGTTCTCAAGCACGCAAACCTGCCCGTGTTGATCCATCAGCGCCACGTCAAAGCGGATGTCCGTCAGACTGCCCTGGGGGAGCGTACCAACATATTCCTCCGCGGTGGCGAACAACCGACGGACCTGCGCCGGCATGATGTGTGACATCGCCGCCTCGACACTACGGCTTTTCTTCACTTCGACCAGAACGACGCCGTCACCGTCGGCAAAGATCAAATCGATTTCACCACGCCTGCCGCGCCAGCGCTTTTCCAGCAAAATATAGCCTCGCGCACAGTATTCCGCCGCGACGCTGTCTTCGGCGGCCAACCCGGCATGGTAGGACACGCGACCCCGGCTTGCGCGTGCCGACACGACAGCGTCAGAGCGTTCGAAACCACTTGGTGCAGGCAAACATGTCATCGCTTCATCCTATGTTCGGGTACATCAGTCGCGTGCCATGGACAGGGCACGCTGGTACACTTGCCGCTTGGGCACATCCAGATTTTCGGCCACAAACGCTGCCGCATCCTTAACAGACATGTCCTTCAGGGCTGACTTTAGTGCCGATTCGATGTCGATTTCCCTAACGTCCTCCCGATCGGTGCGTCCCACAAGAACGACAATCTCCCCTTTCACGTTGGTCGAGGCGTAGTACTCGGTCAGTTCGGCCAATGTGCCTTCCCGTGTTTCCTCGAATTTCTTTGTCAGTTCCCGGCACACGACGCCGGCACGGTCAGCGCCCAGAACCTGTGCTGCATCGTTCAACATGGCCCCAAGTCTTTTGGGAGATTCATACAGAACCAGCGTGGCCTGCACCTGCGCCAACTTTGCAAGGGCTGCCTTTCTCCCACTCCGGCTGGCCGGCAGAAAACCGGCAAAATGGAAGGCATCCGTGGGCAAGCCTCCGACCACAAGAGCTGTCAGGGCTGCTGACGGGCCCGGCGCGCAGGTGACTGCAACACCGGCAGCGCGCGCGCTGCGCGCCAATTCGAACCCCGGGTCCGCAATCAACGGCATCCCCGCTTCGGAGGCATAGGCAACGCTCTCTCCGGCAGCCGCCCGCGCCACCAGCCTTGCCACAACGCCATCTTTGGAATGCTCATGCAGTGCCTCGATCCGCCGCCCGGCCAAGGGCACGCCGTGAATGTCCATCAGCTTGCGCAAGGATCGCGTGTCTTCGGCCACCAGTACGTCCGCGCTGGCCAGAACGTCCAGCGCCCTCAGCGTGATGTCGCGGGCTGTTCCAATGGGAACGCCGACAAACCACACTCCACCGCTCAGAACGACCTTAAGATGATTCAACGCTGGACCCGCCCCTGTGTACGTTTATGATCCGCCCCACACGGGACGGGGCAGCACATGCACCGCCCGGTACAACTGGGAGAGAGTAATCATGTTTGCGTTTTTCAAGTCTTTGCGCAAGGCCGCACGCCGCGCCATCCTTCCGCTGGCCGCCCTTGGTCTGGCGGCCTGTGAAACAACACCCATCGGCAGCGGACCGGCCATCGACACGTCACAGCCCGTACCGGTGGCGCTGCTTGTGCCGCGCGGATCAGGACAGGCCAGCGATGACCTGCTTGCGCAAAACCTTGAAAACGCGGCCCGCCTTGCCATGCGTGACCTGAACGGAGTCGAGATCGATCTGCGGGTCTACGGCACTGCCGGAAACGCCCAGACGGCCGCCAACCAGGCTGCGGCGGCGATCAACGATGGTGCGCAAATCATACTTGGCCCGCTTTATGCCGAGGCCGCGAATGCGGCCGGTGTCGCAGCGGCGACGGAAGGCGTGAACGTACTGGCGTTCTCCAACAACACGACTATTGCTGGCGGGAATGTCTTTGTGCTCGGCTCGACATTCGGGAATACCGCTGATCGACTGGTCAACTACGCGACCAGTCAGGGGCGCAACAGGATTGTTGTGGTGCATGCCGACGATGTGGCCGGGCAGCTGGGCCGCAACGCCATCAGCCAGTCCATCGCTCGCAACGGCGCTTCGCTGTCGGGCACGGTGGGCTATCCCCTGTCCCAGCAGGGGCTGATTGCGGCTGTCCCACAGGTCAAGCAGACCGTGGATAACGCGGGGGCCGATACCGTGTTTCTCACGGCGACACCGGCTGCCGGGTTGCCACTGCTGACGCAATTGCTGCCCGAAGCAGGTGTCTCACCCACCACAACCCAGTTTATCGGTCTTGCCCGCTGGGACAGCCCGTCGCAAACGCTGGACCTGCCCGGGGTGCAGGGGGGGTGGTTTGCGCTGCCTGACCCGAACCGGAGTGCAGCATTCAACAATCAGTATCTGGCGGCCTATGGCAGCGCGCCACACCCGCTTGCAGGGCTTGCCTTTGATGGGATCGCCGCGATCGGGGCACTGGCCAGCCGGGGTGGTTCAAACGCCCTGTCGCGCGCGTCACTGACCCAGGGATCGGGTTTCCAGGGGGCGTCCGGCATCTTCCGGTTGCGCGGGGACGGCACCAATGAACGGGGTCTGGCCATCGCCACGATACGCGACAACCAGGTCGCCATCATCAGCCCCGCGCCCTCCGGCTTTGGCGGAACAGGGTTCTGATCACACGGTGAGCGTTCCTGCCTTCAAACTCCCTGAAGAAGCCCTGCCAGAGCTGATCTGTGATCGGTCCGATGTATTTGACGTCACCGCTTTTGATATGCTGTTGGACAAGGCCATTGCGGCCAACGACCGAACGGCGCGTGCAGCGTTGCTTCAGCATCTCAAGGCTGCGCAGGCCGACGGGCGGGCGCGCATCGCAGATGCATTTCGTGCACAGCCTTTTCGGTCCCGACCGACGACGCGGGCCTATTCCTACCTCACCGACTGCCTTGTCGGGGCGGCGTTTCGCACAGCCCAGCAGTTATTGCATCCAAACCCGAACCCGACCAAGGGTGAGCGGATCGCAGTGTTGGCTGTCGGAGGTTACGGGCGCGGTGAAATGGCGCCCTTTTCGGACGTCGATCTGCTGTTCCTGACGCCCTACAAAATCACGCCATGGGCCGAAAGCGTGATCGAAGCCACGCTCTACCTGCTCTGGGATCTCAAGCTGAAGGTGGGCCATTCCAGCCGGACCGTGCGCGACTGCATAAGGCTGGGTGGAGAAGACTTCACGATCCGCACCGCCATGCTGGAAAACAGGTTCCTGCTGGGGCATCGCGATCTTGCGACAGAGTTGGATACCCGGCTGCGCACGGACCTTTTTCAGGGGACCGAACGGGAGTTTATCCGGGCCAAGCTGGCCGAACGCGAGACGCGCCACCGCAAGCAAGGGCAACGCTACGTGGTCGAACCCAATGTGAAAGAGGGCAAGGGGGGCTTGCGCGATCTGCAATCGCTGTTCTGGATCGGCAAGTACATCTACAAGGTTCAGGATGCCGCCGAACTGGTGCCCCTCGGCCTGTTCACGCCGGACGAATTCCGCGATTTCGTCAAGGCCGAAGACTTTCTGTGGGCCACACGCTGCCACTTGCACCTGCTGACGGGGCGCCCCACGGATCAGCTGACCTTTGACATGCAAGTCGCCGTGGCGGACGCCATGGGCTACGAGGACAAGTCAGGGCGGCGGGGTGTCGAAATCTTTATGCAGGCCTTCTTTCGGCAGGCCACCGAGGTCGGAGATCTGACCCGGATCTTCCTCACCGAGCTTGAGGCGATCCACCTCAAGGACGAGCCATTGCTGGACCGTCTGTTCAAACGTCGTCCCCGGGTCAAACCGGGATATGAGGTGATCCACAACCGTCTGGCCATCGCGGATGACACGGCCTTTCTGGCTGACAAACTGAACCTGTTGCGCCTGTTCGAAGAGGCGCTGCGCACCGGCATGCTGATCCACCCGGACGCCATGCGGCTGATCAAATCCAACCTCCACCTGATTGACGAGGAAATGCGGCGCACACCCGAGGCGCAACGCATCTTTCTGGATCTGATGCTGAAACACGGCAACCCGGAACGCGCCCTGCGGCGGATGAACGAATTGGGGGTGCTGGCCGCCTTCATCCCGGAATTCGAACATGTCGTGGCGATGATGCAGTTCAATATGTACCACTCCTACACGGTGGACGAACACATCATCCAATGCATCGCGCAACTGGCGATGATCGAAAAAGGGGAACTGGTCGAGGACCTGCCCGTGGCCTCCTCGATCCTGAAACGGGGGGTCAACCGGCGGGTGCTGTACGTGGCATTGCTGTTGCACGACATCGCCAAGGGCAAACCAGAAGACCACGCCATTCTCGGGGCGCAGATGGCACGCAAGATCGGGCCGCGTCTGGGGTTGAAACAGGACGAGGTCGACACGGTCGAGTGGCTGATCCGCTATCACCTCTTGATGTCGGACATGGCCCAGAAACGCGACATCGCCGATCCAAGGACCGTGCGCGACTTTGCCAAGGCCGTGCAGACGGTCAAACGGCTCGACCTTTTGTGCGTGCTGACAGTGTGCGACATCCGCGGCGTCGGCCCGAACGTGTGGAACAACTGGAAGGCGGTGCTGATCCGGGCGCTTTACCGGCAGACCAAGCGCGCGCTTGAGGACGGGATGGAGGCGCTCACCCGTGAGGGTCGTGGAACAGAGGCCAAGCGCGCCCTGCGCGAGGCGCTGTCAGACTGGCCGCGCAAAGACCTGCAAACAGAAACCGCGCGGCACTACGAACCCTATTGGCAGGGTCTTCATATCACTGCGCATGTGGCCTTTGCCAACATGCTGCGCCATGCTGACGGCACGCAGATCCTGATCGACCTGCACCCCGACGAAGATCGCGACGCCACGCGCATCTGCTTTATCATGCCTGATCACCACGGCATCTTTGCCCGGCTGACGGGCGCACTGGCACTGGTCGGGGCCAACATCGTGGACGCACGCAGCTATACGACCAAGGACGGGTTTGTCGCGGATGCGGTCTGGGTACAGGACGCTGACGGCAACGCCTTTGACCCCGCCCGCCTGCCGCGCCTGCGCAAGATGATCGAACGTACGCTGGCGGGTGAAGTGGTGACGCAAGACGCCATCAAGGACCGCGACAAGATCAAGAAGCGGGAAAAGGCGTTCAAGGTGCCCACGCATATCACCTTCGACAACGAAGGGTCGGACATCTACACGATCATCGAGGTCGACACAAGGGATCGCCCGGGCCTTCTGCATGATCTCACGCGCACGCTGGCACAATCCAACGTCTATATTGCCAACGCGGTCATCGCGACATACGGCGAACAGGTGGTGGACACGTTTTATGTCAAGGACATGTTCGGGCTGAAATACTTCTCTGAAAGCAAACAGGCCAGCCTCGAGAAAAAGCTGCGCACCGCAATCAGCGAAGGCAGCGCCCGGGCCGAAGGGTGACTGCAATTCCATTGGGGGTTTGCCCAAGCAAAGCGCCTGCGCGCAGCTGTTTTCGTTCTCGGCTCCAGGTCCGAGACAAAGATGCGCCAGCCCACCGCGCGAACCACAGGATTTAAAGACCAGGCGGCAAGTGGTAAGGGTGCAGGCACAGCCAAGGATGCCGACACATGCCTGACCAAAACACAAACTTCTTTCACATTGCCATCCAACGCAGCGTGATGATCCGCGCCGCGCGCATCGCAACTGTTGTCGGGCTCATCCTCGCCGTGATCAACCACGGAGACACGTTGGTATCCGGGCAGGCGACCCTTTCGACATGGTTCAAGATCGTGCTGACCTTTCTGGTCCCCTTTGGCGTTTCCACCTTTTCGTCCGTGCTGGCTGTACGTGAGCGTATGCAAACGGTCGAGCCAATGAAATAGGTGACGTGATACTGATCCCGGTTCCGGGTAACATGCGAAAACTCAAAGGAGCGGCAGTCTGGTATTTCCTACGCCAATCCAACTCCGACAAGGCCCATCATGGACACAAGCAAATTTCACACCGTCGCAAAAACATGGCGCGCCGTTCTGTCAAAAACCAGTCTTGCCGTGGCCAATTGCCTGGCTCCCATTCGGCCACATGCCTTCCAGGCGATGGCGACGCCGTCTTTTTCTTCGATACATGAGCGCCAAACATGACCAAACCTTGCATCATCTGCGTGGCCATCACCGGATCCTTGCCGACCAAGGAAAACAATCCCGCCGTGCCGATCACGGTTGCCGAACAGATCGAAAGCACACACGAAGCATTCGAGGCAGGCGCAAGCATCGCCCACTGCCATGTGCGCGATGATGCAGGCAAACCAACGTCGGACCCGGACAAGTTCGCGCAGCTCAAAGAGGGGCTGGAAAAACACTGTCCCGGCATGATCATCCAACTTTCCACAGGCGGGCGTTCCGGCGCGGGGCTTGAACGGGGCGGCATGCTGCCCCTGCGCCCGGACATGGCCTCAATTTCGGTGGGGTCGACCAATTTTCCCACGCGGGTCTACGAGAACGCGCCGGACCTCGTGGACTGGCTGGCCAGCCAGATGCGCGAACACGACGTCAAACCCGAAATCGAAGCCTTTGACCTCAGCCACATTCTGCAAGCCAAAAAGATGGCCGATGCAGGCGACATCCTCGGTACGCCCTATGTCCAATTCGTGATGGGCGTCAAAAACGCCATGCCCGCTGACCGCGATGTCTTTGATTTTTACGTCAAGACAGTACACCGGCTGTTCGGGGCCGATGCACCCTGGTGTGCGGCCGGGATCGGGCGGTCGCAACTGGAACTGAACGAATGGTCCATTGCCGCAGGCGGACACGCGCGCACCGGGCTTGAAGACAACGTGCGGCTGGACCGGAACACGCTGGCTCCGTCCAATGCAGCCCTTGTGGCGCGGGCTGTCGACATCTGCGAAAAATACGGTCGGCCGGTCGCCACGTGGACAAAGGCGCGCGAAATTCTGGGATTGAGGCCCGTGGCCGCCTGACACGAAGACTCGGCGCACCTCGTTTGAGCCCAAAGAGGAAAATCTGGCAATCAAGCCCATACTCAAGTAGCCATAACCACAGGAAAAATGGTGGGTATCATGGAACGGTTTGCCGAAAGTCACGACAGCTTTTATCTCAACGAAGTCTCCGAACAAGTCAGTGAACTGGCCACGTCCGTTCCCCAACTCCTGGAAAAGATCACACTGCTGCAAGCGGCCGTGAATGATTTTGCAAGCAACGGTCTGGAAGAAGGCGATATCCCCGAACAGTCCCACGGCTATATCCCTCTGGACCTGGGCGAGTTCTTTGCCAGCCTGTTTGCGTTGGAACAGGTGTTGATGCTGGACGTGGACTACAGGCACGCAGAACTGCGCCACCGCCCCTGCACCTTCCTTGAGGTTGGCTGCGGACGTGGACGACTGGTGCACCTGCTCAGCTGCACCGACCGCTTTAACTTTGACAAAATCCATGGGTTCGACATCTCGGAACCAATGATAAAGTCGGGGCAGGCCCGCTACGGTTTGGGCAACAACCTGTTCGTACAAGACTGCATGACGTTTGATTATTCCGGGTATGACGTGGTCTTCTTCTACCGGCCGCTGTCAGATGATGATGCTCAGACAGCCTTTGAAACCCGGCTGGTGGAAACGCTGAAACCCGGGGCTCTCATTTTAGGGGCAGGCGAGGTGTCGTTGGAAGACAATCGCAAAGTGGTGGCCAAGGACGAACATAACTCAATTTTCAAAAGGCTCTGAGGGCGACCGGGAGATGCTGCGACGCAACCGGTCTGTTTTGGGCTGGCAGGGTAACGGCGGGCCCTGTCCCTGGACCGGGCGGCATTCAGAGAACACCAACGCGAAGACCGGTCAAAGCGCGCTGAAACCTCGGGTCACGGACGCTGCAGCGCGCACAACTTTTTCAGACACTCAGAACACTGCGAAAAAGAGCATCAAGATAGGTCCGCGCGCCTTGGATCGGGTCCTGACCTGAAAGCACCTGCACCTGTACGTCAAAATCAGCATAGTGCTGCGTTGTGGACCAGATTGAAAAGATAAGGTGGCGCGGGTCGACCGGGGCCAGTTTGCCGGCATCAATCCAGCCCTGGATCACGGCGCATTTTTCGTCAAAGAGCGGCTTGAGGTCGGCCTCGAGATGCGGGTGCATGCGCGGCGCGCCTTGCAGGATTTCACCGGCAAAAAGTCGGCTTTCGCGCGGCAGGTCGCGGGCCATGTCGAGTTTGCGATGGACATAGTCCAGCAGTTCTTCCATCGGCTCGCCATTGGCATCCATTTCGACCAGCGGGTCGAGCCATGTTTCCATCAACTGGTTCAGGAGGGTGACGTGGATCTCTTCCTTGCCCGAAAAGTAATAGAGGATGTTGGGTTTTGACAGGCCCGCGGCTTCGGCAATCTGATCGAGTGTCGCACCGCGGTAGCCGTGTGTGGAAAACACATCCAGCGCCGCGTCCAGAATCAGAGTCCGGTTGCGTTGCTGGATGCGGCTTGGCTTTTTGGGCGCGCCTTCGGGCATGACCGATCCTTTGGTGGTTAGTGCTGTAACTCTAGGCAGATGCGTCGCCTTTAGGCAATTCAGTCCAAAGCAGTTCTTGACACAAATGCGCACCTTGGCAATCGTGTCTTTACCAATTGGTCAAAAAGTGACCGAACTGATCGGGGGATAGCATGGCAGCACCGGGTGAGAACCTGCGCATCAACGGCGATCGGCTGTGGGACAGTCTGATGGAAATGGCCAAGATCGGCCCGGGCGTGGCGGGTGGCAACAATCGCCAGACCTTGACGGATGAGGATGCCGAGGGTCGTGCCCTGTTCCAGTCGTGGTGCGAGGCGGCGGGCTGCACGATGGGCCTTGATCAGATGGGCAACATGTTTGCCCACCGCCCCGGAACCGACCCCGAGGCGTTGCCTGTCTATGTGGGCTCTCACCTCGACACGCAACCCACCGGGGGCAAGTATGACGGGGTTCTGGGTGTGCTGGGCGGACTGGAGATCATCCGCACCCTCAATGATCTGGATGTGAAGACAAAGCATCCGATCGTTGTGACCAATTTCACCAATGAAGAGGGCACGCGCTATGCGCCGGCTATGCTGTCTTCGGGTGTGTTTGCGGGCATCCATACGCAGGACTGGGCCTATGACCGGGTGGATGCGGACGGAAAGAGCTTTGGCGACGAGTTGAACCGGATCGGCTGGCGCGGTGACGAAGACGTGGGCGCGCGCAAGATGCACGCCTTCTTTGAGCTGCATATTGAACAGGGCCCCATTCTGGAGGCGGAAGCCAAGGACATTGGCGTCGTCACCCATGGGCAGGGGCTGTCCTGGACCCAGGTGACGATCACGGGCAAGGACAGTCATACCGGGTCGACACCGATGCCGATGCGCAAGAATGCGGGGCTGGGTATGGCGCGAATTCTGGACAAGGTGGACGAGATTGCGTGGTCCCACGCGCCCCATGCCGTTGGGGCGGCGGGTCATATTGATGTCTATCCGAACTCGCGCAACGTGATCCCGGGCAAGGTGGTCTTTACGGTCGACTTCCGTTCGCCCGAATTGAGCGTCATCGAGGATATGGAGGCGCGCCTGAAGTCCGAAGGCCAGAAGATCGCCGATGAGATGGGTCTGGAGATCACGTTTGAAAAGGTGGGCGGATTTGATCCGGTCGCCTTTGACGAGGCCTGTGTCGGGGCGGTGCGCTCGGCGGCGGAGCGCCTTGGCTACAGTCACATGAACCTGATTTCGGGCGCCGGTCATGATGCGTGCTGGATCAATCGCGTCGCACCGACGGCGATGGTCATGTGCCCGTGCGTGGATGGGCTGAGCCACAACGAGGCCGAGGAGATTTCAAAGGAATGGGCCATGGCCGGTACGGATGTGTTGATGCACGCCGTGGTCGAAACGGCGGAGATCGTCGGGTGAGGGGCCCGTTTTCCGGCACGGAAAACGGGACGGACTGCGTGTCGCAGTCCGCCGCGCGGAGGCCATGATGATCGACCCGAACCTCAGCGTGGCGGAACGCATTGAGGCGATGATCGCCGAGGAGATTGTCGAGGCCCCGATTGGCACGCAGACCGAGTGCAATACGCTGGTCGCCTTTCAGTCCGCACTGGTTAAACCATTCGAGACGACGGTGCAGTTTTCAGGGAGCATGACACAACGCTGTTGGAGCGTGACGCGCACGGACGGGTCCTATCGTGTGGTGTACCTGCCGCTTGCGGGCTACTTTTCGCTCTGTGTGGAGAGCGATTTTGGCCCGCTCGATATTGGCGTGCATGGATCGGCGTTGGGATGTTTTGCGAGCGTGTGACTGGGGCTCTGCCCCAGACCCCGGGATTTTTTTGAATCAGAGAAGATGGACTCCAGAGGAGAACTGACATGAGCAAGGTGATCAAAGGTGGCATGGTTTGCACGGCAGACCGGACATGGAAAGCCGATGTGCTGATCGAAGGTGAGGTGATCAGCAGATTGGTGAGGACCTCGTTGGTGACGAGTATATCGACGCCGAGGGGGCCTATGTGATCCCCGGCGGGATCGATCCGCACACTCATCTCGAGATGCCCTTCATGGGCACCACCGCGGCCGAGACGTTTGAGTCCGGCACATGGGCCGCGGCCGTTGGCGGCACCACGATGGTTGTGGATTTCTGCCTGCCGGGTGCCGATGGGTCGATCAAGAACGCCATCAACGAGTGGCATCGCAAGTCCGCACCGCAGATTTGTTCCGACGTCGGCTACCACATGGCAATCACCGGCTGGAACGAGAACGTGTTCAATGAGATGAAAGACGCTGTCGATATGGGCGTCAATTCCTTCAAGCACTTCATGGCCTACAAGGGTGCGCTGATGGTCGAGGATGACGAGATGTTTGCCTCGTTCCAGCGGTGCGCCGAGTTGGGTGCCTTGCCGATGGTACATGCCGAGAACGGTGATCTGGTCGCTGCGTTGCAGGAAAAATACTTCAACGAAGGGATCACCGGGCCAGAGGGCCATGCCTATTCCCGCCCCCCGGAGGTCGAGGGTGAGGCGGCGAACCGTGCCATCACGATCGCGGATGCGGCGGGCGTGCCGCTTTATATTGTGCACGTGTCTTGTGAGCAGGCCCATGAGGCGATCCGCCGGGCGCGTCAGAAGGGGATGCGGGTCTATGGCGAACCGCTGATCCAGTTCCTGACGCTGGATGAGTCCGAGTATTTCAACAAAGACTGGGAACACGCCGCGCGCCGCGTGATGTCACCGCCGTTCCGTTCAAAGGATCATCAGGATTCGCTGTGGGCTGGTTTGCAGGCGGGGTCCTTGCAGGTGGTGGCCACGGATCACGCAGCCTTCAATACCGATCAAAAGCGGGCAGGCCGCGATGATTTCCGGATCATTCCGAATGGATCAAACGGTCTGGAAGAACGTCTTGCCGTTCTGTGGACCGAAGGGGTCGAGACCGGGCGTTTGACCCCGAATGAGTTCGTTGCGGCGACGTCGAGCAACGTGGCCAAGATCCTGAACATCTACCCCAAGAAGGGTGCGATCGTTGAGGGCGCGGATGCGGACATCGTTGTGTGGGATCCAAAGATCACCAAGACGATCTCGCCTGCGAACCACCATTCGGTGCTGGATTACAACGTGTTCGAAGGTTTCGAGGTCAAGGCGCAGTCCCGCTACACTCTGTCGCGTGGTGAGGTGATTTGGGCCTGGGGCCAGAATTCGCAACCAGCACCCGGTCGCGGCAAGTTCGTGCCACGGCCCGCGTTTTCGTCGGCATCTGCTGCACTGAGCAAGTGGAAGGCGTTGACTGCGCCCAAGATGATCGAGCGTGATCCGTTGAATATTCCGGCGGGGATTTGACGCGCTTGTTAAAGGACCACTACGCGATTGTCGGAGAGTTTTGCCTTGCTGTCGGCACTGTAGAAACGGCCGCCGACGAAGTCCTTTTCTGTGCGCGATCTGCGTACGGAACTAAGATCCGTGACCTTTCCATTCTTCCCTTCGGATCAGTAAAGCCTGAAACGCTCAAGGACTATCCGCATAGGTTTCCAGATAAACTTCGATTGGTGCAATCTGTTGCCAGAGAACTGGTGACTACGAAAATTGACTTGCGCTCGGTGTTACCTCCGAAAGTCGAGTTTATTCATGCAGTTGATGAAGTTTACGCTCTAAGAAATGCTGTATTCCACGGTAAGCATGTTGGGAAAGATGTTGATGGGAAGCATGTATATCGGCGTGCGGTTTCAACTAAAAAAGAGAGTAAAAAGAAGGTTTTCCAATTCTTGCAGTTTCATGTGTCCAACGAGGAGTTAGTTTCAATGAGCGCCCTTCTGCTCGCGCTCAACAATTACCTGTGTGGGGTTTTCGAAGCGATCAAACGTGATGATAGTGAGCAGGATTGTGAGTTCGTTCATGGATCTGTGTTCTGGCAGACACTAAGCAATGTGTTTGAATCTCAATCGCTTGATGGGCGAGGCGCAAGGTAAACATGACGGTCATCTCTGCCCAAAATCTCGACCTAACCTTCCAGACTAAAGACGGCCCCGTCCACGCCCTCAGGGACGTGTCTCTGGACATTGCGAAGGGTGATTTCGTGAGTTTCATCGGTCCGTCTGGCTGCGGTAAGACAACCTTTCTGCGTGTCATGGCCGATCTGGAGCAACCGACAGGCGGGACGATCACGGTCAACGGGGTCAGCCCGGACAGAGCGCGGGAAGCGCGTGCCTATGGCTATGTGTTTCAGGCCGCTGGGCTTTATCCTTGGCGTACCATTGGCAAGAACATCTCGTTGCCGCTTGAGATCATGGGCTATTCCAAAGCGGATCAGGCCGAGCGTGTGACCCGCGTTTTGGAGCTGGTCGAGCTTGCCGGGTTTGAGAAGAAGTTTCCCTGGCAACTGTCCGGCGGCATGCAGCAGCGTGCCTCCATCGCCCGTGCGCTCGCCTTTGATGCGGACATCCTGTTGATGGACGAACCCTTTGGTGCGCTGGACGAGATTGTGCGTGACCACCTAAATGAACAGCTTTTGCAGCTGTGGGACCGGACAGGCAAGACGATCGCCTTTGTCACGCATTCGATCCCTGAGGCGGTGTATCTGTCGACGAAGATTGTAGTCATGTCGCCGCGCCCGGGGCGCATTACGGATGTGATTGACAGTCCTTTGCCGCGTGAGCGTCCGCTGGATATTCGGGAAAGTCCAGAGTTCCTCGAAGTGGCGCATCGGGTGCGTGAAGGATTGAGAGCGGGGCATGTTGATGGCTGATCGGCCCTCCGGGGGAAGTTTATCTGGCAAGATGAAGCATGGGATGTGTCTATGATGCGCAGTGTTGTCCCTGTTTTGACGGTCGTCGGGGCAATCTTTGCCCTGTGGTATCTGGCGGCCATCTGGCTCAATGCGCCATGGGCCTATGACAAGGCGGAGCGTGCAGGTGTGGAATTGAGCGCGTCCGAACTGGTTGCGGACACATGGGCGCAGGACAAGCCCAAGCTGCCTGCTCCGCATCAGGTGGCGGTTGAAATCTGGGAAACCACGGTTGAGAAAAAGATCACCTCGAAACGGTCCTTGATCTGGCATTCGTGGGTGACGTTGAGCGCGACATTGCTGGGCTTTGCCCTTGGAACGGGGCTGGGCATCCTGCTGGCAGTGGGCATCGTTTTCAACACGGTCATGGATCGATCTGTGATGCCCTGGGTCATCACCAGCCAGACGATCCCCATTCTGGCTCTTGCACCGATGATCATCGTTGTCTTGAACGCAGTGGGCATATCGGGTCTGCTGCCCAAGGCGATGATTTCGATGTATTTGTCCTTTTTCCCCGTTGTGGTGGGGATGGTGAAGGGGTTGCGCAGCCCGGAGGTCATGCAGCTGGACCAGATGCGCACCTGGAATGCGAGCGCGTCCCAGACGTTCTGGCGGCTGCGTCTGCCGGCCTCGATGCCCTATCTTTTTGCCTCGTTGAAGGTCGGTGTCGCGGCGAGCCTTGTAGGGGCCATCGTCGGTGAATTGCCGACGGGGGCGGTTGCGGGTCTGGGTGCGCGCCTGCTGGCCGGCAGCTATTACGGGCAGACGATCCAGATATGGTCGGCCCTGATCATGGCCGCGGCCCTCGCGGCTGTGCTTGTGGCGCTCATAGGCTTGATCCAGCGCGTGACGCTGCAACGGATGGGGATGGCCTGATGGGGTGGATCATCTTTGCACCGCTTGCGTGGGCTCTGGGTTGGATGGCGAATGTCTGGATGTCGCGCCAGCCCGCCACGCCGTTCATCCGGCTTGCGATGCCCATCGTGTTTGGCCTGACCCTGATTGCGGTTTGGGAAGGGGTCGTGCGCGGCTTTGACATTTCGGCCGTGTTGCTTCCCGCGCCATCGGCGATTGCCGCGCGCTTTGCCGCGTCAACGGACATCCTGTGGGAAGACTTTGTGCAAACGGTGATCAAAGGCGCGTTGAGCGGGTACATCATCGGCTGTGGTGCGGCCTTCCTGACGGCCGTTTTCATCGACCGGTTCTCGTTTCTGCGCCGGGGCCTGCTGCCTGTGGGCAATTTCGTCGCCGCCTTGCCGATCGTCGGAATGGCCCCGATTCTTGTGATGTGGTTCGGGTTTGACTGGCAATCCAAAGCCGCCGTGGTCGTCGTCATGGTGTTCTTTCCCATGCTCGTGAACACGGTCGAAGGGTTGCAGGCCAGCACCCAGATGCAGCGGGACCTGATGAAGACCTATGCCGCACCCCCGTTGACCACGTTGATCAAGCTGCGCTTGCCGCTGGCCATGCCTTTCATTTTCAACGGGCTGAAAATTGCCACCACTCTGGCCCTGATCGGGGCGATTGTTGCTGAATTTTTCGGCTCACCCATTCGCGGTATGGGCTTTCGAATATCGACATCTGTCGGACAGCTTGCGCTTGACCTTGTCTGGGCCGAAATTGTCGTCGCAGCTATTGTCGGTTCGGCTGCGTATGGGGGCGTTGCGCTCATCGAGCGGGCGGTTACATTCTGGCATCCATCTCAACGGGCCCGGTCATGAAGGTCCGAACCATAAACCAAAACCAACGAAGGAGTACCACATGAGAACGATTACAACCTTTGCCGCCAGTGCGGCACTCGGCCTGAGCGCGTTCGCTGCGCATGCGGCAGATGATGTTACCTTGCAACTGAAATGGGTCACACAGGCACAGTTCGCGGGCTACTACGTCGCCCTGGACAAGGGGTTTTACGAAGAAGAAGACCTGAACGTGACCATCAAACCCGGTGGTCCGGACATCGCACCGACCCAAGTGCTGGCCGGCGGTGGTGCAGACGTCACCGTTGAATGGATGCCCGCCGCTCTGGCTGCCCGCGAAAAGGGTTTGGCGATGGTCAATATCGCCCAACCCTTCAAATCGTCGGGCATGATGCTGACCTGCCGCAAGGATGCCGGTGTCAGCAGCACGGACGATTTCCCGGGCAAGACGCTGGGTGTCTGGTTCTTTGGCAACGAGTTCCCGTTCCTGTCGTGGATGAGCCAGTTGGGCATTCCAACGGACGGATCGGACGGTGGCGTCACGGTTCTCAAACAGGGGTTCAACGTGGACCCGATCCTGCAAGGGCAGGCGGCCTGCGTGTCGACCATGACGTATAACGAATACTGGCAGATCATCGATGCGGGCCTGACACCCGAAGAACTGCAGGTGTTCAAATACGAGGATCAGGGTGTCGCGACGCTCGAAGACGGTCTTTATGCACTGGAAGAGAACCTTGCTGATCCGGCCTTCCAGGACAAAATGGTTCGCTTTGTGCGCGCCTCGATGAAGGGTTGGAAATACGCCGAAGAGAACCCGGACGAGGCCGCTGAAATCGTTCTGGACAACGATGCTTCGGGGGCGCAGACCGAAGAGCATCAAAAACGGATGATGGGCGAGATTGCCAAGCTGACCGCGGGCAGCAATGGCGCGCTTGATCCAGCAGACTATGAGCGCACGGTGGCATCGCTGCTGTCGGGCGGGTCTGATCCGGTGATTTCCAAGGAACCTGAAGGCGCCTGGACACATGCGATCACGGATGCAGCGCTGGACTGACGCATCTGCAACTTTGAAAACGCCAAAGGCCAGCCTTCGGGTTGGCCTTTTTTCGCAATAAAGTGCTGGATTTTGGCAATGACCGCCCCATCTGTTATCTCGATAAAGGAGTGCGCCCCATGACACGTATGGAAAACCTACAACCTGACCTTGACGAACAAGCCCGCCAAGATGCGGTTTATCAGGCGGCCATGTCGTCCATCAACGAAGCCAAGCGGCGCAAAGAGCGTAATGGATATGCCGTCATGTCCGGTGCCATGGGATATGGTGAGGGCGCGCTGGGTGATGGATTGTTTGCCAAGACGAGCCAGGCGGCCAAACTGTTCATGATCGCGTTTGGCTGCGCCGTGCCGCCGTTTCTGGTGTGGTGGGTGCTGCTCTGATCTGAGCCTCCCTTGGGATTAATGAAAAGGCTCCGCAGGGCGGGGCCTTTTTTGTTGTGCCGCGCTTGGGCACGCGGGCCTATTTGGAGACCAGAGCCTCGCCCTTTTTCTCCTTGGGCATCTTGCCGTTGCCCTGCTGGATCACGTGGGTCAACTCGTGCGCAAGCAACTCCTTGTTCTTTGCGTCGCCCGGTTTTTCGAGGTAGATGTTGTTGCCCATCGTAAACGCCTTGGACTTCATGTCCTTGCAGAGATCGGGCACGTTACCTCCGGTGTGCACTTTGACTTTCTTCAGGTCCGCACCGAGCGTTTCTTCCAGTGTTTCAAGCACATCTTTGGGGGGCTTGGCGGATTTTGTATCCTTGGGCTCGTCCTTGAGCTTCTTTTTCTTGGCTTTCTTGCCCTTCAACTTTTCCGCAATTTTTTTCAGCTTTTCATCAGCCATGTAAAGATCCCCAAACGTTTTTGTTCAATGCGCTGGTGTATAGCACACGAAGAGGATGTGCGGGCAGAAATATTGTTCGGTCGGGGTTTAGGGCTAGGTCGACCTCATCCGTTTGACGACACGGCCCTGCGTTCAGGGGCGTGGAATGCTACACTCGCGTTGAAAGAACGCCAGAACATCTTCAATTCCGGTCAGGGGAAATTTCACTCCACCCTTTGAACTGGAGAAATCTACTGTTCCTTTCGGGTTGGCAATCATCAGCCTGATGATTTCGATGTCATCAGCGGCATCCTTTGCGATGAACAGTTTCCCGCGCGACTTTTGCGACTGCTCAAGGGGAAATGAACTGTTGGCTATTGTCAATTTGGCCCTCCGAGCACCCGAAGTAGTCCGTTGCATCCCCATCATCGGTGTCACGGCCTGCCGCCTCTTTGATCCCCAAAGGCGGAGTGTCGCCTGCGACGTATCAGCATTGCACGGGCGTTTGGTACATTTGAGCGCTTGGCAGCTTAAGCCATCGCGAGGAGTTTCCAGCTTTGATACCTCCCAATCGTTGATGACGGTGCCTTTTAGAAACTGGGCCTCTTGCGCGGTCGCCCCAACTGTAAAGGCCATGAATACGGGCAATGCCAGGCTGAATTTGGAAATCATGTGGGTTTCCTACTAATTCTAGAAAGTCATTTGGATTTATAGAGTTTCGTAGCTGAAGGTGCTGATTTTGCTGTATTGCGTCAACACGGTGGTATGGCCATACTTTCGCGCCCACCTTGAAGCCAAAAGCAATCCGTCCGAGAAAGTCCGAAGCACCGCAATCACATTTGAGTGCGAACGGGCAGGCTGCGCCTACCCTGCTTTGCACCCGTTGAGTTTTAAAAAGTAAAACTCAACGGGCAAATTTCTTATGCTTCATCCGCTTAGGCTCTAGCGCATCTGGCCCAAGTCTACGCTTCTTGTCCTCTTCGTAGTCCTCAAAGTTCCCCTCGAACCACTCCACATGCGCATCTCCTTCAAAGGCGAGGATATGCGTGCAGATACGGTCGAGGAAGAAGCGGTCGTGCGAGATCACCACCGCGCAGCCGCCGAAATCGACCAGCGCGTCTTCCAAGGCCCGCAAGGTTTCGACGTCCAGATCGTTTGTCGGCTCATCTAGCAGCAGCACGTTGCCGCCGGATTTCAACAGCCGCGCCATATGCACGCGGTTGCGTTCACCACCCGACAGCAACCCGACTTTTTTCTGCTGGTCCCCGCCCTTGAAGTTGAAGGACGAGCAATAGGCGCGGGAGTTTACTTCGGCGTCACCAAGCTGGATCAGTTCGGCACCGCCCGAGATCGCCTCCCATACGTTGTCGTCTGCGTTGAGGTCATCGCGGGACTGGTCGACATAGGACATCTGCACCGTGTCGCCAATTTCGACGCTGCCTGCGTCGGGGGTTTCCTGCCCTGTGATCATCTTGAACAGGGTGGATTTGCCTGCGCCGTTGGGGCCGATCACGCCGACGATGGCGCCGGGGGGGATGGAGAATTCGAGACCTTCCATCAACTGCTTGTCGCCCATGTGCTTGGACAGACCCGATACGTCGATCACCTTGCCCCCCAGCCGCTGACCGTTTGGAATGACGATCTGGGCATAGGACAGACGCTCGCGCTCGGAGGTTTCCAACATGTCGTTGTACTTGTTGATCCGCGCCTTGGACTTGGCCTGACGCGCCTTGGCGCCTTGCCGCATCCACTGGAGTTCGCGTTCGAGCGTTTTCTGGCGGCTCTTGTCCTCGCGCGCTTCCTGTTCGAGGCGCTTGGCCTTTTGTTCCACCCAGCTTGAATAGTTGCCTTCCCATGGCACGCCCTTGCCGCGGTCCAGTTCGAGGATCCAGCCGGTGATGCTGTCGAGGAAGTAGCGGTCGTGGGTGACGATCAGGATCGTGCCCTTGTAGTCGATCAGGTGCTGTTGCAGCCACGCGATGGTTTCGGCATCAAGGTGGTTGGTGGGTTCGTCCAGCAGCAGCATGTCTGGCGCTTCGAGCAAGAGGCGGCAAAGTGCGACGCGGCGTGCCTCACCCCCTGACAGCGTCGTAACGTCCGCATCATCGGGCGGGCAGCGTAGCGCCTCCATGCTGACGTCGATCTGGCTGTCGAGGTCCCAGAGGTTTTCGGCGTCGATCTTGTCCTGCAGCTCAGCCATCTCGTCGGCCGTTTCGTCCGAGTAGTTCATCGCCAGTTCGTTGTAGCGGTCAAGGATCGCTTTTTTTGGTGCAACACCGAGCATGACGTTTTCACGCACGCTCAAGGCCGGGTCGAGCTTGGGTTCCTGTGGCAGGTAGCCCACCTTGGCCCCTTCGGCGACCCACGCCTCGCCCGAAAAATCCTTGTCGAGGCCGGCCATGATCTTCATCAGTGTGGATTTACCTGCGCCGTTCACCCCAACCACGCCGATTTTGACGCCGGGCAGAAAGTTGAGGTGGATGTTTTCAAAGCATTTCTTGCCACCCGGATAGGTCTTGGACACGCCGGACATGTGGTAGACGTATTGGTAGGCGGCCATGGCGCGCTCCTTTGATCTGGGGACAGGTTTGCGTTCAGATACAGGTGCGCCGGGCGGGGTGCAATGGTGGTTTGGGAGGGGCGCAATGAGCGCGCTACAAGAGATGATGGTACGGTATGCCGCTCCGGGTCAAATCGCATGGGTTGGCTTGCGCCCTTCGCGCCGCGCGGACATGGTTGCGGTCGAATCCGCGCGCGTCACCGAGGCGGGTTTGGAGGGTGATCATGGCCGCCCGGGCAAGCGTGCGCTGACCCTTGTTCAGGCGGAGCACTTGGCGGCGATTGGTGCCTATCTGGGGCGCGCGCCGGTCATGCCTGCGCAGATGCGCCGCAACGTTGTTGTGGCCGGTTTGAATCTGGCGTCGATGAAGGGGCGTGAGGTCATGCTTGGATCGGTGGTGGTCCGATTGACCACCATCTGCGCCCCCTGTTCGCGGATGGAAGAGACCTTTGGCCATGGTGGATATGCAGCGGTGCGTGGACACGGAGGGTGGTGCGCCGAAATTGTTCAGCCCGGCGAGATCAACTGCGGTGTTCCGGTACGCCCGCTTGATTGACATTCGGGCCCAACTGCTGTCGGTTGCAGCGCCGCGCCCCTTTTTTGATCAGGACTGTGCTTTGATGCGTCACGCCTTTCCGCTTGCCCGACCGGGCCAGACCATCGGCCTGCTGGGTGGGTCGTTTGATCCGGCTCATGAAGGCCATGTTCATATCACCCGCGAGGCGATGAAGCGGTTCGGGTTGTCCCGCGTGTGGTGGCTGGTGAGCCCGGGGAACCCATTGAAAAAGCGGGGTCCTGCGCCGCTGGATCAGCGTTTGGCGCGCGCCCGCGCTGTGATGCAGGACCCGCGCGTCACCGTCACCGACATCGAGGCCCGCCTTGGCACCCGCTATACGGCGCAAACGCTGGCAGCATTGATGGCCAGCTATCCCGGTTTGCGGTTTGTCTGGCTGATGGGGGCCGACAATCTGGCGCAGCTGCACCACTGGCAGGATTGGGAATGGATCATGGAGCATGTCCCGGTCGGCGTTCTGGCCCGTCCCGGAGATCGCATCTCTGCCCGGATGAGCCGGGCGGCGCGCCTTTACACGCAGTACCGCATTTCGGGGCGTGCGAGCCAGATTTTGGGGCGTGCAGATGCCCCTGCGTGGTGCTTTGTGAACGTGCCGATGTCAGGCCAATCCTCAAGCGCGATCCGGGCCGCAGGTGGGTGGGGCGCCCTTGAGCAAACGTGATGGCCTGAATGCTTGTTTGGGCGCGAAAGCTGGGGTTAGATGCGCCCATGTTCAAATCTGTTTCCAGACGCGTATTCCTTGGTTTTCTTGCCAGCTCTGCGGCCACGACGGCCCTTGCCGCGCCCCCTGCGGCGTCCTTGCGCCCGGTTGCGCGCGCGGCGGGTCATTCAAAGAAAGCGGCCGCGGGCCCAGAGGCCATTATCAACGCCGCGAAACTGGGCGGACGGGTCTGTTACGCGGTGGCGGATGCGCGAACCGGTGCGCGGTTGGAGGGCGGCAACGCCAAGACAGGCACGCCCCCGGCCAGTGTTGCCAAGGCGATCACCGCCCTTTACGCGCTGAACGTGCTTGGACCGTCGCATCGGTTTACAACGCAGGTCGTCGCCACGGGGTCCGTGTCGGGTGGTGTGGTTTCGGGCGATCTGATCCTTGTGGGCGGGGGGGACCCGACCCTCGACACCAACGGTTTGGCCGCCCTTGTCTCAGCCATCAAGGACAAGGGCATTCGCGAGGTGCGCGGAGATTTCAAAGTCGCGGAAGGGGCATTGCCTTACGTCAAGACGATCGACACCGAACAACCCGATCACGTTGGCTACAGCCCGGCTGTGAGCGGCGTGGCCCTGAACTTCAACCGCGTACATTTCGAATGGAAACGGGCGGGCGGGTCCTACGGCGTGACGATGGATGCGCGGTCTGACCGGCTGCGCCCGGCCGTCTATGTGACCAAGATGCAGATCGTGGACCGCCGCGTGCCTGTCTACACCTACAAGGATGGCGGGCGCAGCGACAATTGGACGGTTGCCAAAGCCGCCCTTGGCAACGGTGGGGCGCGGTGGCTGCCTGTGCGCAAACCTGCGCTTTATGCGGGCGATGTGTTTCAGACGCTGGCGCGCTCGCAAGGGATCGTGCTGAAGAACCCGAAAGTCGTAAAGAACGCACCGCGTGGCACAGTATTGGTCAGTCGCCAAAGCGATGATCTGCGCAAAATCCTGCGGGATATGCTGCGTTACTCCACCAATGTGACGGCGGAAATGGTAGGCATGTCCGCAACTGCCAAGCGCACGGGGCGCGTGCCTGCAAACCTCAAGGCGTCTGCGTCAGAGATGAACCGGTGGGCCAATCGTGCCCTTGGCACCTCTGCCATGCGGTTGGTTGATCATTCGGGCCTTGGTGGCAAAAGCAAGATGACGGCGGACGACATGGTACAGGCACTGGTCAAAGCCCATGGCAACGCAGTGTTGCGCCCGATCCTGAAACCGATCCCGATGCGGGACGACCGCCGCCGTATCCTCAAGAACCACCCGATTACAGTGGATGCCAAGACGGGGACGCTGAACTATGTCTCTGGCCTTGCCGGTTACATGACGGCGCGTGACGGGCGGGTGATGGCCTTTGCCATTTTTGCGGCAGACGAGGACACGCGGTCGCGCATTTCCAAGGCCAACCGGGAATCCCCCCAAGGCGCGCGCAGCTGGAATACGCGCGCCAAGATCATGCAGCAAAAGCTGATTGACCGCTGGGGTCTGCTTTATGGGACCTGAGTAAGGCGGATCTTGATCCGCATCCCCCGGTCAGGCTGCGTTTTTCATCCGGGTTGCGTCGATGCTATCCGCCACACCTTGAGCCGTTGCCGCAGACAGGGTCCAGCCCAGATGCCCGTGCCCGGTATTGTAGAACACGCCCGGCTTTTTGCCCGGTCCGACCCTGGGCATCATTGAGGGCAACATGGGCCGCAGCCCTGCCCACGGCACGCAATGTTCAGTCGAGACGGCAGGAAAGAACGTCTCGCACCAGTCCCGCAGTGGTTTGATCCGATCATCGCGGATGTCGAGGTTGTAGCCGTTGAATTCCGCCGTGCCTGCAATGCGCAACCGGTTCTTGCCAAGGCGCGAGGTGACCACTTTGGCCTCGTCATCCAGCAAGCTGACCCATGGGGCTGCGTCCTGGCTTGCAGCATCGTCGAGGTTCACGGTGATCGAGTACCCTTTGACCGGATAGATGTTCACGCGGTCGCCGAGCTGGGCGGCGATGGCTTTGCTCGCCACGCCTGCACAGACAACGATGCCGTCAAAAACTTCGCTGTGTTTCGCGCTGCCTTCTTTCCAGTCGAGCCGGACGTTGGTTCCAGTGTGATGGATTTCACTGACGATGGATTTGTAGTGGAAAGTCACACCCATATCCTCGCAGGCTGCACTGAGCTTGCGGGAAAAGCTGTGAATGTCGCCGGTGAAATCGCTTTCGGTATAGAACCCGCCCAGCGTTTCGGTTTGCAGCGCGGGTTCAAGTTTCTGAACCTCGTCTGCCGACACCTCGCGCCGTTCCAGCCCCGCCTTTTCCAGCAGGACGTTGACGCGGCGGGCGTGGTCGAATTCGGACTGCTTTTTGTAGACGTGCAGGATGCCGCGTTGTTCCATGTCAAAGTCCATGCCGACCTCGCTGGCGAAATCGAGCAGGTGTTTGCGTGCGGCAATCGCCATTTGCGCGGTGGCGATGGTGTTGGCCTCGTAAGAGGGGATGTTGCCCATGAATTCGGCCATCCAGGACAGCTTGTGCCAGCTGGGTTTGGGGTTCACCAGCAGGGGTGCGTCGGGGTTGAACATCCATTTCATCCCCTTCATCACAGTGCCCCAGCGTGTCCAAACCTCGGCATTGGAGGCCGAAAGCTGTCCGCCATTGGCAAAGGACGTTTCCATCGCCGCATAGCGGTTCTTGTCGAACACGGAGACAGCATAGCCGCGACGGGCCAGTGCGTAGGCGGTGGTGATACCGGTGATGCCGGCGCCGATCACGGCGATATGGGTCATGGTGGGGGTCCCCCAGATGTGACGCGATTGATATGGGACGCAACCGGCGGATTGCCGGATCACGTCCCCATCTGTTGCGTGACCTGAGAGTTTCACGCCGGTGGTCTGGCGCTTTCTCCGTCGGTGGGCTGGGGGCGTCGGCACCCAACCACTCTCCAGATTGTCGTTTTGCCCCAAAGTCGGGGCGCGGCTGGCACGGTTCTGTGTGCCTGAGAGTTTGTCGGGGCGTTGCTCCTTCGGCGGCAGGCATCTGGCCTGCACTCTCCCATGTCAGCCTAGGCGACTGGGGCTGATATAGGGGGTGTGCTGTCCTTTGGTCAATGGATTCGATTGCACGATTTGGTGCGCGTCAAAGAGCGTGTTGGCCACACCACACAAGGCGATACGGTGCCGCGGACCGGTCGGGCGTAGCCATCCCGAAATCCTTGCGCTATCAAAACGGTGCTCGCCCCTGATGGCACCTGATCCTGCTGCTGGATTTCATCTTTATGACCACCCCGACGCTCGACTTCGATCAGTCACAGGCCACGCCGGTCCTGCGCGTCGCGGGCCGATTGGTGATCGCGCATCTTGAGGGGATCGAACCGAAGTTTCACGGCCTGACGATTCGGGCAAAGCACGTGCGGATCGATCTGGACGCGGTCGAGGCACTGGACACAAGCGGCGCGTGGCTGATCGCGACGCTTATGGTGCGGCTTGAGGCCGAGGGCGTCAGGGTTGAGATCGTCGACGCATCGACCAACCGCAAGGCCTTGGTGGACACGGTACGCGCAGCTTTGCCGGATCAGGACGGAGTCGAAGACCTGCCACGCGGGTTTGTCCCGTGGCTGGCGAGTATTGGTGCGGCGATTGCCGGTGTCGGCACCGCGCTGGTGTCTTTGCTGAGTTTTGTCGGCGAGGTGCTGTCCCGCTTTGCCTATGGATTGGTGCGCCCGTGGCGGTGGCGCACAGCGGCCCTTGTCAGCCAGATGCAGGAGGTCGGGTTCAACGCCATCCCGATTGTCGTCTTGATGAGTTTCCTCATTGGCGTGGTCTTGTCTTTTCAGGGCGCCTCGCAATTGCGTCAGTTCGGGGCCGAAGTCTTTGTCGTCGATCTGATCGCCATTTCGATTCTGCGTGAGTTGGGCATTCTGCTGACCTCTATCATCGTTGCAGGCAGGTCCGGTTCGGCCTTTACCGCCTCGATCGGGTCGATGAAGGTGCGCGAAGAACTGGATGCCATGCGCACCCTTGGCCTTGACCCCATTGAGGTGCTGGTGCTGCCCCGCGTGATCGCGCTGGTCATCATGCTGCCGATCCTTGGATTTATCGCCAACATCTCTGGCCTGTTCGGCGGCGCGCTGATGAGTTGGATTGATCTGGGCGTCAGTCCGAGCATGTTCGTGACCCGCTTGCAGGAAAACACCGACGTCTGGCATCTGGCCATTGGCATGATCAAGGCCCCGTTCTTTGCCGCCATCATCGGGATCGTGGCATGCTGGCAGGCGTTGCAGGTCAAAGGGTCTGCCGAAAGCGTGGGGCGTCGCACAACGACGTCCGTTGTGCAGGCCATTTTCTTGGTCATTGTCGCGGACGCTGTGTTTTCGATCTTTTTCGCGGAGCTGGGATTGTGAGCGGTGGTCCGGCGACCCGCCCTGACCGCGAGGCTGTGATCACCGTGCGTGGGCTTGTGAACCGCTTTGGTCCGCAGGTGGTGCACGAAAATCTGGACCTCGATGTCTGGAAGGGCGAGGTGCTGGGCGTCGTCGGAGGCTCGGGCACAGGAAAATCGGTTTTGCTGCGCACGATTGTCGGGCTGAACACGCCTGCCGCCGGGTCGATCAACGTTCTAGGAACAGACGTGCTGCACGGCAATCGCGAAGACCGGCTGAGGACCGAACAAAGCTGGGGTGTGGCATTTCAGGATGGGGCGCTGTTTTCCTCGCTCACCGTTCTGCAAAACGTCATGGCCCCGATGAGAGAGCACCTGAGCCTTAGCCCCTCGCTGATGAAAGAACTGGGTCAACTCAAGATCAGCATGGCAGGCCTGCCCGCGCTGGCTTGCGGCAAGCTGCCGTCAGAACTGTCAGGTGGCATGCGCAAACGTGCGGCATTGGCGCGCGCTCTCGCGCTTGATCCGCAAATCGTGTTTCTGGATGAACCGACGGCTGGCCTCGATCCCATCGGGGCGGCGGCCTATGATGAACTGATCAACGAACTCAAGCGGTCGCTGGGCCTGACTGTGTTTATGGTGACCCATGACCTCGACTCCCTTTATGCGATCTGCGACAGAATTGCGGTACTGGCGGAAAAGCGCGTGCTGTTTGAGGGGCCGATTGAGGGAATGACAGAGATCGACCACCCGTGGGTGCAGGAATATTTCACCGGCCCGCGTGCGCGTGCGGCCCAAGCAAAAACCTAAATGAGGGCGGCCCGGGGCCATGGAAACCAAAGCCAACTATGTTCTGATCGGGCTGTTCACCCTTGCCGGTCTTGTGGGTGCTCTGGGCCTGCTCTTGTGGTTGGCCAAGGTTCAGGTGGATCGCCAGTACGCCTATTATGACATTCTGTTTGAGGATGTATCCGGATTGGGCGCGGCCAGTGATGTGCGTTACAACGGTCTGCCGGTGGGGCAGGTGGTTGATCTGGCATTGGATGACGATGATTCCTCTCAGGTCCGCGTGACGATCGAGATTTCGGCAGACACGCCGGTCAACACGGAAACCGTCGCCAAGCTGCAATCCCAGGGGGTGACCGGCGTCAGCTTTGTTGGCCTGTCGGGTGGGTCCGCGACCTCGACCCCACTGCCCAGCAACAGCGAGATTCCGTCGGAACGCACCGCTCTGCAAACCGTTTTTGAGGGCGCGCCGGAGGTGCTTGATCGGGCGATTGAATTGCTGGAAAACGTCAACGACGTTTTTGACACTGAAAACAAAGATGCCGTTTCGACCTTGCTTGCAAACCTGTCTTCCGCTTCGGCGCGGATTGATACCGTGCTGGCAGACTTTGAGTCCTTGTCCGGTGATCTGGGGTCGGCGGCCCGCGAAATCGCGACCTTCACCGACCGTTTGGATGCGTTGGCGGATACCGCCGACGTCACGCTGACCAGCGCCACAAGTGCGTTGGAAACTGCCACCGATACCGTGACCCGTGTGGGCGATTTGACCACGGACCAACTGGTGCCTCTGGCCGAAGACTTGCGGACGGCCAGCCAGACAGCCAACCGAGTGATCGACGACGTGGGCGGGCAAGCGAGCGTGATTGCGGGGCGGATCGACGAATTGACCATACGCGGCAGCGCGGTTCTGGATGATGCGCGTGACACGCTGGCCACTGCAAATCAGGCCTTTGCTTCTGCCAACACGGCCATCGATGGGATCACCGAGTTTACAAACTCGAACCTTGTGCCCTTGTCTGATGATTTGCGCACAACCACCCAGACCGCCAATCGGGTCATTTCGGAAACAGGGACCGAAGTTCGGCGGATCGCGGAGCGCGTGGACGGGCTTGCGGATCGTGGGGATGTCGCTTTGGATGCAGCGGTCGTTGCGCTGGATGACGCCCAACAGACGATCCGGGATGCACGGACCACAGTCGCGCGGGCCAATACCTATATAGATGAACAACTGACACCATTGACGACAGATGTCCGCACCACCACCCAGACCGCCAACCGCGTGATCGAAGAGGTCGGCAGCCAGGCGTCGGTCGTTGCAGAACGGTTTATCACCTTTGCCGACGATGGCACCGCGTTGATCGCCACGGCGGATCAGACCTTTACCAACGCGGATGTCACGCTTGCTGCAATCTTTACGGCGATGGAAGATGCCTCAGTCACTTTGGCGTCGGCAAATTCGACCTTCGAGATGGCCAATCGCATCATCGAGAACGATATTGACGGGATTGTCACCGAAGTCCGGGGTGCGGCAGCGGCGTTTACAGCCACGATCACCAAAACGACCGAAAGCATCGACACGGTCACGGAGCAGGTCCTTGCCGCTTCCACATCGGCGGCCAACCTGACGGCATCACTTGAAGAAGTGATCAGCCAAAACCAACGCCAACTTTCCGATTTTGTGCGGCTGGGTTTGCCGTCGCTCCTCAAATTTACGGATGAAGCGCGCAGTCTGGTGAGCAATATCGATCGTCTGGTCAACCGGATCGAACGCGACCCCGCCCGCTTTTTGCTAGGTACTCAGAATTCAAGGTTCAGTCGATGAAGACGTTTTCCAAATCATGGCCGTTGGCTTTCATGCTCGTCATGGCATTGCCGGGCTGTGCCGCACTGTCTGGGCTGTCGGCTGCGAGCACGCCGAGTGAACTTTATGTCCTGACCCCGAAAAGCACGTTCGATGCCGACTTGCCAAAGCTGCGTTTTCAGATCGCGGTTGAAGAGCCGACGGCAACAGCATCAGTCAATACGGACCAGATTGCCGTACAGCCCACACCGCTGAGGGTGCAATACCTGCCCGAAGCGCGCTGGGTGGATCGGGCCCCGCTGATCGTACAGTCATTGATGATCGAGAGTTTCGAGAACTCCGGCAAAGTACCCGCGGTCGGAAGTTCGGCGATCGGCTTGCGCGCCGACTTTTTGATTGTAACGGATATCCGCGAATTCCAGGCCGAAGTGCCAACCCTCAATTCGGATGCACCTCTGGAAATCAATGTTCGCTTGAACATCAAGGTTATTGATGCGTTTTCCGACCGGATTATCAGTTCGCGCTCTTTCGAAGAAATCGCGCAGGCGACATCTGACGAGCCCAGCGATGTTGCCGTCGCGTTTGACAATGCGCTGGGCGATACACTGCGGGACGCCGTGGAATGGAGCATCCGTTCAATTGCGTCTTATGGTGCGCCCCGCTTTTGAGCGTCAGGCGCTGACACCCGCGCTTTCGAGCAGTTGCACGCCGTTGATTTTCCATCCGTTTTCGGTGTCGAGCATCCGGTAATCCAGTACGTGCACCCGCCCTTCGGCGTCCACGATCTGCACCTTTTGCCAGTAGCTGCCGTTTTCCTCGCGCAGTTCCAGATAGGTCACTTCGGCAGGGCGCCAGACCATGGGATAGCCTTGCGTCACCATGCGCCCAAAGTTTTCGGGCGTCCGAAAGATGCCGCGGATGTTGGGAGAGGCAAACTCAAAGGCTTCGGCAAAGTCATCCGCCTTGAACGCGTCAAGCTGATCGCTGATCACCCCTTCGATTTCTGTGCCTTGAGCCCATGCAGCGCCCGTCATGCTGAGCGCAAGGGCCACCCCGATTATCCAGTTGTGCATCGCAAATCTCCTTGCTGATGCAAGGATGATAGTGCGCGATCGTTTTGGGCCAAGTCCGGCGAGGTCAGGTGACGAGTTCTCCGGCCAATGCCTGGTCGATCAACGCAATGGTTTCGTCCAGTCCGTATAGCGCGATAAACCCACCAAACCGGGGGCCCTGGCTCGCCCCGAGAAGGACTTCGTACAGGGCGGTGAACCATCCGCGCAACGGATCGAACCGGTCACGACCGACGGCGTAGACGACGGATTGTAGCGCCTCGTCTTCCATGGCGCCGTCATAGGCGGCCAGTTCTGCGCGCAAGGCCTCAAGCGCTTCGCGTTCGGGGTCAGTTGGCAGGCGATAGGTTTTGGTCGGTTTCACAAAGTCATTGTAGTAGCGCACCGCAAAGCCGACGGCCTGATCCATCCCCGGATGGGTGTCTGGCCCGGTGTCGGGTGCATTGCGCTGGATAAAGCCCCACAGTGTGTCTTTGGTTTCGGCCTGGCTGACAGAGGCAAGGTTGAGCAGCATCGAGAACGGCACCACCATGTCGCTGGTCGGCACGTCGCCGCCATGGATGTGCCAGACGGGGTTGTTGAGCCGCTGTGCGTCGTCCTGCCCCGCATAGGCGCGCAGTTGCTGGTGGTATTCGTCCACGGCCTTGGGGATCACGTCGAAATACAGACGCTTGGCCGTCTTGGGCTTTTGATACATGAAGTAGGACAGGCTTTCGGTGCTGGCATAGGTCAGCCATTCGTCGATGCTGATGCCGTTGCCGGACGACTTTGAAATCTTTTGCCCCTGATCGTCGAGGAACAGTTCAAAGCTGAAGTGTTCAGGCGGGCGCCCGCCGAGTGTTCGGCAGATGGCGTCATAGATTTTTTCGTTGGTGGCGTGTTCTTTGCCATACATCTCGAAATCGCACCCAAGCGCGGCCCAACGCGCCCCGAAATCGGGTTTCCACTGCAGTTTGACGTTGCCGCCCGTGACGGGCAGCGTCCATTCCTTGCCCGTCTCGTCATCAAAGGTCACGGTGCCATTGACGACATCCACATGCTTCATCGGGACGTACATCACCCGGCGGCTTTCTGGGTGCAGGGGCAGAAAGATCGAATAGGTTTGCTGGCGCTCTTCGCGCAGGGACTTCAGCATGATCTTCATCAGATCATCATATTTTTCGGCGCAGCGCAGCAGGATGTCGTCAAACTGACCTGACGCGTAAAAGTCGCGCGCCGAGATGAAATCGTAGTCAAACCCGAACGTATCCAGAAACCGGCGCAACATGGCGTTGTTGTGGTGCCCAAAGCTTTCATGCGTGCCGAAGGGGTCGGGCACATCTGTGAGCGGGCGTTGCAAATGCTGTTCCAACCGCTCCGGGTTGGGCACGTTGCCGGGCACCTTGCGCAAGCCGTCAAGGTCATCCGAAAAACAGACCAGCTTGGTCGGAATGTCCGAGATCACCTCGAATGCGCGGCGCACCATGGTTGTGCGCAGCACTTCGCCAAACGTGCCGATATGGGGCAGGCCAGAAGGGCCATAGCCGGTCTGGAACAGTACAAATCCCTTTTCGGGCGGCGCTTTTTCATAGCGTTTGAGCACCTTGCGCGCTTCTTCAAACGGCCATGCTTTGCTGCTCATCGCACTGTCACGCATACTCGACATAAGGTAGTGTCCCATTTCCTGCCCACCCGCGGGTTGCGGTGGCCAAAGTGCCGCGCCCCACGGAGCGCCTCATCCCGCCGCTACCTATTGCGAGGGGCGGCAGGCGTCAATATTGAGGAAGTGTGTGAGTGGAAAGGAAGACCCATGTCCGAAACCGAACAGCTGAGCCTGACGCCGCAAGACGCTCTTGTCGCGATGATGATTGCCATTTCGGCCTCGGATGAGGACATCCGCACCGCGGAACTGGTCAAGATCAACGCCGCAGTCAACCACCTGCCGATCTTTGCGGAATACGATCTGGATCGGATGAATGGCGTGGCGCAGACCGTTTTTGATCTGTTCGAGCAGGAAGACGGGTTGGATGCGCTTTTCGGCCTGGTCCGCGAGGCGCTGCCGGAACCTCTTTATGAAACGGCCTATGCGCTGGCCTGTGACGTGGCGGCGGCGGATGGGACGTTGGAAGAGACTGAACTGCGCCTGCTCGAAGAAATGCGCTATGAACTCGAGATTGATCGCCTGCATGCCGCAGCGATCGAGCGTGGCGCGCGCGCGCGACATCTGACGGTTTGAGACACGGCGTGATCTTCGGCGATGCACTGATGATCTGAGCGCACACTCAAATAGATGCGGCGCATGCCATTCTGGTCATTGACTGCGGCCACCGTTTGCTATTCGGTCGATGCGATGGTTCTCGGCTGCCAACGGCAAACGAGATGAAAAGGGAACACGGTGCGGCCTTGCCACTTGGCACCAAATCCGTGACTGCCCCCGCAACTGTAGGCGGTGAGCGAACCCGATATGAGCCACTGGACGCAATGTCCGGGAAGGTTCGGGGAAGCGACGACCCGTAAGTCAGGAGACCTGCCATCACCGGTGCGTATCGCGTTCCGGTATTTCAACTCGATGCAGGCGGGGTGCCTGGTCAGGAGCATATGATGGCACTGCGGAGACACCGCAAACAACATGGTTCTGTTCTACTCCGTCTCAAAGGCGGAGGGCCTGATGGACCATCGAATTACAATCTGCACATCCTGTCGGCGCAAGGGCACCACATGCCAGCCCGGTTATGACCTGATCGCAAAACTTCGGCGGGCAATCACCGACGCCGGGTCTGCGGTTCCCGAGGACTTCGAGATTTCGGGGGTGGCCTGCATGGCAGGCTGCGACAGACCCTGCACCGTTGCCTATCACAGCACCAAGAAGGCCACGTACCTGTTTGGCGACATCGAGCCGGAAACGGACATCGAAGACCTCGTCACCTTTGCACGCCAGTATGCCTATCTGCATGATGGCTGGTGTTCGTCGGTCGATCGACCGGGCAAGCTGCGCACTGCGACACTGGCGCGCGTGCCCGCGGCCATCATTGCGTTGGAAGACACCAAGGCGCGGGCGTCGTGAGCGCTGCATCGCTTTCGGTGCACGACCTGTCCTGGTCGCCCGGGCGGAAGAAACGAACACTGCTTTATCCTACCAGTTTCAAGTTGGACGCCGGGCGGGTTCTGGGCATCGTTGGCCCCAACGGGGCGGGCAAGACGACTTTGCTGCGCTTGATTTACCGGTTTCATCGTCCAACAACCGGGTGTGTCTGCATTGACACCGAAGATATCTGGAACCTTTCGGCGCGCGTTGTTGCCCAAGGGGTTGCCGCAGTTTTGCAGGAGCATCCCGGCGACTTTGCCCTGACGGTGCGCGAAATCGTCGGGCTGGGCAGGACACCACACCGTCGCGGTTACGCATCAAGCAACGGGGCGCATGACAATGACATCATTGAGGGTGCATTGGCGCAACTGGACCTGAACGGACTGTCTGACCGCCACCTTGGCACCTTGTCCGGCGGCGAACGTCAGCGTGTCATGGTCGCACGGGCGCTGGCGCAAGAGCCACGGCTTTTGATCCTTGATGAGCCCACCAACCATCTTGATATTCGTCACCAGCTGGAGGTTCTGGACCTGATCCGCAGCCTGCCTCTGACGATTGTCACCTCGCTCCACGACCTGAACCTTGCGGCCGGCTTATGCGACGATGTCTTGCTGCTTAGGGCAGGTCATGCGGTCGGCTTTGGTCCGCCCGCGCAGGTTCTGTCGGAAGCCGCTGTGTCCGACGCTTTTCAGGTCATTGCGTGTCGCGAACAGCTGTCTCAAAGCCGAAATGACCATCTCACCTTCCATCTTCAGAACAAGGGAAACCACCCATGAAAACAGCCCTCCTGACTGCCGTAACACTTGCCGTCACCTCCAGCGCAGCGTTTGCCGAAACGTATGTCCAGAGTTGCAACCGGACCGTCACTTTCGATGCGCCGCCCGCGCGTGCCATTTCCAACGACGTCAACCTCACCGAAATGATGCTGGTCCTGGGTCTGGCCGACCGCATGGTGGGCTATACCGGGATTTCCGGGTGGAAGACGCTGGATGAAGACATGCGCGCAGGTGTCGAACAACTGCCTGAATTGTCCGCAAAATATCCCTCAAAGGAGGTAATCGTAGGCGCGGATGCCGATTTCTTCTTTGCGGGCTGGAACTATGGCATGAAAGTCGGCGGAGACGTCACACCCGAAACGCTGGAACCGTTTGGCGTCAAGGTTTACGAGTTGACCGAAAGCTGTACCCACATCATGGACAAGGGTAAGGCCAGCATCGAAGACATGTATGCTGACCTGATGAACCTCGGCAAAATCTTTGACGTTGAGGACAAGGCTGCGTCGCTGGTGGATGGCTACAAGGCCGACCTTCAAGCCTTTACGGCAAGCCTTGAAACCGGTGCGCCGGTCCGCGCCTTTGTCTATGACAGCGGCGAGGACAAACCGTTTACGGCCGGGCTTTATGCTATGCCGACCGCCCTGATTGAAGCGGCCGGTGGCACCAACGTGATGAACGGTTTCGAGAAAAGCTGGGGAACGGTGACCTGGGAGGAAGTTGTCGAGCAAAACCCCGAAGTGATCATAATCGTCAACTACGGCAACGTGACGGCCGAGCAAAAGCGGGCGTTCATGATGTCCAACCCGGCCTTTGCCGAAATCGATGCCGTCAAGAACGACCGCTTTGTCACTTTGGAGTATGTTGAGGCAACACCGGGGCCGCGCAACATCACGGCGATCAAGACCCTGGCCGACGCTTTCTGGGGTGAATGAGGGATGAGCGACGTTGCAGCACAACCTGCCGGGCGGGCCCGGCGGGGCCGACGTGTGGTTTTCGTCCTTGGCGGTGTAGTTGTGCTATTTGCGTCGCTTTCCATTGCGGTCTCCGTGGGGGCCGTTCCGGTGTCCACGGGTACAGTCTGGGGCGTGCTTGCCAACAAAGTGTTCCCCGGGTCTGTTGATCCTGACTGGAGCAAGGGACGCGAGGCCATTGTCTGGGATATCCGCTTTCCGCGAGCATTTTTGGCCATTCTGGTGGGTGCCGGACTGGCCGTCGTGGGCGCCGCTTTGCAGGCGGTCACCCGCAATCCGCTGGCTGACCCCCACTTGCTGGGTATCTCTTCGGGCGGGGCCTTTGGGGCCATCTTTGCCTTGCTGCATTCCGGCCTGTTTCTGGGGCTGTTGACAGTGCCGATATTGGCATTTTGCGGCTCACTTGTTGCAACCGTTATCGTGCTGGGGGTGTCCCGGCTGGCCGATGCCTCCAGCGCTGACCGGCTGGTTCTGGCCGGTGTGGCGGTGTCGTTCATCATCATGGCGGGAGCCAATGGGCTGATCTTTCTGGGTGAGCCGCACGCCTCGCATACTGTGGTGTTCTGGATGCTGGGTGGTCTCGGCCTCGCACAGTGGGATCACCTGCTTTATCCGCTGGTGGTTCTGTCGGTGTGTTGCCTCTGGCTGATGGGTCGAACCACCCAACTCAACGCGATGACAGTCGGGGACGAGACGGCGTCGACACTGGGAATCCCGGTGGCCCGGTTCAGGTTGGCGGTGTTCGTCATCGGCGCGCTGATCACCGGTGTCATGGTCGCCTTTTCAGGCATTATCGGGTTTGTTGGCCTCATGGTTCCGCATGTGGCCCGCATGTTGGTTGGCGGCGATTACCGAAGGGTTTTGCCGGCCTCCGCGTTGATCGGAGCAATTTTTCTGTTGTGGGCGGACATGGCTGCGCGCACCGTAATGGCGCCCGAAGACATGCCAATTGGAATCGTGACCGGCCTTGTTGGTGGAGTATTCTTTATCTGGCTGCTTGGCCGAAAAGGCGCGTCATAACAAAGTTCTGCGCCGTCAGGTGGATTGCGCCTGCGACTGGTGTGATCTGAGCGCCGGGCTTTGACATCCGCTTGGCCCCGGCGTCAGACGTGCCGCGCATTAAAGGTTCAAAACTGACCTGACAGCTGACACCTGCATGTTGCCGACGCGCGATGCCCTGCGTACGCCCCTCCCACGGCGCGTTAACCATCCGTTGATACTTCCCCATGCCGAACAGGCCGGAGCCCCGGCCATTGAGCAAAAGGGATGTATGGATGAACAAGGCAATCACTGATGGCGTGCTGCTGATGCCGCCGGCCTTTGAGGACGGTCTGGATGTATGGTCGAGCGGGAACGGGACGCCGGGATCTGATACCTATCTGGGTGCAGCCAACGCCGCCCTTGCTGTGGCCGATCAGGACTTTGGTGGCTGTCTGGAATTGCAAAAGACTGAAAGCACGACGCGTGTTCGCTACATGGGGCAGACGCCCTTGTTGCCGGGCTGCTATCTGCGCGTCACTGTACGCATCAAGGCGATCAGCGGGAACCTCCCTGACGTCCGCATTGCCGGTTACGCCGCGCGTGGGGATGGCTCCGAAGTGGGCGGCGTCACCACGAGTGCAAGCAGTACAACGCTGACCGCTTACGGTGAAGTCGTTGAAGTGTCCGCCATTGTCGGTGCAGGCAATCGTGGTGGCGTTGATCTGGTCTGGGGGCCAGAGCCGGTCTATGGCCATTTCGGTCTGGACCTTACGGGTGCCAATGGCGGCATTGTGCGCATCGACGATATCGAGATCGAAGATATCACCTCGGTCTTCCTGCGCGACATCGTGTCCACCGTCGACGTGCGCGACTTTGGTGCGTTGGGCGACGGGGTCACCGATGACAGCGATGCCTTTGACGCAGCAAACGCTGCCGCTGATGGACGCACCATTCTGGTGCCTGCCGGGACCTTCCGGCTGGAAAAAGACGTTGCCTTTGATCACATGGCCAAGTTCGAGGGCACGCTGAGCATGCCCGTCGACAAGATGATGCTGCTGCGCAAGAACTATGATCTGCCGACTTACATCGAAGCGTTTGGGGACGAGGGGCTTGCGTTTCGCAAGGCCTTTCAGGCACTGCTGAACAGTTCGGACCACGACAGTCTGGACATGTGTGGTCGTCGGGTGCAGGTGGACGGCCCCATTGATATGCAGGCGGCGGTGCCCAACCGTGATCAGTTCAACACGCGACGTGTCATACGCAACGGCCAGATTGAGGCCGTCGGTGATGGCAACTGGGACACGGTAGTGACCACCAGTCAGGCGACCTATTCCACATCTGATGCCCGTTCACTGACGAATGTGACCAACGCCGCCAACATCGAAGTCGGATCGTTTGTCGAAGGTATCGGGGTGGGCCGTGAAATCTATGTCCGCGAGGTCAATGTCGCGGCAGAGGAAATCACGCTGAACGCCCCGATTTATGACGCTGTCGGGACGCAGACCTACACGTTCAGCCGTTTCAAGTACCTGGTTGATCTGAGCGGTTTTTCCAAGCTGTCCAAGTTCAACATGTCCAACATCGAGTTCCAGTGTAACAACAAGACCAGTGGCATCCTTCTGGCCCCTGCGGGCCCGACGTTCGAATTGCAGGAGTGCTTTATCAGTCGTCCGAAGGATCGCGGCCTGACTTCGATCGGGGGCGGCTGTCAGGGTATTCTGATCGACCGCTGCCAGTTCCTGTCTGCCGAAGAAAGTGAGACTGTCGAAAATCGCACCACCATCGCGCTGAACGTCAATTCCAACGATGCCAAAGTGCGCGATTGCCGAGCCACGCAGTTCCGTCATTTCATGTGCATGGCAGGCCAGAACCACCTGATCATGGGCAACCATTTCTTTCAGGGTGACGGCATCCCGGGCGGCGTACGTACAGCGGGCATCGTTTTGCAGGACAATTTTACCGCCAGCGTAATCAGCGGCAATTACATCGACAACTGCTTTGTCGAGTGGACCAATGAACGCGACGCGACACCGCAATTTTCAGCCGGGTTTTCGTTCAGCTCGTTCAGTCTTACGGACAACGTCTTTCTGGCCAGTGATGTCGCGGACTGGTTCAGCTATCTGGTGGTCAAGCCGCATGGTAGCGGCCATTTCCTGAACGGTGTGTCCGTGACCGGCAATCGGTTCAGATCCATCAACGGGACGATGACGCGGGCCGAGCGCGTGGACACAAGCTTTGCCGATCTTGACCATGATCGGAACCGGTCTGTGTATTTTGGCGGAAACTCTTATCACAACGTCGAGGAACAGGCTTCCAACCCGCTGGTTGTTGCACACGATCAGAACACCAACGTGAAAATCTGGACGATTGGGACCAGTAAAAAGCTCCCGTTCGAAAGCTATTGCCAGTTCGTGGACTCCGTCGCGCTGGTTGGCGACATCCGCAATACATCCAATGCCCGGGTTTTCGAAAACCCGGTTGGCAAGGGGCGGATTGGCGCAAACGAAGATGAGTTCACATTGGAGTTCGCGTCTGAAGTGCGCGGCCAGATCCGTGCGACTGTCCGTATGGACAAGGACTGATGCAGAGCGCCGGGCAGGTCCATTGACCCGCCCGGCCTTCTAAAATGTGCGCCACAGCCCAAGCTTGAGGGCAACAGTGCCGTCTTCGTCCTCCATGCCAATGTGATAGCGGGTTGGCCCATCTTCTTTGGGCCGCCAGATCACCGAAGGGGCGATGGTGGTGGACAGGTCATTGTCCGTTTCGCTGAGGAACACCTGCATCATTACCTGAAACCGTGCAGACAGGCTAAGCCCGATGGTGCTGTCCAGTTTGTAAGTGGTCACACTGTTGTTCACCTCCCATTCTGCGGCGCTGTCCAGAGCGACCCAGCCCGACCTGTCCCAAAGCGTAAAGCCACGCCCATAGCTGAGGCCCGCGCGCAGCAGTGGTGAACTGTCCGGGCCAAATGAACTGCCAACCCCGATCTCGTAGGCCAATTTGAAGGGCTGTTCCCCCGTCGGGATCGGTTTGCGCGCAAACAAATACCCCGTGCCGTTCCCCAACTGGTTGTCCAGCATGTCGACATCAACCTTTGCCCCAATCGTCAATTTGGGACGCAGCCCGTGCGTCAGGTACAGCGATCCACCTATGTCCCCGACCTCGTCAATCGTTGTGCTGAAGGACAGAAACGTCGTGCCCACTTCGCGCATCCATGCCCCGGCGCAGACAGGCAGCGGGGTGCATAGGATCGCAAGCAGCAGGAACAGGCGCATCGGCGTGCGCTCCAAATGGTTAATCAAACCTGACTTGGCCGTATCTTGGTTAATATTCGGTTATGATGGCCTCGCCCCGCGCTGTGGACGGATTATCTATCGTGCATGGAATTGATGATCGAAAACGTGCAGTCCTATCCACGCCCACCCGCACTGGAACCTGTGCCACAACGGGTGCGCGTGATGCTGGGTGGTGCGGTGGTTGTCGACACGACAGCGGCCCTGCGCGTACTCGAAACCCATCATGCGCCAAGCTATTACGTGCCAGTCTCGGACGTAACGGCGCAGCTTACTCCCGTTGCTGGCACTTCGTTTTGCGAGTGGAAGGGGCGGGCGGCCTATTGGACCTTGACCGGTGGCGGGGTCGTGGCAAAGGCAGCCGCATGGAGCTATCCAAGCCCTTCTGACCGCTTTGCCGCCCTCAAGGATCATCTGGCCATGTATGCAGGCCAGATGGATGCCTGTTTTGTCGGCGCGGTGCAGGTCAGGCCACAACCGGGTGATTTTTACGGAGGCTGGGTTACACCGAACCTGACCGGACAGATCAAGGGCGCTCCGGGCACAAGACATTGGTGAGGGCGGGTGAATTTCTGACCCTGAATACCTATCTGACTCTCAGCCAAAAAGGGAGACCAGCCATGCGTTGTCCGATAGACGGAACAGACCTTGTGATCACAGACCGCTCTGGGGTCGAGATAGACTATTGTCCTTCTTGCCGTGGGGTATGGCTGGATCGCGGCGAACTGGACAAGATCATTGATCGCGCGGCGGCCTTCAGCCCACCGCCCCCGCCGCCACAACACAGCGCGCGGACGCAGGATCAACGTTATGAACGGTCCGCCGGACGCAAGAAAAAGGGCGGTATGGCCGACCTGTTGGGCGACATCTTTGATTTCTAGGCGATCCGCGCCATCAGGACCATGGCCAGAAGGGCGCAAGCCAGCCCCGCGTACTCGCGGGCATGCAGCACCTCGCCAAACCAGATCGCGCCGATCAGCGCCAGCGCCAGCAAGGTTATCATCGAATAGGCCACTCCGGCCTGCGCCAACGTGACGTGGTGCATGGCAAAGAACCAGAAAAGGGCCGAGAGGCCATAGAGCATGCAGCCTGCGATCACCAAGGCAGACCACACGGGCTGGCCTCCGTCAGCAGCGTATTTGATGGCAGTGTCACCGGCTATAACGATCAGGGCGGTGATGAGGGTAAAGCCGAAGCCGAAAAGTACATGAGTCATGAAAATCGCCTTTTTCCAGGGCCGTTTCAGACGGCGGAGGCAGTCAAATTCTTGAATAGGTTGAGGATAGCCCAGCCTGCGCATTGCGTTTAGTGGGGTATTCCCCACCTTCCGTGTGGAGGGCTGCTGCAAGTTGAGCCACAACCACACCCACGGAAAATCAATGGCTTACAGGGACGGTGTAAAGGTTTTTGACCTTCGGTTCAGGCGATGGGGGCTTCGGTGCAGGCGCGGAACTGCTGCACTGGGCCAGCCGCACCTTCAAGAGAGACGGTGACGGCTGACGTCTGGGTGAAAGCGGTGGCGGTGGCGTTGAACTCCAATCCGTCCAGAACATTGCCGAACCCTGTGTCGCTGACGGTGAGTGTCGGGCCGTCGGTCTGGTGGCGCTGGGTCGAGATCGTGCCTGCGCGCGGCCCGTCAAACCGGATGGAGAAGGCCGGGGATGCGGGCCATCCATTCGGGCTGGTGACCGCGATGGCATACAGGGCGGTCGTGTGGTCATAGGTGACAGCGACGTCTGCGCCTGCCTCTGCGTGGGTCAGAGTACAGATGGGCGTCGGGTTGAACTCCCACGCGGCGGCGGGGGAGGCGAGAAGGAGCAAGGGCATCAGGCAACGCATGATGCCAAGGTAGAGCGGTTGACGCGTCGGACAAATGTGCATCACGTCAACCTGTGCGTCCAGGGCCCGGATGTGCGGCGCACCCGCACCGGTTCAGACGCACCGACCGGGCCGGGACGGTGGGCAGTCCGCCCACCTTGAGGCACGCATTACCCGGCGATTTGTTTCTCGTTGCATTCGCCGGCCATCTCCATGGCCTTCTTGGTGCCCGACAGGTCCACGATAAAAGAGAAATCCTGCTCGGGGAACACGATCATCTCGTATTGCTGTGCAAGGTCTTCGGCGAATTGCGGGCTGTCGCTGAGCACGTAGCCGCCCGAATAGCCTTTGGTGATGTTGCCGCGCATGCCCGTGGCCTAACCGACATAGATGTTCTCGCCGATCAGGATCGCAAGTTCGGTCTTTTCGTTCGCCTTGATGTTGGTTTCAGCCTTGGTGAAGATGCCGACATAGCCGACGCTGCGGTCTTCGGTCAGGCCCATCTGGACGACGTTTTCAGCCACATCGACGGCTTCGATCAGGCAGGATTTCTTTTCCGCGTCGATGAAGACCTTCCAGCCTTCGACTTCTCCGTATTTCAGGAAAGTGTCGGCAGAGGCGCCGGAGGCGGCAAGGACGGATGCGGCGAGGGCAAGGGAGATGGGTTTCATGATGTGGCTCCGTTGGCAGTGCTGTGGTGCGAGTCTCGCTCAGGTTGTGAGCGAAGGCAAGGTGGGTTGGTGAGGGGAGTGGGTGTTTGGAAAGCGTCCCGTGGCCGGTTTCGGGCATGTACGGGCGGAGCCCCGGCGGGCGTCTGGTCACATACAAAGCGGCCAGTCTATAGGTCGCTCGGTTCATTAGCAGAGAGCACGAATACGGCAAATTGCATCGCACTAATGTTCGCTGCCCTGCTATTTACACGATCATTAAAAACGATTTTCTCGACATCGCCGCCCAAAACAGGCACTTCGAGTTCCGCAAGAGTTTCAGAATTTCTTGTGAATACATCCACCATTATTCGGTACAAGGTTTCTAGATCGCTGATTTCAGAAGCAGGAACACCCGAAATACCTTCAATTATTCTCCACTGCGCGTTTGCGATTTCGGTTATGTCATCATCAATTATGATTCCGGTGCCTTCGGCATAGAGGTTTACTATTTCAGCTATGTCCGAGGTTGCGAGGATTAAGCGCTCCACTGCCGCGGCGTAGTCCTCTGCGGTGGATTGACCAGCGTCTATTCTACGTGTGATGCTGTTCAACTCACAAACCGCATCTCGGATCATGGCATTTGCTTGATCTAGCTGCTTCCTCTGCGCTTCTTGATCTTCAATCGCTCGCGGCACAAAAGACTGTGCACTGACTGTATTGGTTGCAAAGCCAACGCTCAGCAACGCACAAATGACAGTGAGCATTTGTTGAATCTTAACTCTCGCTGCATTCTTGAACACTTTTGGTGAATCCTTCCGTAGCGACTGATTTTACGTCGTTTTCCCAAATTTGTGAGGCCACACAGTTATTTGCCAACTTGCCAAGTTCGCCGCACAGAATGCTCCAATCCTCTTCACTTACAAACCCCACTTCCTTCGCACGAAATGCAAAATCATAGTGGCGAAACACCTCAAAAACTCCATCTTGCGCGCGCTGTCGTAATCTGCTCGTAGCTTCTGGGGAGTTTTGACAAGACAACTCAGAAAGCTGAAACATGTCTCGGAGAGGTTCTGACCTCATAACTTCTTTTGTGTTTAGAGCACTCTGTCGTAGAGCCGAACCAACAGAAAGCTCTGTTGCATCTCTAGATAATTCAAGTTGTTTTGCTGCCTGAGAAATCGCGGTTTCAGACTGGACTGCGAGTTTGTTTGATTGACCAATCTGATATGCTGCCACTCCTACGGCAATGACCGTCGCAATATGCGCTGCCGTTTCTATCCACTCCCGCCCCGTGCTCATGCAACAGTAGTATCCGATAAATACAAAAACTCAACCGACTCTACCGCTTCCTTCGCTTCACATTCCCCCCACGCTGCCCAGCCCGCCCGGCCGTACTCCGCCCACTCGCCTTGTGCGCATCGTCCACTGCCTTCTCCACCGCGTATTGCCGTGCCAGCGGATCATCGGCCACGGCCAGATCGACCGCTTCGAGCCGTTTGACCTCGTCCCGCAGACGCGCGGCCTCTTCAAACTCCAGGTTCTCCGCCGCTTTGCGCATGTCGGCCCGCAGACCGTCCAGCACGGTTTGCAAGTTGCCGCCCGCCATGCCCTTTTCGACCTTGGCGGTGACGCGGGACTGGTCGGTGTCGCCTTTGTAAAGTCCGGCCAGCACATCCTCGACGTTCTTTTTGACCGTTTCGGGCGTGATCCCGTGTTCTTCGTTATAGGCGATTTGCTTGGCGCGGCGGCGGTCGGTTTCGGCCAGTGCGCGCTCCATCGACCCTGTCACCTTGTCCGCATACATGATCACGCGCCCGTCCGCATTTCGCGCCGCGCGCCCGATGGTTTGCACGAGGGACGTTTCTGAGCGCAGGAACCCTTCTTTGTCCGCATCGAGGATCGCCACCAACCCGCATTCGGGGATGTCGAGCCCCTCGCGCAGCAGGTTGATCCCGATCAGCACGTCGAAGGCCCCTAGGCGAAGGTCGCGCAGGATTTCGATCCGTTCCAGCGTGTCGATGTCGCTGTGCATGTAGCGGACTTTTATGCCCTGTTCGTGCATGTATTCGGTCAGATCCTCGGCCATGCGCTTGGTCAGCGTGGTGCAGAGCGTGCGGTATCCCGCTTCGGTCACGCGACGCACCTCGTCGAGCAGGTCGTCGACCTGCGTGGTGACGGGTCGGATTTCGACCAGAGGGTCCAGCAAGCCGGTGGGGCGGATCACCTGTTCGGTGAACACGCCGCCCGCCTGTTCGAGTTCCCATGCAGCCGGGGTGGCGCTCACGAACACGGATTGCGGGCGCATGGCGTCCCATTCCTCGAACTTGAGGGGGCGGTTGTCCATACAGGACGGCAGGCGGAACCCG
>JBCBDZ010000002.1:0-55094 GCA_038529225.1 Pseudomonadota bacterium | reverse complement strand
GCCATCAGAGTTGGCCCAACTCTGATGGCTGCGTTTCTGACTCAAGCAGGAACGCTCAAGGCCAGGTTCCCGACAAAAAAGACCAAAGATGACGCGGCACACTTGATGCCACAGATCGAAGCGTTGATGGGTCGCGTGGTTCAGGCGCGCCAAAGGTTATTATCGCTTGACGCATCTGAACGCACTGTCGTCCTGCATCAGTTCGCCCGGCGGTTTACCGACGCCTATGCCCAAGCCAAACAACGGCGCGGCTGGCTCGATTTTGACGACTTGATCCAGAAAGCGCGACAATTGCTAAGCGATGATCGCGTCGCGGCATGGGTGCTTTATCGGCTGGACGGCGGCATTGACCACATTCTCGTGGACGAGGCTCAGGATACCAGTCCTTCGCAATGGCACGTGATCCGTCGATTGGCCGAAGAGTTTTCCAGCGGTGAAGGCGCGCGCGCGGATGTAACCCGCACGATTTTCGTGGTCGGAGACAAGAAGCAGTCGATCTATTCCTTCCAAGGCGCGGACCCGCGCGAATTCGACCGGATGCAAAGGGAATTCGCCACAAAACTGGGCGAGTCTGGTCAAAACCTGCGGGACGAAACACTTGACTACTCCTTTCGATCCTCCCCGGCCATTCTGCGATTGGTCGATGAAGTTTTCAAAGACGCCGGAGATGCCGGGTTTGGTGTCGGACAGCACTTGGCGTTCAACACGGATTTGCCTGGACGGGTCGATCTATGGCCTCTCGTTCCAAAACCCGAGCAAGAGGACGAACAGGACTGGTTTGACCCGGTAGATCGCCGCAGCCCGGAACATCAATTCCGCGTTCTGGCGAAACAGATCGCCACTCGGATCAAACAGATGATCGACGACACTGTTCTGATTCCGGACAAAGATGGTCCTCGCCCAGTGCAGCCGCGCGATTTCCTGATCCTCGTGCAAAGGCGCGGTGGTATCTTTCCGGACATCATTCGCGCCTGCAAAGAGTTGGACTTGCCCATCGCTGGCGCGGACCGTCTGAAAGTCGGAGCCGAAATAGCAGTGCGCGACCTGGGCGCTTTGCTTTCTTTCCTCGCAACACCGGACGACAGCCTTTCTCTTGCCACGGCGCTTCGCTCTCCTCTCTTTGGTTGGTCCGAGCAAGACCTGTTTACCCTTGCCCATTATCGCAACACAGAATTCCTGTGGGCGACATTGCGCAACAAGGGAACGGAGCATCCCGAAACAGTTCGGATCCTGTACGACCTGCGCGACAATATCGACTTCCTGCGCCCTTATGACCTGATCGAGCGGATTTTGACCCGTCATGGCGGGCGCCAACGTCTGCTCGCCCGACTTGGTGCAGAGGCAGAGGATGGGATCAACGCCCTCTTGTCCCAAGCCCTTGCCTATGAACGCGCATCCGTGCCCAGCCTCACCGGGTTTTTGGCGTGGATGCAGACCGATGATCTTGAGGTCAAGCGTCAGGTCGACAGTGCGTCCAACCAGATCAGGGTCATGACAGTGCACGGGTCGAAAGGTCTGGAAGCGCCAATCGTGATCCTACCGGAGTGCGGCAAGAGGGACATCCAGATTCGGGACGAGATCATAAAAATGGACGGTGTCCCCGTCTGGAAAATGCCCGCACCCCTGCAGCCGGAGCCAATGGTAAACCGGGTCGACCAAATGAAAGCGGCCCAGCGTGAGGAATCGTTGCGCCTGTTGTATGTGGCTCTAACCCGAGCGGAAAAGTGGCTGATCGTGGCAGCCTCAGGCGATTTGGACAGAAACGGAGAAGACTGGCACCAGCGTGTCGAAGCTGCGATGCACACATGCGGCGCGTTCCAACTGGACACCCCAGCCGGTGACGGTCTGCGGATGGAGCATGGCGCATGGGATATGGCAGCGCCTGCGGCACAGACGGCGCCAGACAGTATTTCACCTCCACTTCCCGACTACTTTTTCAAGATCGCCCCTGATGCACACATCGCAAAGCAAACCATATCACCCTCAGATATGGGCGGGGCCAAGGCGCTGCCCGGAGACGGTTTGGACGAAGCGACGGCAATGGCGTATGGCACATGGCTTCACCACCTGCTTGAGACACAGGGACGCCCCTACATATCCCCGCCCCCCGAGTTGCCGACCGACTTGCAGCAAAAAGGTATGGACGAGGCCCAAGCCGTATTGAATGACCCCGAATTATCAGAGGTGTTCGATCCAGCCACATTGGCCGAAGTGTCAATCACCGCCCGTTTGGGGACCCACAGAATGCACGGTACGATTGACCGCCTGATCCTCACCAAGGACACAGTTCATATCATTGATTTCAAGAGCAACCGCGTCGTTCCGAGCACGCCGCAGGACTGTCCCGAAGGTGTGTTGCGACAGATGGGTGCCTATGCGCACGCCATGGCGCAAATCTATCCAAACCACACTCGGAAACTGAGCGTTTTGTGGACGCGGACAGGAAATTTGATGCCTTTGCCGCACGATATAGTGATGGCCGCTCTTCATCGTACGCCATATCTTGACGATGATAAGTCGGGTACATAGGTTGCCGTCTCACGCGTGGTGCATCCAGGAGAGATAGAATGGCAACTGTGGCCGTAACAGATTCGACATTTGACGCCGAAGTCCGAAATTCCGACGTCCCCGTCGTGGTGGATTTTTGGGCGGAGTGGTGTGGCCCCTGCAAGCAGATCGGCCCTGCCCTCGAAGAGTTGTCAGCCGAGATGGCAGGCAAAGTGAAGATCGTCAAAGTCGACGTGGATTCAAACCCCAACTCACCCGCTCAGATGGGCGTGCGCGGTATCCCTGCCTTGTTTATTTTCAAGGACGGCGAGGTCGTGTCGAACATGGCAGGCGCCAAGCCCAAAGCAGCACTGCAAAGCTGGATCGAAGAGTCGATCTGAGCCGCATAAGATCTTGCGAATGCGCGCGTCAGGCAAAAGCCCGGCGCGCGATTTTTTTTATGCGCTCGAACCGCGTCACACTGGCCAGTGTTTTTTTGTCCGACATGCGGTTCCAATCGGTCAGGATCTGTATCCGCATGAGAAAATCCACAATCGGGTCGTTTGACGGAATATTTGCATAGCCGTCAAAAAAGGCCTGCAACGCGTCCGGTGGCAGCACATGCCCCTTTGGAAGACGCGACGGATCACCGACCATCTGCATGTAGCTGAGCAAAAAGCGCGCGATGTCGTAGCCCACAGGTGCCGTTGACGGCGCCAGAAAATCAAGCGCGACAGTGCGCGCTCCGTCGATCAGGATGTTGTGCGCGTTCAGATCGCCGTGTTTGGCCGACACCTTGCCCGGGTGCCCGTCTGCCTCCTGTGCATAAGTATCCATGTCCCGCGCCAATGAGATAAAGCGTTTCTGCCCGAAAACCTTGCGTTCGCCCCGTTCCATCTGGTCAGACAGCCGGTGCATGTGACGCAGCATGAACTTGGGCTGGAACGGACGTTCCTGTTCAAAGGTCGCTGCGTGGTAGGCACCAAGCCAGGCACCCGCCGCATGCAGAAACGGTTCGTGGTTTTCGTTTTGGCGGCACAGGTTGAGGAACGTTTCGCCCGGAAAGAATGACATCAGATAGCTTTGAAGCGCCACGTCAAACGCCAAAACCTCCGGAACGCCCGCACCCGCATGTCCAGACAGCGCCGTCGACGCGGTTTGATGCGCTTCAAGGATGTCGCGAAACCCATCGGTGTCCACGGGGTGCAATGCATGTTTGAGAACGACGCACGCGCCATCCGGGCCATCGAAGCGTTGAACGATGTGCAAGCGGTTTGCGTCATCCTTGATCCATTCCGCCCGGACGGCGAACGCCGTCGGATCTATGCCTGCCTGATCTGCGAGCGGAACAAACACATCACGCGCGGATTGGCGCAGATCATCACGATTGGGCATCCGGGTCTCTTGGGGCTTTGGCCTTGCGAAAGGCGAATAGCGGTTTCATATGGTACCGTAACTGGAAGGCAAATCTATGACCAAAGAGAATTTCCCCGGCTGGCACGGCACCACGATCATTGGCGTCAAAAAGGGTGGCGAGGTCGTTGTGGCAGGCGATGGCCAGGTGTCGCTTGGCCAGACCGTGATCAAGGGAACCGCCCGCAAGGTGCGCCGCTTGTCGCCCGGTGGGTTTGATGTGGTGGCGGGGTTTGCCGGATCGACGGCAGATGCCTTTACTCTGCTTGAACGGCTCGAGACGAAACTGGAGGCCACACCAGGCCAATTGGCCCGCGCCAGTGTCGAACTGGCCAAGGACTGGCGGACAGACAAGTACCTGCAGAAGCTTGAAGCGATGCTGATCGTGACGGATGGAACCGACCTGTTTGTGATCACCGGAGCAGGTGATGTGCTGGAACCTGAACACAGTATTGCGGCGATCGGATCGGGGGGAAATTATGCCTTGGCCGCTGCCCGGGGCATGATGGACAGCGACCGAAATGCGGAAACCGTTGCGCGCGATGCAATGGCGATTGCCTCCGATATCTGTGTCTATACAAACGGAAATCTGACCGTTGAGACGATCAAAGGAACGGCGAATGACTGATCTTACTCCGCGCGAAATCGTCTCGGAACTTGACCGGTTCATCATCGGACAGGCCGACGCCAAACGGGCTGTGGCCGTGGCCCTGCGAAACCGCTGGCGGCGCAAGCAACTGAATGATGATCTGCGGGACGAGGTCTATCCCAAGAACATCCTGATGATCGGGCCGACCGGTGTGGGCAAGACCGAGATCAGCCGCCGCCTCGCCAAATTGGCGCGCGCGCCTTTTCTCAAGGTAGAGGCCACGAAATTCACCGAAGTCGGTTATGTCGGACGTGACGTCGAACAGATCATTCGCGACCTTGTTGATGCCGCCATCGCACAGACACGCGACCTGATGCGCGATGATGTGAAAACAAAAGCCAAGCAAGCCGCCGAAGATCGCGTCATCACCGCCATCGCCGGCACAGATGCACGCGACGGAACGCGGGAGATGTTTCGCAAGAAACTGCGCAATGGTGATCTGGACGACACGGTGATCGAGCTTGAGATCGCGGACACCTCGAACCCGTTCACAATGATGGATATCCCCGGGCAACCGGGTGCCGGGGCGGGAATGATGAACCTTGGTGATCTGTTCGGCAAAGCGATGGGCGGACGGACCACGCGCAAGAAAATGACCGTCGCGTCCAGCTACGATGTGCTGATCGGGGAAGAGGCCGACAAACTGCTCGATGATGAAACGGTGAACAAAACCGCCCTCGAAGCCGTGCAGGAAAACGGAATCGTTTTTCTGGACGAAATCGACAAGGTCTGCGCGCGATCTGATGCACGTGGCGGAGATGTCAGTCGCGAAGGGGTACAACGCGACCTGTTGCCCCTGATCGAAGGGACAACCGTCAGCACGAAACACGGACCCGTCAAAACCGACCACATCCTGTTTATTGCGTCTGGTGCGTTTCACATTGCCAAACCGTCCGACCTGTTGCCCGAACTGCAAGGCCGCTTGCCGATCCGGGTCGAACTGCGCGCCCTTACCGAAGACGACTTTGTGCGTATTCTCGAGGAAACCGACAACGCGCTGACGTTGCAATACTCCGCTCTAATGGCGACCGAAGAGGTCACAGTCACCTTTGAGCCCGAAGGCATTCGGGCGCTGGCCCGTATCGCCGCCGAGGTGAACCAAGCGGTAGAGAACATTGGCGCGCGCCGGCTTTATACCGTGATGGAGCGTGTGTTCGAGGAGCTGTCATTCAATGCGCCGGATCGGGGCGGAGAGGAAATTGTGGTGAATTCCGCCTTTGTAGAGAAGCATCTGGGCGAACTTTCCCGATCCACCGACCTAAGCCGGTATGTGCTGTAGTCCTGCGCACTGATCTGGGCTAAGGCTGAGGTCAGGACAGTTGGAGACATGCATATGCGGTGGGTGACGTTCGCGCTCATTTTTTCCCTTGCCGCGTGCAGTGATCGCACCGCACAGCCCATTGTACCGGATGCGCTGAACTTTGGGCTGAATGTGCCAGTGTTCATGGGCACCACGCGCGCCATGAATGACGCCAGCGAATTCGGGATCGGGCGGTCGACGTCCCTGCAACTGATAAAGGCAACCGTCTCCATCCCGCCCAACCGGGATGTTGGCAGCGTCTCGGACGGGTTTGAAACGCCGCGACCGGACCGGGACTTTGCCCTCGCCTCGATAGAGCGCTTTGACGCCCCGGCCGGCTTTGCCCAAAGCCTCAGGGCGCAGATTGCGGCGCGTTCAACAGGCCGGCGCGAGGTCACCGTCTTTGTGCACGGATTCAACAACAGCTTTTCCGATGCTGCTTTTCGCATGGCGCAGTTGGGACATGATCTGCAAATCCCGGGCGCCCATGTCAGCTATGCCTGGCCAAGCCGGGGCAATCCGCTGGGGTACGAATATGATCGGGACAGCGCGCTTTTTGCTCGCGACGGCCTTGCGGACCTTCTGAAAACAGTGCGCAGCGCCGGGCAACCGGACGTAATCGTGGTGGCGCATTCGATGGGCAGTGCACTCGTCATGGAGACCTTTCGCCAGCTTGAAATCGCGGACCCCGGGTGGGTCGGGCAGAATGTGCGCGGCGTGATCCTGATGTCACCCGACCTCAACGTCGATGTGTTTCGAAGCCAGTTCAAACAGATCCGCGATGTGCCCAGCCCGTTTGTGGTGATCGTGTCGCGCAAAGACGCGATCCTGCGAATATCATCACGGTTGCGGGGCCAGCGCACCCAACTTGGCAACATCGCAAACACCGACGAGGTTGCTGATCTGCCGATCACCATCGTGGACGTGTCCGAGTTTTCAGACCGCAAGTCCGGCAACCATTTTGTCGCCGGAGGCTCGCCCGCTCTGATCCAGCTGTTGCGCCGGTCCTCTGACCTTGACCGGGAATTCCTGCGTGGGAACGCCGGCGCAGTTGTCCTGCTGCCGGGGCAACGACGGATCAGCACAGGCGTCCCCATCGCGGCGACGGGTCAGCCGCAGTGACAGCACACACCCACCTGCTGACATTCATACGGGACAACGGCAACTGGTTGACGGCGGGGGCGCTGCTGACCCTGTTGTCTTCCTTTGGGCAAACCTATTTCATCTCGCTTTTCGCTGCCGAGATTCGGACGGACTTTGGCCTCAGCCACGGGGGGTGGGGGGCAATCTATTCGGTGGGGACTACCGCGTCCGCGGCCGTCATGATCTGGGCGGGCAGTCTGACGGATGTGCTGCGCGCCCGCAGCCTTGGGATACTTGTGCTGGCCGGGTTGGCGCTCGCTTGTCTTGCGATGGCATGGAATCCTTATGCGGCCCTGTTGCCCGTGGTCATCTTTGCGCTTCGGCTGACGGGGCAGGGGTTGTGCAGTCACATCGCCATCGTCTCGATGGCGCGGTGGTTTGTGGCAACGCGCGGGCGGGCCCTGTCCATAGCATCGCTGGGCTTTGCGGCAGGCGAGGCGCTGTTGCCCCTGATTTTCGTTGCTCTTTTGGGTGTTTTTCACTGGCGTTCGCTTTGGGTTGTTGCGGCCTGCGTTGCCATTGCGGGGATACCCCTGCTCATGCGACTCCTGAAAACAGAACGCACACCGCAATCCATGGCTGACGAAAATCAGAGCCTTGGTATGGAAGGGGCCCACTGGTCCCGCGCCTCGGCTTTGCGGCATCCGCTGTTCTGGTTCATGGTACCTGCCATCCTTGGCCCGTCCGCGTTCAACACGGCATTCTTCTTTCATCAGGTCTATTTTGCTGAACTGAAAGGGTGGACACACCTGTCGCTGGTGTCCCTTTTCCCGCTTTACACCGGAGTCGCGATTGCGGCGATGGTTGTGTCAGGGGTGGCGCTTGATCGCTTTGGCACGGCAAGGCTGATCCCATTGTACCAACTGCCGATGGTCATCGCTTTTCTGGTCTTTGCAGGGGCCGGATCCCTGGGGCTTGCGGCCATCGGATTTGTATTCCTTGCGCTGACAACCGGAGCGAATTCGACCCTGCCCAACGCATTCTGGGCGGAATTCTATGGCACCCGGAATATCGGATCGATCAAGGCGATGGCGACCGCTGTGATGGTTCTTGGCTCTGCCATCGGGCCGGGCGTCACCGGGATACTGATCGATTTGAACGTGGACCTGCCGACTCAGTTCATTGGCGTGGCTGCGTATTTCGTATTTGCCAGCATCTGCATGTGGATCGGGATCAGGCGGTACAAAGGTTCACTGCCGCACCTTGCGTAAGTAAACATAGTATGCACCACCGCCACCGTGACGGACATGGGCCTGTGTGACCTGCAACACCACCGGTGCAAGAGGCGGCATCGACAGCCATTGCGGCACCTGATGCCGCAATACGCCAAAACGAACCGGAATCGGTCCACCATCATCACGTTGTTTGCCCTTTCCTGTCACGACCAGAACCAGCCGTTTTCCTTGTGACTGAGCGTTAAGGATAAAACGGGTGAGGGCGGGATGCGCGCGTTCCAGCGTCATGCCGTGCAGGTCCAGCTTTCCTTCGGGCCGCAACTTGCCCCGTTTCAACTGGTCAAAAGCCTTCTTGTCCATCTGCACAGGTTGTGCCCCAACCTGTTGCGCGATTGTCGGGCTGAGATAGGTGGACGTTGTCGGCGTCTGTGGTTTGACCGTCAGGGTCTTCGGGATTGCCTCAAAGGTGGCCTTTTTTCGGGGCTTGACCTGCGGTGTCGTAACAAAATCCTTTGGATTCAGTGGTTTTTCAGGATGCAAACGTTCGGTATTGGCGGCAACCTTGCGCCACAGCTCTTTTTCTTCAGGGCGCAGACGCCGCCGTTTCATATCGCACTTTCCGGCAACAAGGCATATGCGCGCTGAATCGGCATCAAAACCATGAGACGCCCCGGATCACGCAACCGCCCGGCCTCACGCCCAGCGCGATCGCCGGTGCCAAAGAAAACGTCTGCCCGTTGCGCGCCCTTGATCGCCGATCCTGTATCCTGCGCCACCATCAAACGCCGCAAGGGGCCTTTTCCGTCTTTTTCAATCCAGACCGGCGCCCCAAGCGGGACAAATGCCGGGTCAACCGCAACCGTCCGCATCGTGGTAATCGAACGGTTCATTGCGCCCAGCGGACCAAGCTCGGGCGGGACCTCGCTGACTTCGCGAAAAAACACGTATGACGGGCTGTGCAGCAGCAGATTTTCTCCGGCAACCGGGTTGCGGCGCACCCAGTTCTTGATCACATCGGCACTAACCTGATGCGGGGAAAAGGTGCCACGCCGTACCAGTTCCTGCCCGATCGAACGGTATTCGTGCCCGTTGGAACCGGAGTAACCCACACGTATGGTGCGCCCACCGGGCAACTTGATCCGACCGGATCCCTGAATTTGCAGAAAAAACAATTCAACCGGGTCATCAACCCAGGCAATTTCCAATCCGCGACCCTCCATCACGCCGCCCTGTACGATATCGCGGCGCGGATACCAGGGGCGCGAAACACGTGCCTCCGGCGGCATGGCATAAACAGGATAGCGGTAGCGGGAACTGCGTCGTTTCGATCCGTCCAGTTCAGGCTCAAAGTAACCGGTGAACAATCCCGGTGCGCCGTCTTCGATCAGGACAGGGCGAAAGAAGAGTTCGAAAAAGCTTTTGGCGTCGGGTATGTCACCGGCCACGGCACAGAGCGCACGCCAATCCGGATCGTTCATGTCCTGACAGGTGCTGCGAAAAACGCTCAGAGCCTGGGCGTGATCATCCGAGTCCCAGCCATCAAGGTCGCTGTAATCCATGACGGAATAGCGCACCTCGGCAGCGGCCCCACCGATCATGATCGCCGCTGCGCCAAGACATCCGACATAGGTTCGGATTAACCGTCTGTAGAAACCAACAGCCAATTCGGGTCGTCAGCCCCCATGGTTCGCGCAAAAGACCAGGTGTCTTTCTGCCGTTTCACCTCGGTCGGGCTACCTTCCACGATATCGCCACCCTGATCACGGACAACAGACGTCAACTCGGCCACGTAGCGAATGCTCAGCTCGGCCTCGTTCGTGTCTTCATTGAAGGTTGCGTCCATCAGCTTCAGCTCGCGCACACCGATAAAGTCCGCCTCGATGGTCAGTCCCTGATCTTCACGCGCGGCGACGCCGTCCACAAAGGACTCGTAAATCTCTTCGGACAGGAACGGCTGGATGTCTGCCAGTTCGCCCGTTTCGTACCCCATCACAATCATTTCATAGGCACCGCGTGCACCTTGAAGGAAGTCAGTGACATTGAAAGAGGGTTCCGCCCGCTTCATTCCGGCCAGCGCCTTTGCCGCATCGCTGTCTTCATCAACGTGATCGGTGATATCCAGATCAGGGCCACCTTCGATCACTTCAAGGTTGGGACCCCCAATGCGCTCGTTGGTTTGGGGTGGCACAGGAGGCTGTTCAAAACCCTCACGTGTGCCCAGCACGTTTTTCAGACGCAGGATCAAAAACACGGCGATGCCTGCAAGCACAAGCAACTGGATCAGCGGAGAGTTCATTTATACCTCGTTGAACGGGTCGGGTGGCAACCGCCACGGTTGGTCCCTATGTAGGTGCCCAATGGGCGCAAGTCCACTGCGCGGCCTGTAAGGGCTTGAGAAAGGATGTCGCAGATGTGGTTATTTTTGGCATTTCTTGCCGTTCCGTTAATCGAAATCGGTTTGTTCATCCAGATTGGCGGCGCGATCGGGCTGTGGCCGACTCTGTTGATTGTTGTTGTGACAGCAATCATTGGCACTGTTTTGGTGCGGGCACAGGGGGCGCAGGCGCTTGGTCAGGTCAGGTCTTCTTTCAACGAAATGCGCGATCCTAGCGAAGCACTGGCACACGGCGCCATGATCCTGTTTTCCGGCGCATTGTTGCTGACACCGGGGTTTTTCACGGATGCCTTTGGCTTTGCCTTGCTGATTCCCGGCGTGCGTCTGGCTGTTTTCAGATGGGCGCGGGCGCGCATCAACGTGCAGACATTTTCCAGCCATCCGCAACACAGACCCCAATCGGACATCATCGAAGGCGAATATGCGGAGGTAGACCCGGATTCGCGCAATCAGCAGGGCCCTTCCGGCTGGACCAAGCATTGAGGCCTTGCGCCCAAGCTGCTACCAGACACCAAATCAAATTGCCCTCGGGAGTATACCAATGGCCGAAGAAAAAGCAGCCCAACCAGTTCAGCCGCAAATGCGGGTCCTTGGGCAATTTGTCCGCGACATGTCGTTTGAAAACATTGTCGCTCAGAAAGGCGCGTCCCCGGACGTCCAGCCGGATGTGCAGGTTCAGGTGAACCTTGATGCAAAAAAGCGCGCAACGGACCACCAATACGAGGTGGCAATCAAACTGAACATCACCTCCAAGGCGAAAGAAGGCGACACAGTTCTTTTTGTTCTGGAGATCGATTACGTCGGCCTGTTCCACATCGAAAACGTGCCGGAAGATCAGATGCACCCCTTCCTGCTGATCGAATGCCCCCGCATGATCTTTCCATTCCTGCGCCGGGTGGTCAGCGACATCACCCGTGACGGCGGCTTCCCACCTCTGAACCTCGAAAACATCGACTTTATCTCGCTTTATCGAAACGAGATCGCGCGTCGCCAAAATCAGGCGGCACCTGCTGACGCTTAAGGCTGCCTGAAATATCCTATCTCGCCCGGCGCATGTTGCGTCGGGCGTCTTAGTTTGACCACATCGCATTGTCGCCAAGTTTGGCCACGAATTCCGCATGCGCTTTTTGTTCGCTGTCCGTAATGCGGGGCGCCAACGGTGTCGGGCGGGGCGCTGGTGTCCATGCCTTCGCTTCGCCGGGTTGACTGCGTTGTCCCGCGCTGGCGGAAAGCGCAAAGTCAGGCTGCCGTCCACCAATCAACTCCAGGTAGACTTCGGCAAGGATTTCACTGTCCAGCAAGGCGCCGTGCAGCGTACGAGCAGAATTGTCGATGCTGAACCGACGACACAGAGCATCCAGTGAGGCAGGAGATCCGGGAAACCTGCGACGTGCAATTTCCAGCGTATCAATGGCCTGATCAAAGGGCAGTTGCGGCAGACCCAGCCATCTGAGTTCCGCGTTCAGAAATTTCATGTCAAATGCGGCGTTGTGGATCACCAACTTGGCGTCACCGACGAAATCGAGGAACTTTTGACCAATTTCCGCGAATTTCGGCTTCCCACGCAGAAAATCATCGCCCAGCCCGTGCACCTCGAATGCTTCCTGCGGCATGGCGCGTTCAGGGTCGATGTATTCGTGGAACACGTTGTCGGTGGGGATGTGGCCGACCAGTTCAATGGCCCCGATCTCGACAATGCGGTCGCCGCTTTCAGGATCGAAACCGGTTGTCTCCGTATCCAGTACGATTTCACGCATCTAAGGCCCGCTTTTTTATCTGCTCAATGACATGATGGACCTGAGCGCGTGCATGTTCAAGCGTGTCCGTTTCGATGACGAAATCAGCGCGCGCACATTTTTCCGATGCAGGCATTTGCTTGGATCTGATGGTCAGAAACTGATCCTCTGTCATTGTGCCCCGTGCCATCACACGGGCCTGTTGCACATCCTCCGGCACAAAAACAACCGCAACGGCATCCATGGTCGCCTCGCCACCCGTTTCAAACAGCAGTGGAATATCGAAAACGAGGATGTCGGCGCCTGCCTGTTTGATGAATGCCGCACGATCCGCCGCAACGAGCGGGTGAACAATGCCCTCAATCCTTTTCAGCGCCTTAGGATCGGCGGAAATGACGGTCTTTAGAATGGCACGGCTCACGGCTCCATCTTCAATGGCTTCGGGGAAGGCCTCCGCCATCGGCTCCACCGCCGCACCCCCTTGCGCATACAGCCGATGCACCGCCGCATCTGCATCCCACACAGCGCAGCCTGCATCGGCAAACATCTGCGCTGTCGTTGACTTCCCCATACCGATGGACCCTGTCAGCCCCAAACGAAAGCTCATCTGAGAGCAGCCGCGCGCGTATGGCTGTCCACGTCAGGGCGTCTGCCAAACCAGCGTTCGAAAGCAGGCACAGCCTGATGAAGCAACATGCCAAGGCCATCAACCGTGACGCAGCCAGCTTCTTCGGCCGTGGCAAGCAGGTTGGTTTTCAAAGGTGTATAGACAAGGTCTGTCACCACAGTGCCACGGCGCAACCCGTCAAGAGGCACCCGCATAGCCGGCTTGCCGATCATGCCAAGGGATGTCGTGTTCACAACGAGGGCTGACTCTTCAAGAATATTGCCGGCTTGCACCCAGTCGACGATTGTCAATCGTTTCCCAAAGTCGTCTGCCAGCTTTTCGGCCCGCACGCGCGTCCGATTGGTAACAAAAACCTCGGGCACACCAGCATCAAGCAAGGATGCAATCACCGCCCGTGCCGCACCACCAGCGCCCAGAACCGCCGCGGGTCCCGCGTCTGCATTCCAGTCTGGTGCTCCGGATTTCAGGTTTTCAACAAACCCATACCCGTCCGTATTGTCTGCGTGAATCTTTCCGTCCTTGCGAAAGATCAACGTGTTCGCGGCACCGATCAGCGTGGCGCGATCCGTCACAAGATCAGCAATCTCCAGAATGGTTTCCTTGTGGGGGATGGTGACGTTGACACCCACGAAACCGGCCTTGGGCAGGGCGCGCAACACCTCGACCAGATCATGCGCAGCCACATCCATCGGGATATAGTCGCCGGCAATGCCGTAGGTCTTCAGCCAATGGCGGTGCAATTGCGGCGACTTTGAATGGGAAATGGGGGAGCCGATGACTCCGGCCAATGGAATTTTATCGACCATGCGTTTCGCTCTCTATCCTTCGATCACACCGCGCAGGGTCAGATAGGCCAGCACCTCCAGCAACGGCAAACCCAGCACGTGGAAATAGTCACCTTGTATGCTGTGGAACAACCGCACCCCCTCACCCTCAAGCTGATATGCGCCAACTGAATGGCGGATGTCATCCCAATTTCTGGAAATATAGTCGTCCAGATACACGTCCGACACATCTCGCATGCGCAACCGCACCTGTCCGACATGGCGCCAAACCGCCTTACCCTCATAATAAACGACGGCCGCCGAAAGCAGTGTATGCTGTTCCCCCCGCATCTTGCGGAGCTGTTCACCAGCATCTTCGGGGCTGGTGGGTTTGGACAGTATCGACTGTTTGAAAGCCAGAACCTGATCACAGCCGATGACGATGGCATCCGGATTCTTATCAGCGATCTTGCGCGCCTTCATTTCGGCCAGTGTGTCGGCGATGTCCCGGGGGGATGCGTCTTCGGCCAGCAAGGCCGCCTTTACCATTTCTTCATCAATCCGCGCGACGCTTACGTCAAAGTCCAGACCCGCATTGCGCAACAACTGCGCTCGAATCTGCGAGCCTGATGCCAGAATGATGGATGTATCCATGTGCGTAACCTTGTGAAAAAGCGCGGGGTTAAAGCTGTGACGTGTTGTGCGCAGATCGGCGAAATCGTGAGGCACCCGAGAGCCGACCGGCATCTGGACCTGTTTACCTGTTCTTAACCCATAGGGAACAAGGAAAACTGCGCCTATGTGGGCAACGTGGTCCGTCTTGATCTGTCCACAGGTTCATCCCGGCATCGAACAGGTCAATGGAAACTTAAATATCTGTTTTAAAACAACTAATATCAATTATCACCGTTACTTGGGTATCTGTACGATATTTTATTCATACTGGGTATAAGTCCGTTCAAAACCCTTTGATCCACAGAAAACCACGCCCCTACTTCATCATCATCTTCTCTTATTTTCTTTATTTAATTATAGGGTGGCCCGGAACAAAGGGGCCATCACATGACCGATCTGCTTGCGAACTTTTATCCCTGGATCAAAGCATTTCATATCATGTCCGTCATCGCATGGATGGCTGCCCTGTTCTACCTGCCTCGGCTTTATGTCTATCATACAGAGCAGGTAGGCCTGAGCGGTGACACACATGAACTGTTTCAAACCATGGAATACAAACTGCTCAAGGTGATCATGACACCAGCCATGATTGCAACATGGGCTCTGGGTATCTGCCTTGCGCTCATTCCCGGTGTGATCGACTGGGGAGCAGTCTGGCCCTGGACCAAGCTGTTGGGCATTCTTGCCATGTCCGGCTTTCACGGATGGCTCAGCGGGCAACGCCGTGCCTTTGCCAACGGGGGCCCTGTCAAAACGGGCAGGCACTATCGGATGATGAACGAGGTACCAACTCTGCTGATGGCGCTGATCGTTCTCTCTGTCGTGGTCAAGTTCTGAAACCGTTGACTCACAGCCCATAGGCCCTTATCTGCGCTCATGCACCCCGTCCGGGGACCGCATACAGCTTTACATCCTAATGGACGCGCCACGCTTGATGCCAAGCGGGCCTAGAGTATTCCCATGACATCTTCCGAACCGATCGAAGTCCTCGCCCTTGCTGACCTCAAGGCCCAAAGCCCCAAGAACCTGCTGGCGATGGCCGAAGAGCTGGAAATCGAAAACGCCTCGACCATGCGTAAAGGCGAAATGATGTTCCAAATCCTGCGCGAGCGCGCGGATGAAGGGTGGGAGGTCTATGGCGACGGTGTTCTGGAAGTGTTGCAGGACGGCTTCGGTTTTCTGCGCTCGCCCGAGGCAAATTATCTGCCCGGTCCGGATGACATCTATGTCTCACCGGACATGATCCGCCAGTATTCGCTGCGGACCGGCGACACCATTGACGGGATGATCAAGGCGCCAGACGACAACGAACGCTATTTCGCGCTGACCAGCGCCACGCGGATCAATTTCGAAGAGCCGGAAAAAGCCAAGCACAAGATCGCCTTTGACAACCTCACTCCACTTTACCCGGATGAGCGTCTGAAGATGGAACTGGATGATCCAACAACCAAAGATCGCTCGGCCCGGATTATCGATCTTGTGGTGCCGATCGGCAAAGGACAACGATCGCTGATCACCGCGCCGCCTCGGACCGGCAAGACAGTTCTGCTTCAGAACATCGCGGCCAGCATCGAACGCAACCATCCTGAATGCTATCTGATCGTGTTGCTGATTGATGAACGGCCAGAAGAGGTGACGGACATGCAGCGTTCCGTCAAGGGAGAGGTCATATCTTCCACCTTTGATGAACCTGCGACTCGACACGTTGCGGTTTCTGAAATGGTGATCGAAAAAGCCAAGCGTTTGGTCGAGCATAAACGAGATGTTGTTATCTTGCTGGATTCAATCACAAGACTTGGTAGGGCGTTCAACACAGTTGTGCCGTCGTCGGGCAAAGTTCTGACGGGTGGTGTCGATGCCAACGCACTGCAACGTCCCAAGCGTTTCTTTGGGGCGGCCCGCAATATCGAAGAAGGCGGGTCCCTGACCATCATCGCAACAGCTCTGATCGACACAGGCAGTCGGATGGACGAGGTGATCTTTGAAGAATTCAAAGGCACCGGCAACTCCGAGATTATTCTTGATCGCAAGATTGCAGACAAGCGTGTGTTCCCGGCGATCGATATTCTCAAGTCGGGTACGCGTAAGGAAGACCTGCTGATCGATAAAGTGGATCTTGCCAAGACCTTTGTGCTGCGTCGGATCCTGAACCCGATGGGAACCACAGATGCGATCGAGTTCCTGATTTCAAAGTTGAAACAGACCAAGACGAACGAAGAGTTCTTTGATTCCATGAACACCTGACGCAGCGCAGGGGATCGTTGATATGGATACGATCTTTGCTTTGGCGACGGCGCAGGGCCGCGCCGGGGTGTCCGTTATCAGGATCTCTGGCCCAGATGCATTTGCATGCGCCACGCGACTTTGCGGGTCTTTGCCAGCACCGCGGCAGGCGGCGCTGCGGGACCTGAAAGACTCCCAAGGAGAACTTCTGGATCAGGCTTTGATCCTCGCGTTCTCAGGCCCACACAGCTTTACCGGCGAAGATGTGGTCGAATTCCATGTACATGGCAGCATCGCCGTTGTGTCTGCTGTGCTGAGGTGTTTGGGCGAAGGACCGTCGCGTATGGCCGAGCCAGGAGAGTTTACGCGCCGGGCTCTCGAAAATGACAAAATGGATTTGACCCAAGTCGAAAGCCTTGGCGACCTGATTGCGTCGGAAACGGAAGGACAGCGCCGGCAGGCACTTCGGGTGCTGGATGGTGCGTTGGGGAAAAGGATCGAAGCATGGCGCGCCAGCCTGATACGCGCGGCATCGTTGATTGAAGTGACCATTGATTTCGCGGATGAAGAGGTTCCAGTCGATGTCAGTGCAGAGGTCATGTCACTGCTGGACGCAGTTCTTGACGAAGTCCGCATGGAACTTGATGGCTTTGCAGCGGCGGAACGCGTCCGGACCGGCTTTGAGATTGCAATCGTCGGTCCTCCAAACGCCGGGAAATCCACCCTCTTGAATGCTTTGGCCAAGCGCGAGGCAGCGATCACATCAGAACGCGCCGGGACGACCAGAGACGTCATCGAAGTCCGCATGGACCTCAGCGGGTATGCCGTAACACTTCTGGACACGGCTGGTTTACGGGACGGAAAAGACGAAATCGAAGCGGTCGGCATCGAAAGGGCAATGGAACGGGCGGAAGCGGCCGATTTGAGGGTTTTTCTGGTGGAACCAGGAGAAGTCCTGCCGGTACAGGTGAAGCCCAACGACATCTGCGTCGCACCGAAGGCCGACATAAGGTCTGACAAGTCGTTTGCTGTATCCGGGCAAACGGGGCAGGGTATAGCTTTGTTGACGGACAGGATCGCCGAAACGCTGGTTTCGATGACGGCTTCGGCAGGATTGGCAACACATGCACGGCATCGGGATGCCATGTCCGCGTCTTTGGCAGCGTTGCAGGTTGCCCGGAACAGCGTTGGCAGAGGGCCTGACCAATATGATATCGCTGCCGAAGAGGTTCGTAGCGCGATTCGATCCTTGGAGGCCCTCGTCGGGCACATCGGTGTTGAAAACCTGCTGGACGAGATATTTTCAAGCTTCTGCTTGGGCAAATGATGGAGTGTTTCACGTGAAACAATTTGATGTTGTCGTGATCGGTGGTGGGCATGCAGGGTGCGAAGCGGCGCATGCGGCGGCCCGAACCGGTGCAAACACAGCTCTCATCACAATGAAAACCTCTGATATCGGCATCATGTCCTGTAACCCGGCCATTGGCGGGCTGGGTAAAGGACATCTGGTGCGAGAGATTGACGCCATGGACGGCGTCATGGGCAAAGTTGCAGATGCGTCTGGCATCCAGTTCCGCCTATTAAACCGACGTAAAGGCCCGGCAGTGCAGGGGCCGCGGGCTCAGTCCGACCGAAAGGTATATCAACGCGAGATGCTGTCGCTGACGCTAAATCAGCCAAACCTGACTGTCATTGAAGGCGAAGTCGTTGATTTTGAGATGAACCAAGATGCCGTTTCAGGTGTCGTTTTGGCGGATGACTCAACAGTGAGCGGTCGAGAGGTCGTTCTCACCTCGGGTACTTTTCTGCGAGGGCGGATACATATCGGCGATGTTTCTTATGCCGGTGGGCGTATGGGCGACAAGGAATCCTCTCGCCTCGCGCAAAGGATTGATGCGTTTGAACTGCCCCTTGGGCGGTTAAAGACGGGAACCCCACCGCGGCTGGATGGAAAAACAATAGCCTGGGATCGGTTGGAGCGTCAGGATGGAGACGACACGCCGACGCTCTTCTCCTTTATGTCAAAAGCCGCGCCACTTCGGCAAGTGGCGTGCGGCATCACTCACACGAACGCTCAGACACACGATATAATTCGAGAAAACCTTGGTCGTTCGGCAATGTATGGTGGTCACATCGATGGCACCGGGCCACGTTACTGCCCGTCTATCGAGGACAAGATCGTACGTTTTGCCGACAAAGACTCTCATCAGATTTTTCTGGAACCGGAAGGATTGGATGACGATACGGTTTACCCGAACGGCGTATCAACGTCGCTGCCCCAAGACGTTCAGGCTGCATACATCAAGTCGATTGCAGGATTGGAGGACACCAGGATTCTTCAGCCGGGATACGCAATTGAATATGATTATGTGGATCCACGCGTTCTGGATGCTGACCTGTCATTGCGTGCGGTTCCCGGTCTTTTTCTGGCGGGGCAGATTAATGGAACGACCGGGTACGAAGAGGCAGCGGCACAGGGGCTTGTTGCGGGGCTGAATGCGGCGCGTAGGGCGCTGGGCAAGCCGCCGATCCATTTCAAGAGAGATCAGAGTTATATTGGCGTCATGATCGATGATTTGACGACGCGCGGCGTAACCGAACCGTACCGCATGTTTACATCACGGGCTGAATTCCGGTTGTCGTTGCGCGCTGACAACGCCGATCAGCGCCTCACGCCCCTTGGGCTCGAGGTTGGCTGCGTGGGAGAAGAGCGAAGAAAAGCGTTTGCCGACAAGATGGAAAGTCTGGAAGTAGCACGATCGGTGATGACATCGCGCAGCTTTACACCCAAAGAGGTGGCGGCCGTTGGTATCAAGATCAACCAGGATGGAACAAAACGGACTCCTTTTCAGCTTCTGGCTTTTCCAGACGTGTCGTTGGCGGATGTCGCAGGGCTGGACGACGCCATTGGTACATTGCCAGAGGATGTGGGGGAGCAATTGGCGCGAGAAGCCCTTTATGCAAACTATATTGAGCGGCAACGCAAGGATGTGGAGCGTTTGCGAAAGGATGAATCTTACGCGATCCCAGCAGGTTTCGCCTATCAGGACGTGTCGGGACTGTCTGCGGAGCTGACAGCCAAGCTGGAGCGTGTGCGACCAAGTGATCTGGCGCAGGCCGGCCGCATTGATGGCATGACGCCTGCTGCGCTGGCTCTGTTGCTTGGTCGGATCCGCTACTTGGAAAAGAAAACCGCGTAATGCAGGTACCGGATTGGTATCGTCGCGATGTTTCACGTGAAACACTGGAAAAGCTTGCCGCTTATGCGGCATTGCTGCGAAAGTGGACTTCAAAGATCAATCTTGTGTCCAAAGCCTCTGAAAATGATCTTGAGATCAGGCATATCTGGGATTCTGCACAGATCTACGAAGCCCAGCAGGGAAGCTGGCTGGATTTTGGCAGCGGTGGCGGTTTACCGGGTGTGGTTGTCGGCGTTCTTGCATCTGGGGAAGGGCATGAAAACCCGCTAACACTGGTAGAAAGCGATCAGCGGAAAGCGACGTTTTTGCGAACATGTGCGCGTGAACTGGATGTCCCGATTTTCGTGTCGGCACAAAGGGTTGAAAGCCTCGCACCACATTGCGCGCATACCATCTCGGCCCGTGCACTGGCCAGCCTGGATGCGCTACTTGGCTTGGCGGCACCTCATCTTGCTGATGCAGGTACCTGTGTTTTCATGAAAGGCGAGGCGTGGGCGCAAGAACTTGATGTTGCAAAGCGGAACTGGCGGTTTTCTTGCGAGGCAACACCGAGTAAAACAAATGAAAAAGCAGCGATCTTGCGCATAAAGGATATCGAGCGTGTCTGACCCCTTCACTCTAACGCGGCCAAAGATAATCTCTGTCGCCAACCAAAAAGGGGGCGTTGGCAAGACGACAACGACGATCAATCTTGCCGCAGCCCTTGTTGAACTGGGGTATCGCGTTCTGGTGGTTGATCTGGACCCTCAGGGCAACGCATCTACCGGCCTTGGCATTGCGCTGGATGATCGGGAATTCACGACTTATGAATTGCTGCTTGAGGACATTGATCTGAAAGATGTCATTCTGGACACTGCCTTCAGAAACCTGATGGTCATTCCTGCAACGGTTGACTTGAGCTCGGCGGACATCGAGCTGATTTCAAATGAAAAGCGGAGTTTCCTGCTTCATGACGCCTTGCGTCAGCCGCAGATGGCGAAATTTGAACTGGACTATATCCTAATTGACTGTCCTCCGTCGCTGAACCTGTTGACCGTCAACGCGATGATTGCATCGCATTCGGTCCTTGTGCCGCTGCAAAGTGAGTTTTTTGCGCTGGAAGGTCTGTCGCAACTGATGCTGACCGTGCGCGAAGTGCGTCAGACGGGCAATCCAAAGCTGCGCATCGAAGGTGTTGTGATGACCATGCACGATGCGCGAAACAACCTGTCCCAACAGGTGGAACAGGATGCACGTGATAATTTGGGCGAACTGGTATTCAAAACACGGATTCCCCGAAATGTGAGGGTCAGCGAAGCTCCGTCTTATTCGATGCCGGTTCTGTCCTATGATAGCGCGTCCAAGGGGGCGCTCGCCTATCGCGAACTGGCCAAAGAGCTGGTTGGAAACGACATGACTGTGGGAGCATAAAGAATGGCCGGTGACAAGAAACGTGGATTGGGGCGCGGTTTGTCCGCATTGATGGCGGATGTCTCTGAGATCAATGAAACGACTGCGTCCCAGACAGCCAGTGATCAGCAGATTCCGATCGAACAAATCCATCCAAACCCGAACCAGCCCCGCAAACGATTTGACTCGGCGCCCTTGGACGATCTGGTCGCGTCGATCAAGGAAAAGGGCGTGCTGCAGCCGCTCATTGTTCGCCCTTCTGGAGATGACTATGAGATTGTCGCCGGCGAACGTCGTTGGCGTGCGGCGCAACAGGCGCAGTTGCACACCCTGCCGGTGATTGTACGGGAGTTTTCCGATATCGAGGTCCTGGAGGTCGCGATTATCGAAAACATCCAACGGGCCGATTTGAACCCGGTGGAAGAGGCGGCTGGGTATCGTCAGCTGATGGACAAGTTTGGCCATACGCAGGGAAAATTGGCGGAGGCGCTTGGAAAAAGCCGAAGCCACATTGCCAACCTGCTTCGATTGCTGACGCTGCCCGAGTCCGTGCAGACCTATGTGTCTGAAGGTGTGTTGAGCGCCGGACATGCCCGGGCGCTGATCACGTGCGAAGATCCGGAAGGGCTAGCCAAAAAAGTGATTGCGGGTGACTTGTCAGTCCGTGCCACCGAAGAACTGGTGAAAAAGGCGAATACACCATCCCATGCTGTGCAACCAAAACCCAAACCTGCGACAAAAGACGCTGATACCCGCGCGTTGGAAGATGATCTGTCTGCCGCGACTGGGGTAAAAGTGACGCTGTCGCACAAGCCGGATGGAGAATCCGGTTTGATGACGCTGAAATACGAGTCCCTAGAACAACTGGACGATCTATGCCGCAAGCTGAGCGTTCCCTAGTCTTCAAGAAGGGTTCTCAGGACAGCGTTTAATAGGCTAAACCCTTGATCTGTAACGGTAATTTTGCTTCCAACAGCCTGTAGCAAACCCATACGCTGCAAGTCCGCGATGCGGGATACGGGCAAGGCTTTGCCGGCCAGCCTTTCATAACGGGAGGTATCAATTCCGTCGGCAAGACGCAGACCCATCATGAGAAATTCAACCGCTTGATCCATACCGGACAGGGTTTCCCGCGTTTCCCGATCAACACCTGACAACCACGCTGCTGGCATGCGCGTTTGGTCTGTGGCCGTCCTAACGCCGTTCAGGGTTAAACGTCCATGTGCGCCAGGGCCAATCCCGACGTAATCGCCATAGCGCCAATAGATCTTGTTATGTCGGGATTCGGCGCCGTATGCTGCGTGGTTGGACACTTCATACCGCGGCATGTTGTAATGATTGCATATATCCTGGGTCAGCGCATACATATCCGCGGACAGATCGTCGTCAGGCAAGCCGCGCAGTTTGCCTATTTTGTATCGGTCGCCAAACGCCGTGCCCGGCTCAATCGTCAACTGGTACAACGAGACGTGGTCCAGTCCAAGGCTCAGAGCCTGTCCAAGTTCCGCTTCCCATTGGGACAGGGACTGATTTTGTCGCCCGTACATCAGATCGAAACTGACACGGTCGAACGTGGTCCGCGCGATATCAAAAGCTGCCAAAGCTTCCGCCGCACTGTGCATCCGGCCCAGTCTTTGCAGGTCGGTGTCATTCAATGCCTGTATGCCCATTGAAACCCGATTGATGCCTGCGGATCGGAAGTCAGCAAATTTCCCCGCCTCAACGGACGTTGGATTGGCTTCAAGCGTGACTTCCAGATCGTTGGCAGTCGGCCAGGTGCGTTGAACCGCGTCCATAATCGCGCCGACCGTCGAAGGCGCCATCAAACTGGGTGTTCCCCCTCCGAAAAAGACCGATTGGAGCACGCGCCCTTGGGTGATTGCCCCGACCCGTTCAATCTCTGACACAAACGCATCAGACCACGCGCCATGATCGACGGACGCCGTGACGTGGCTGTTGAAATCGCAATAGGGGCATTTGGCTGCGCAAAACGGCCAATGCAGGTAAAGCCCAAAGCCGCCTGCTTCCCAATCCTCAGCCAAAGCAACCTGCGATCAGTTTGGCAAAACTGTCAGCACGGTGGCTGATGGCGTTTTTTTCATCCGCCGACATTTCAGCAAACGTGCGCGTATGGCCGATGGGCTGGAACATCGGATCGTAGCCGTGCCCAAGCGCGCCGCGCACCGGCCAGCACAGGGTACCATCGACGGTCCCTGCAAACACTTCGTCATGTCCGTCCGGCCAGGCGAGCACGAGGGTCGAGCAAAAGCGTGCAGTCCATGGTTGGGGTGCATTGCGTTCTACAAGTTCTGCGTGGGTGCGCGTCATGGCCATCATGAAGTCGCGCCCATCGGGAGTCTCTGCCCAATCGGCGGTATACACACCGGGTGCGCCGTCAAGACCGTCGACTTCGATACCTGAATCGTCAGCCAGTGCTGGCATACCTGTCGCGGCGACCGCCGCGCGCGCCTTGATCCGGGCGTTCCCAACAAAGGTTGTTTCAGTTTCTTCAGGCTCGGGCAGGTTCATGGCCTTTGCCCCGACGACCTCAACGCCAAAAGGAGCGAACAACTGCTCCATTTCCTCCAGCTTGCCAGCGTTATGCGTGGCAATCAGGATGCGCGTGTCGTCAAAGCGGCGTGTCATGCACAGGCTGCCAATTGCGCGGCGGCCAACTCGCCAACGCCTTTTTCGGCCAGATCCATAAGGCTGTTCATCTGGTCGCGGGTGAATGTGGACCCTTCTGCGCTCATCTGGATTTCGATCAGTTGACCGTCGCCCATCATGATAAAATTACCGTCCACGCCCGCTTCGCTATCCTCTGGATAATCGAGGTCGAGCACGGGTTGGCCTGCGTAAATGCCGCAACTTACTGCGGCGACCGGAGAGATAAGTGGGTTGCTGATCACGTCGCCTGCTTTCATCAGCTTGTCGACGGCAAGACGCAGCGCGACCCAACCGCCAGTGATCGACGCGCAGCGCGTTCCGCCGTCGGCTTGCAGAACGTCGCAGTCGATGGTGATCTGGCGTTCGCCCAGCGCAACGCGATCCACGCCCGCGCGCAGCGCGCGCCCGATCAGGCGTTGAATTTCGACGGTGCGTCCACCTTGCTTGCCGCTGGCGGCCTCGCGCCGCATGCGGGTATTGGTGGCCCGGGGCAGCATTCCATACTCGGCCGTGACCCAACCAAGGCCGGACCCTTTGATGAATGGCGGCACCCGCTCTTCCACTGTCGCGGTACAAAGCACGTGAGTATCGCCCATCTTGATGAGGGCGGACCCTTCGGCGTGTTTGGTAAAACCCGTTTCAATTGAAACGGCACGCATTTCGTTTAACTCTCTTCCAGAGGGGCGCATGGGATATCCTTTTCGGCTGCCCATCGGGGATAACGCCAGCGTGCCTGCAGGTGCAACCCCAATAGCACGCCCATGGGCGTGACCCCGATTGACCTTTGATTTTCGAGCACTTTAATAGCAGGCCATGACCGAGACCCAGAAAATGCTGGATGACATGAACGACCGCTCGCGAGAGGTGTTTCGTCGTGTGGTCGAAGGGTATCTGGATTCCGGAGATCCCGTCGGCTCGCGGACGCTGACGCGTGAGTTCAGTGAAAAGGTGAGCGCCGCCACCATCCGCAATGTGATGCAGGACCTCGAGTTCATGGGGCTACTTGGTAGTCCCCACATCAGTGCGGGTCGTGTGCCAACGCAGTTGGGGCTGCGCATGTTCGTGGATGGACTGCTGGAAGTGGGCGTCCCGGACGAGTCCGATCGAGAGAAAATCGACGCGACCCTGGGCAGCAACGAAACCGATGTTTCGGGCATTTTGGACCGTGTAGGCTCTGCATTGTCCGGAGTGACCCAAGGGGCCTCTCTGGTTTTGACGCCAAAGCGCGAAGCGCCCATCAAGCACCTGGATTTTGTGCCTCTGGGGCCGGAACAGGCGCTGGTTGTTATCGTGTTTGCCGACGGACATGTGGAAAACCGGCTGTTCCAACCACCCCCCGGGCAAACGCAGTCTTCGATGCGTGAAGCTGCCAATTTTCTCAACGCGATGATCGAAGGACGCACGTTGAGCGAAGTGAAAACGGTTGTTCAGCACGAGATTGAAAACCGCAGGCAGGAAATCGATACGCTGTCTCAAGCGCTGGTCCAGAGTGGATTGGCATCGTGGGAAGGGGTAGGGGACTCGCCCGATCGCCTGATCGTTCGCGGCCGTGCGAATCTGTTGGATGAAACGGCGGAGGCGGGCGATCTTGATCTGATCCGGAGCCTGTTTGACGACCTCGAACGCAAGCGTGACATCGCCGAGTTTCTGGACCTGACCCAGACCGGCGACGGTGTGCGCATTTTTATCGGCTCAGAGAACAAACTTTTCTCACTTTCGGGTTCCTCTTTGGTGGTTTCCCCATATATGAACGCGGATCGAAAGATTGTCGGAGCGGTTGGGGTCATTGGGCCCACGCGGCTGAATTACGGCCGTATCGTTCCGATCGTGGATTACACAGCCCAGCTGGTCGGGCGGATGCTGTCAGACCGCAGTGAAAGGTGAAAAATGGCTGAGCCAAAGAACGAAGAGTTTCTGGACGACATCGAGATGGCGGAAGACGAAGAGTACGCTGACGAAATGTTGGAAATTGATGATGAGGCGCTGGAACTGGACCAGCTTCGCGCGGAACGCGACGAGTTGAAAGACCGGTTCATGCGTGCGCTCGCAGATGCAGAGAACGCACGCAAACGGTCGGAAAAGGATCGTCGCGAGGCCGAGAATTACGGCGGCTCAAAACTCGCCCGTGACATGTTGCCTGTCTATGACAACATGAAGCGCGCGCTTGAATCGATCACGGATGAACAGCGCGAGGTGTCCGGTGCTGTGCTGGAAGGCGTTGAACTGACGATGCGCGAGCTGTTGAACGTGTTCAAAAAGCACGGCATCGAGGTCATTGCCCCCGAAGTCGGCGACACGTTCGATCCGCAGCACCATCAGGCCATGTTTGAGGCGCCCGTTCCGGGAACCAAGGCGGGTGAGATCATTCAGGTCGCCGCCGAAGGGTTTATGCTGCATGACCGTCTGTTGCGACCCGCTCAGGTCGGTGTGTCATCAACGCCAGCAAGCTAAGCCTGCAAGACAAGAGATCAAAAGGGCGCGGTATTTTCTTGCCGCGCCTTTTTTCATGGGTGGTATCACGGGTGAGCGGACAGGTTTTTTCAGGCTCTGTTACGTAACCCACGGCGGTCCACGTCTATTCAACGTCTTGTGCCGCTTTCAGCTTGTAGATCAGATCAAGCGCGTCCCGCGGACTGAGGTCGTCGGGGTGGATGTTGCTTAGCATCTCCAGGGCGGGTGACGGTTTGGGTTTGGTCACAGGTGGCTGGGGCGTTGCGGCGAACAGAGGTAAATCGTCGATCAGTGTCTTTTGCGTGGCACCCCCTTGGCGTTCGCCGCTTTCCAAAGCATCAAGAACCACCCGCGCCCGTGCGATCACGGCACTGGGCAGTCCGGCAAGCTGCGCCACTTGCACGCCATAGGATCGGTCCGCCGCACCGCGCCGCACTTCGTGCAAAAACACGACCTCGCCATCCCACTCCTTGACCGAAACCGTTGCGTTTTCGACGCCATCCAGTTTCCCAGCCAGTGCCGTCATCTCGTGGTAATGGGTTGCAAAGAGGGCGCGTGACTTGTTCACATCGTGCAAATGTTCAAGCGTTGCCCAAGCGATAGATAGCCCGTCATAGGTGGCTGTGCCCCGTCCGATCTCGTCAAGGATCACCAATGCCCGGTCGTCTGCCTGATTGAGGATAGCGGCCGTTTCCACCATTTCGACCATGAACGTGGACCGCCCACGTGCCAGATCGTCCGACGCGCCCACACGACTGAAAATCTGGCTGACCAGACCGATATGTGCCGATGTTGCCGGCACGTAGCTGCCTGCCTGAGCAAGAATGGCGATCAGCGCATTCTGCCGCAGAAATGTCGACTTACCCGCCATGTTTGGCCCCGTCAGCAACCAGATGGCGGCCGTTTCGTCGGCGCTGATATCGCAATCATTGGCGATGAAGGGGGTGCCACCTTGTTGGCGCAGTGCCTTTTCCACGACTGGATGTCTGCCGCCTTCGATCTCAAAGGCGCGGGACGTGTCGAGGGTGGGTTTACACCAGTCTTCGGTCACCGCGAGGTGGGCCAGACCGGTGGCAAGGTCGATTTCAGCAAGGGCGCGCGCCGTCTGGCTGATGCGTGCCGCGGCCTCCAGAACCTGTGTTTTCAGCCTGTCATAGTGTCGCTTTTCGATTTCGATCGCCTGTGCGCCCGCATTCAGGATGCGGGTTTCCAGGCTGGACAAATCCATCGTTGTGAACCGGACTTGATTGGCCGTGGTCTGGCGGTGAATAAAGGTGTCGTTGAGCGGAGCCAACATCATCTTGTCCGCATGTGTCGCTGTCACTTCGATGAAATAGCCAAGCACGTTGTTATGTTTGATCTTGAGCGACTGCACGCCGCTTTGCGTGGCATAGTCCTGTTGAAGCTGGGCGATGACAGACCGTCCTTCGTCCCGCAACTTGCGTGCCTCGTCCAGTTCCGCATCGCAGCCTTGCGCAATAAACCCACCATCGCGGATCAAAAGCGGAGGCTCTGCAATCAGGTCAGTATCAAGCTGGTCAATGAGTGCGTCATGCCCGATCAGGTCCTTGAATGCGCTGGCAAGCAGTTTTGGAAACGCGGCTTGTGACAATGCGGCGATGTCCTGCGCTTGTGTCAGACCAGCACGCAACGCTGTCAGATCGCGTGGTCCACCCCGGTCGAGTGAAAGGCGGGACAACGCGCGGTCCATATCCGGGACGCTGCGCAGTTTGGCCCGCAACGATTGGCACAGTTCTTGGTCAGATACGGCGAATGAGACGGCCTCCAGCCGATCTGAAACGGTTTCCAAAATGCGGGACGGGGAGGCGATCTGCCGTTCAAGCAGCCGCGCGCCCGCCGCCGTCATCGTGTGGTCAATGGCGTCCAAGAGCGACCCGGCGCGGCCCCCGGACAGCCCTGCCGTCAGTTCCAGATTGCGCCGCGTGGCTGCGTCGATCTGCACCGTTTTTGCCTGCGCTTCCTGTTGCGGGGGACGCAGGAGGGGCAGGTTCCCCTTTTGCGTGATTTCAAGATATTCGACCAGTGCGCCCATGGCGCCAAGCTCGGCCCGGCTGAATGAACCATAGGCATCAAGGGTCGCAACCTTGAACAGATCTGTCACCCGCCTCAGGCCCGCTGCGCTGTCAAAGGCGGCTGATCCAAGGGTTGTGATCGGAACACCGAAGTCTTCGGTGACAGAGCGCAGCACCTCCTCATTGCGGTCCGCTACCACCAGTTCTGATGGCGCGAGACGTGCCAGTTCAGGCCCTAACTGGGCCAAATCGACCGCCATTACGAAAAACGCCCCCGTCGAAATGTCGACCCATGCTAATGCACAACTGCCCCTGACATCACTAAACGCGGCGAGGAAGTTGTGCCGCCGTGCTTCTAGCAGGGAATCCTCAATCAGCGTGCCCGGCGTGACCAGTCGCACGACATCCCGTTTGACCACGGATTTGTAACCACGCTTTTTCGCTTCCGCCGGGCTTTCCATCTGTTCGCAAACGGCGACACGAAACCCCTTGCGGATAAGGGTCAGCAGATACCCTTCTGCTGAATGGACCGGGACGCCGCACATGGGGATGTCTTCGTCACCGTGTTTGCCGCGTTTCGTGAGCGCGATGTCCAGTGCCGCAGCCGCGTTCACGGCATCCTCAAAGAACATCTCGTAAAAGTCGCCCATGCGATAAAAAAGCAGCGCACCGGGGTGTGCCGCCTTGATTTCAAGATATTGCGCCATCATCGGCGTGGTCGACATCGCAAGGCCCCCAAGGCAATCGTCTGGCGACCTTACAAACACCCGTCACCAAGCGAAACCCAAAGTCGATTGAGGCGGCGGGTGTGCTGGGATATGTCGTTCCGAGTCAGGGGAGGATGTGACATGGCAGGCAACAAGGTGACGGCGGAAGAGGCGCTGGCGTTCCATTTGGAACCCACCCCGGGCAAGTTCGAGGTGCAGGCCACCGTGCCCATGACCACGCAGCGCGATCTGAGCCTTGCCTATTCGCCCGGTGTTGCCGTTCCTTGCGAGGCGATCGCGGAGAATCCGGAACTGGCCTATGATTACACCAACAAGGGCAATCTGGTGGCCGTTATATCGAACGGTACAGCAGTGCTTGGATTGGGTAACCTGGGCGCGTTAGGCTCGAAGCCTGTCATGGAAGGCAAGGCGGTGCTGTTCAAACGCTTTGCCGATGTGAACTCGATCGACATTGAGCTGGACACTGAAGATCCGGACGCCTTTTGCAATGCGGTCAAGCTGATGGGCCCGACTTTTGGCGGCATCAACCTTGAGGACATCAAGGCGCCGGAATGCTTTATCATTGAACAGCGCCTGAAAGAGGAAATGGATATTCCCGTCTTTCATGATGATCAGCACGGGACGGCTGTGATCTGCGCTGCCGGTCTGATCAATGCACTGCATATTTCAGGCAAGAAGATCGAAGACGTCAAAATCGTCCTGAATGGTGCTGGCGCGGCGGGCATTGCCTGTATTGAGCTGCTGAAAGCCATGGGCGCGCGCTATGACAATTGCATCGTCTGCGACACCAAGGGCGTCATCTATCAGGGCCGCACCGAGGGCATGAACCAGTGGAAGTCGGCGCACGCGGTCAAGACAGAGATGCGGAGCCTCGAAGAGGCGATGAAGGGCGCGGATGTGTTTCTGGGTGTGAGCGTCAAGGGGGCGGTCACCCCTGAGATGGTCGAATCCATGGCCGACAATCCGGTCATTTTTGCGATGGCGAACCCCGATCCTGAAATCACCCCGGAAGAGGCGCATGAGGTCCGTATGGACGCCATCGTTGCCACGGGGCGCAGTGACTATCCCAACCAGGTCAATAACGTCCTTGGATTTCCCTACCTGTTTCGCGGTGCGCTCGACATCCACGCCCGTGCCATCAATGACGAGATGAAAATCGCCTGTGCCCATGCCTTGGCCAACCTTGCGCGCGAGGACGTGCCGGACGAAGTGGCGCTGGCCTATGGCAAGTCGCTGTCCTTTGGACGCGATTACATCATTCCAACGCCATTTGATCCGCGACTGATCCATCGCATTCCTACTGCTGTGGCCAAGGCCGGAATGGATACCGGCGTGGCCCGTCGCCCGATCATCGACATGGACGCCTATGAGGTCAGTCTGAAATCCCGCATGGACCCGACGGCGAGCATTCTGACCGGGATCAATGCCCGTGCGCGCGCCGCGCAGGCCCGCATGATCTTTGCCGAAGGGGACGATCCGCGTGTGCTGCGCGCCGCCGTCATGTACCAGCGCGCAGGCTTTGGCAAAGCGCTGGTCGTTGGCCGCAATGACGACGTAAAGGCCAAGCTGACCGCGACTGGGCTGGGGGACGCCGTGCGCGAGTTGGAGGTGGTGAACGCCGCCAACACAACGCATCTGGAGCAGTACAAAACTCACTTGTACGAGCGGTTGCAGCGACGGGGCTTTGACCGTCAGGACATTCATCGCCTTGCCGCACGGGACCGCCATGTGTTTTCCGCCCTGATGCTGGCGCATGGGCATGGGGATGGTCTGGTCACCGGGGCCACACGCAAATCGGCGCATATTCTGGATCGGATCAACCATGTCTTTGATGCGAGCGAGACAAGCAGTACGGCCGGCATCACGGCGCTGATCCATAAAGGGCGCATCGTGTTCATCGCCGACACGCTGGTGCATGAATGGCCGGACGAAGAGGACCTTGCCAACATCGCGACTCATGCCGCCGTTGTTGCTCGCAATATGGGTCTGGAGCCGCGTGTGGCCTTTGTCAGCTTTTCCACCTTTGGCTACCCCGTGTCTGAACGCGCTGAAAAGATGCATATGGCGCCTCTGGTTCTCGACGCCCGTGGTGTGGATTTTGAATATGAAGGCGAGATGACGGTTGATGTCGCGCTGAACGTTCAAGCGCAGGCCTCTTATCCGTTTTCGCGCCTTACGGGCCCTGCGAATATTCTGGTTGTCCCGGCGCGTCATTCGGCCAGTATTTCGGTCAAGCTGATGCAGGAAATGGGTGGTGCGACGGTGATTGGGCCGATCCTGGCGGGTGTGGATGGTTCGATCCAGATCTGCTCCAGCGGGTCCACGGCCAATGACATCCTGAACATGGCGGTGCTTGCGGCCTGCAAGGTGGGCTGATGGCGGTCTGGAACCTTGGGTCAATCAACATCGACAACGTTTATCGAGTCAGCCATTTGCCTGCACCGGGGGAGACATTGCACGCTGCCGACTACACTCAGGGTTTGGGCGGGAAAGGCGCGAATATGTCTGTTGCCATAGCCCGTGCTGCGGCCCGTGTGACGCATATTGGTGCCGTGGGTCCCGGAGGTGCGTGGACCGTTCAGCGGTTGCTGGAATATGGCGTCGATACACGGCGCATTGCGACACTCGGGGATCAGGCCACCGGACATGCCAACATCGCCGTTGCTGCGGATGGTGAGAACCAGATTGTCGTTTTTTCTGGAGCAAACAAGTCGATCACCGAGGATATGGTTGGTGCCGCTTTGTCGGATGCGGCGGCTGGCGACATTCTGGTGATGCAGAACGAAACGAACTGTCAGAAATACGCCGCCGAGACGGCGAAGACCCTGGGTTTGCGGGTTGTATATGCGGCGGCTCCGTTTGATGCGGATGCCGTGGCCGACGTCCTGCCCTTTACCGATTTGTTGGTGTTGAACCAGGTGGAGGCAGGGCAGTTGATGGCCGCGATGAAGCGGGAGCTGAGTGAGCTGGGCGTACCGTCCATTGTTGTCACGCTTGGCAGTGAAGGGTCCAAATGGTTGGACGTTTCCGCCGGATCAGAGACACATATGCCTGCAATTCCAGTCAAGCCAATTGATACCACAGGGGCCGGTGACACGTTTACGGGTTACCTGGTTGCGGGCCTCGACCGGGGTATGCCGATGTTGCAGGCCTTGTCGCTTGCCACACAGGCAGGCGCGCTGATGGTCATGCGTGAGGGGACAGCCGATGTCATTCCCGACCTCAAGGATGTCGAAGACGCGCGCCTGGCCTAGCCGCCGACAAAAGGTGCATCCGGACCCCACAACGCCTTGACCCGCGCGTCCCGTCCGCACGATTCCCGGTACGCTTTATATGCCTTTGCTTTGGACTTCGGGCCAAAACGGGTCAGGATGATCCCGCCATCCTTGTAGAAATCCTGATGGTAGCTGTCGGCGGGGTAGAAGGGGCCGGATTGCAGGACTGGGGTAACCACTGTCTGGCCCAGTTCGGCTTGGGCGGATGCTTTGGCCTGTCTGGCTGCGTCTGTTTGGGACGGCGTTGCAAAGATCGCAGTGCGGTAGCTGTCGCCCCGGTCACAAAACTGTCCGCCATCGTCGGTCGGGTCGATGGACCGGAAGAAAAGGGAGAGAAGCGTTTCGACCTCGACCTGTGCGGGGTCAAACGTGATCTGCACAGCCTCGTAGTGGCCTGTATTTCCACCCGTCACCTGTTTGTAGGTTGGATTCTCTGTTGTGCCCCCGGCAAAGCCTGACACGGCATCCTTCACGCCCGCAACCTTTTCGAAATCGGCTTCGACGCACCAGAAACAGCCGCCCGCAACGGTCAGCGTCTCCAGGTTTTGCGCATGGCTGGTCTTGGCATGAGCGACGAGGCCGACAGCGATGGCCAGGGCAAGCGATACGGTTTTGAAAGTGCGACATGCGGTCATGGCGGTGCTCCTTTGCGCCAAGCTTGGGGCAAAGAGGACCGTCATACAATTCACGACCCGGGGAGGTCGCGGATCCGTGATTGGCCGTTTACCTGTTTGTCTTGTCGCCGTAGCGTGCCGCCCATGACGACGCGAATTGCCATGTGGTCGGGGCCGCGCAACCTGTCCACCGCCATGATGTACAGCTTTGCCGCGCGCGGCGACGCCCGTGTGGTGGACGAGCCGTTTTATGCGGCTTATCTGGCTGCAACCGGGGCTAATCATCCGATGCGGGATGCGGTGCTGGCCAGTCAATGCAGCGATCCGCTCAAGGTTACAAAATCGCTTCTTTCCCCTGTATCAGAGCCGGTTTTCTACCAAAAGCACATGACCCATCACATGCTGCCCGACTGGCCATCGGCATGGATGGAGGAGGTTCAGAATGTCTTTCTCATCCGACACCCGGCGCGGGTCGTCGCCAGTTATGCGGCCAAGCGCGAAGCGCCAACGCTGGATGACATCGGTTTTGTTCAGCAGGTCCGGATCATGGAGCGCGTCGACAATCCAATTGTGATCGACGCATCAGATATTCGCCGTGATGCGATGGGAATGTTACACGGCCTGTGCGTCGCGCTGGGCATCCCATGGACGGAAAACATGCTGGCCTGGCCCGCGGGCGGGCACGCATCGGATGGTTTTTGGGCCGCGCATTGGTATGGGGCCGTGCATCGCTCAACCGGGTTTGCCGGACCAGAAGGCCCTTTGCCAGAGGTGGCCGGGCCGCTTGTCGCACTAGTGGATGCGGCCATGCCCTATTATCAGGCGATGGCTGCTCACAAGATCATTTCAGCCGACGATCCCGCGCCGCCAGGAGTTTCAGGCGCAGCGCGTTGAGTTGGATGAATCCGGCTGCGTCTTTTTGATCGTAAGCGCCTGCGTCATCTTCAAAGGTGACATGCGCCTCGGAATACAGGCTGTGATCTGACCAGCGGCCCACAGTGCGCGCGAGGCCCTTGTAAAGTTTCAGGCGGACTGTCCCGGTAACGTGCTCCTGGCTCTTGTCGATCAGGGCTTGCAGCATCTCACGCTCGGGCGAGAACCAGAAACCGTTGTAGATCAGTTCGGCATAACGTGGCATCATCTCGTCCTTGAGATGCGCAGCACCGCGATCAAGTGTAATCTGTTCAATACCCCGGTGCGCCTCAAGCAGAACTGTGCCGCCGGGCGTTTCGTAGATGCCACGGGATTTCATGCCCACGAACCGCCCCTCGACCAGATCGAGGCGCCCAATGCCGTGCTTGCCGCCCAAGCGGTTCAACTCGGTCAGAATAGTGGCAGGAGACATCATTTCCCCGTTGATAGAGACTGCATCGCCTTTCTCAAAACCCACTTCGATGTATTCGGGTTCGTTCGGTGCATCCTCGGGGGCAACCGTGCGCTGGTAGACGTAATCAGGCGCGTCGACGGCCGGATCTTCGAGGACTTTGCCTTCGGATGAGGTGTGCAGCAGATTGGCATCCACGCTGAATGGCGCTTCGCCACGCTTGTCCTTGGCAATCGGAATCTGGTTCTTCTCAGCAAAGTCGATCAGTTTGGTCCGACTGCTCAGATCCCATTCACGCCATGGTGCAATGACCTTGATGTCGGGGTTCAGCGCATAGGCGGCCAGTTCGAACCGCACCTGATCGTTGCCTTTGCCGGTTGCGCCATGGGCCACGGCGTCTGCACCCTCGGCGGCGGCAATTTCAACCAGACGTTTGGAAATCAGAGGACGCGCGATGGAGGTTCCCAGCAAGTACAGACCCTCGTAAAGCGCATTGGCGCGAAACATCGGGAAGACAAAGTCGCGCACAAACTCTTCACGCACGTCTTCGATATAGATGGAGGAGGCGCCCATCATCTCGGCCTTGGCACGCGCCGGTTCCAGCTCTTCTCCCTGTCCGAGGTCGGCGGTGAATGTGACAACCTCGCAGCCATATTCGGTCTGCAACCATTTCAGGATGATCGACGTGTCCAGACCGCCGGAATAGGCCAGCACAACTTTCTTTGGGGCGCTCATTTTTCGTATTCCTCATCAGATTTGGCTGCCGATATCGGTTTTGCGCATCCGGGGCAAGATTGACCCACACATGCCCGGGCGTGTAGGTCTGCGTGATTGCGAAAAGGGGTCAATTCATGAGCTTTCAGGACGGTGCACGCGCGGCGGAACAGGCGATGCGCAAGGTGTTTCCGGCCACGCCCTTGTTGCGCAATGATTTGCTGTCAGAACGGTATGGTGCCGACATCTGGCTGAAACGCGAAGATTTGAGTCCGGTACGATCCTACAAGCTGCGCGGCGCGTTCAATGCGATGCGCAAGGTGATGCGTGAAGATGCGGTGTTTGTCTGTGCCAGCGCCGGGAACCACGCGCAGGGTGTTGCCTTTATGTGCAAGCATTTCGGTGTACGGGGCGTGGTGTTCATGCCCGTCACAACCCCGCAACAGAAGATCCTCAAAACCCAGATGTTTGGTGGAACGCAGGTCGAAATTCGACTGACGGGGGATTACTTTGATGAAACCCTTTCTTCTGCCCAAGCGTTTTGTGCAGAGACCGGAGGCCATTTTCTGTCGCCCTTTGATGATGAGGATGTCATTGAAGGCCAAGCGTCGGTTGCGGTAGAGATCGAAGCGCAGTTGGGCCGCTTGCCGAATCGCATAATTCTGCCCGTTGGGGGTGGGGGTCTGTCGGCAGGCACGCGCAGCTATTTTGCCAAGGATATGGAGTACACCTTCGTAGAGCCGCTGGGTGCAATGTCCCTCGCTGAGGCCTTGAAGACAGGCGCTCCGGTGGACGTGTCGCCCATCAACAGCTTCGTAGATGGCGCGGCCGTGGCAAAGATCGGGCATCGCACCTTTGCACGGCTGGCAGATGCAAATGTCGCGGACGTACTGAGCATTCCCGAAGATCGCATATGCACCACCATTATCGAGATGCTGAACGTTGAAGGTTTGGTCTTGGAACCGGCTGGCGCGCTGGCCGTGGACGCCCTCAAGGACATCTCTGAGCAAATCGCCGGGCAGACCGTCGTCTGCGTCACATCCGGAGGAAATTTTGATTTCGAGCGGCTGCCCGAGGTCAAGGAGCGAGCACAGCGTTACTCGGGCATCAAGAAGTACTTTATCCTGCGCATGCCGCAACGTCCCGGCGCGCTAAAGGATTTTCTGAGCATCCTGGGTCCGGAAGATGATATTGCCCGGTTTGAATACCTCAAGAAATCCGCCCGCAACTTTGGTTCGGTCCTGATCGGGATCGAGACACTCAAGCCAGAGAATTTTGATCGGTTCAGGTCTGCGCTGGATGCTGGCGGCTTTACCTATACGGACATCACCAATGACGAAATGCTGGCGCAGTTCGTGATTTAAGGCGTGGCACCCTCTTGAAGCCCAGCCAGGAACGCCTGTTTCGACCGCTCAAAACTGCCCAGAATGGCGCCGACATCGACTGCGGCGGCATCGCCCTTGGCTGACATCGATTCGCCTGCGTTGCACAGTTCGGAAAATTCGGAAAACCCAAGGTTCATCGCACTGCCTTTAAGACAGTGGAGGTCTTCTTCCAGCCTGCCCAAGTCAACGCCTTCCTTCAACCTTTCGGTGATTTCGGATACTTCCTCGATAAAAAGGGGGACAACCTCTTCAAAGTCCTCGTCTCCGACCTCTGCTTTCAGAGTTGCCACTTGTGACCAATCAATCATCGTCTTGCTCCGCCAAACGCCGGCAGGAGACACGCGGTGGATTAACATCTGGTTACAGTTAAAGGTTTACGCACTCGGTTACCCGGCTTCACACGCCATTAAACGCTATGACCTAGGCAGATCGTCACCAGACGAGATACCCGAGTGAGATGAGCGTTAAAGGTAGACAAATTAATGTGGATCAGGCGGCCACGCCTGAGTCCGCGGATGTGGCGCAAGCGCGTCGCATTCTGGTCGTTGATGACAGCAGGTTGCAACGCAAGATCCTGTGCAGCTCTGTGAAACGCTGGGGTTTCGAGGTGTTCGAGGCCGAGTCGGGTGCGGAGGCGTTGAAGATTGCCGCTGACGTCCAGCCTGATCTGGTTCTGAGCGACTGGATGATGCCGGGCATGAATGGCCTGGAGTTTTGCAACGCCTTCCGGGCCCAGTCCGGCGACCGATACGGGTATTTCATCCTTCTTACCTCCAAGAGCGAAAAGAATGAAATCGCCATGGGCCTCGAGGCGGGTGCGGATGATTTCCTGACCAAGCCGGTGGATGCGAACGAACTGCGCGCCCGGATCGCTGCCGGTGAGCGCATCCTTGTGATGCAGCGGGAACTCACCCGAAAGAATGATCTTATTTCCGAGACACTGGACGAATTGCAGCGGGTCTACGATTCCCTCGACAATGATCTGCTCGAAGCGAAAAAGCTGCAACAGTCCCTCATCCGGGAGCGCAACAAGTCTTTTGATACCGGTGACGTGTCGCTGATGCTGCGGTCAAGCGGTCATGTGGGTGGCGATCTGGTGGGGTTCTTTGCCGCCGGCCCCGGACATCTGGGGCTGTTTTCGATCGATGTATCTGGCCATGGGATCAGCTCGGCCCTCATGACGGCGCGTCTTGCGGGATATCTGTCTGCCGCGGCACCGGATCAGAACGTGGCGCTGCAACGGTTAAGCGATGGGACTTACGCCTTTTTGCCTCCAGAGGATGTGATCGAAACCCTGAATGACCTCGTCCTCGACGAGATGGAGACAGAACATTACTTTACCCTTTTGCTGGCCGACGTGGATTTGACGACGGGCCATGTCCGCATGGCGCAGGCCGGGCACCCGCACCCTGCTGTTCAGCGTAAAGACGGCACAATCGAACAGGATGGGCCGGGTGGATTCCCTGTTGGATTGATGTCGGGAATTTCCTTTACGCAGTTTGAAACCCAACTTGAGCCCGGGGATCGGTTGTTGCTGTTATCGGACGGGGTGACCGAGTGCCCGAACCGGCAAGGTGACATGTTGGAAGAATCGGGGGTCGAGAAGATGATGCGTGATCTTGCCGACGTGTCGGGCCCTGCCTTCTTTGAGGCGATGTTGTGGCAGCTGGCAGAGTTTGCAGGTTCCCAACCGTTCCCGGACGACGTTTCAGGCATTTTGTTCGAATATCACGGACCTGATCCGGAGAAGTAGCGCGACAAAAAGTGTCGATCCCCGTCATTGCCCAAGATGCGCACCGCGTCGTTCGGAGTTGTCCAAATCGCCTGATGATCGGGTTCCGTCGGATCCCCGAAGCGCAGTGTCGGGTGCGCCACATATACATGGCACAGCTTTTCCGCCCAAAGCGTGTATTCGGGCATGTAGACAAACCGGCGAAACACACCCAATCGACGCGGGCGCGAGATACGCCAACCGGTTTCTTCGAATACTTCACGGTGCAGGGCTTGCAATGGGCTTTCGCCGGGATCAATCCCGCCGCCCGGCAGTTGGACGTCTGGTTCAAGATCCATCTGGCAGGTCAGCAACACGTCACCACCACGAGGCAGAATGGCGTAGGCACCGGGGCGCGACGTGTAGCGCCGGGTGGCGTCGGGGGGATGCCCAAAACGGCGGTTCATCAGCACCCTCTTTCAGTTTCGCAACACAATCCTATATAGGGCTTCGATATGCCAACGCTTGGCGCCAAAGGAAACCCCATGACTATTGGTTCGCAAATCGTGTGGGACGACACCGTCCTGCCATTCCAACTTGATGCTCCTGACATCCGCGGACGCGTCGCGCGTCTTGACGGAGTGTTGGGCGGTATCCTCAAGCAGCACAATTACCCGCCGCAGGTCGAAGCGCTGGTGGCCGAGATGGCTTTGCTGACCGCGCTGATCGGCCAGACAATCAAGTTGCGTTGGAAGCTTTCGTTGCAGGTCCAGTCCAAAGGCGCGGTGCGAATGATTGCAACGGATTACTATGCCCCGGAAGGTGACGGGGACGAGGCCCGGATTCGCGCCTATGCCAGTTATGATGCCGACCGGTTGAGTGATGACGCCCCATTTGATCAGGTGGGTGAAGGCTATTTTGCGATCCTGATCGATCAAGGTGAGGGCATGACGCCCTATCAGGGCATCACGCCATTGGAAGGCGGTTCGCTTGCGGCCTGCGCAGAGGCTTATTTTGCGCAGTCCGAGCAGTTGCCGACCCGCTTTCAGCTGAGTTTTGGCAAGTCATCGGAACCCGGTGTCGCTGAACACTGGCGTGCGGGCGGCGTGATGTTGCAGCACATGCCCAAAGCGTCGCCGCTGGTTGCCAAAGGCGAAGGCTCGGGCGAATTGCTCAGCGCGGATGATCTGCTGGACGGTGATGCATCCGAGGATTGGAACCGTGTGAATATCCTCCTCGATACAGTCGAGGAAATGGAGTTGATCGGTCCGCAAGTGCCGCCAAACGATCTGCTTCTGCGCCTGTTTCACGAGGAAACGCCGCGCGTATTTGATACCCAGCCGGTCCGCTTTGGCTGTACCTGTTCGGAAGAGCGAGTGCGTCAAAGCCTGTCGATCTATTCGGCCCGTGACATTGAAAAGATGACCACGGACGACGGTCGCGTGACGGCTGACTGCCAGTTCTGCAGCGCACATTACGACCTTGATCCCGCAACTGTCGGGTTCGAGGCTGAAGCGCAAGGCAGTGAGTGACCTTTTGATCCGCACCCGCGCCGCTTTGGCGCGGGGCAGCGGCGCATCTTCGGATTTTGATCTCAACCCTGATGTTTCACTGGCAGAGGGACGTCGATTGCGTCCGGCCGCGGTGCTTGCGCCCATCATGGCGCGTGAGGACGGTTATGATCTGATCCTGACCAAGCGGTCATCTGCATTGAAACACCACCCGGGGCAGATTGCCTTTCCCGGCGGCAAGCAGGACGAGGGCGATGCGGACCTGATCGCGACAGCCTTGCGCGAGGCACAGGAAGAGATCGGACTTCCACTTGCCCATGCCGAGGTGTTGGGCACGTTTTCCCCGCACGAGACGGTGACAGCATTTTCCGTGACACCTGTCGTTGCTCTCATCACTCAGGATTTTCGGCCCGTGCCAGAAGCCGGCGAAGTGGCCGAAGTGTTCAGGGTGCCCTTGTCTCATGTGCTGGACCCTGAAAACTTTGTCGTTGAATCCCGGCGTTGGCGGGGGCAGCAGCGATCGTATTACGCGGTCCCTTACGGGCCCTATTACATCTGGGGCGCGACAGCGCGTATATTGCGCGCATGGACCGACGCACTGCCCACACCCTAGACACAAACACTCCGTTTCTGACCGATCCGGCGGCGCACCGCCTGTGTGCCGCTCTTGAGGTTGCTGGTTTTGTGGCCTTGTTTGTGGGTGGATGTGTTCGCAACGCTGTTTTGCAATTACCGGCGACCGATATCGACATCGCCACGGATGCAACACCTAAACAGGTCATCGCTATTGCCGAGAAGTCGGGCTTTCGCGCGGTGCCAACGGGGATCACCCATGGCACAGTGACCATTGTGATTGATGGGCGCGCGTTTGAGGTAACCACCTTTCGCCGTGATGTCGAAACAGATGGCCGTCGTGCCGTGGTCGCATTTTCAAAAGACGTCGCAGAAGATGCACGCCGCCGCGATTTTACGATGAACGCGATTTATGCGGACCGGTTCGGGGCCATTGTTGATCCCCTGGATGGCATGCCTGACCTCCTTGCCGGGCGGGTCCGTTTCATCCAAGACGCCGGCCAGCGCATCCGCGAGGATTTTCTGCGCACGCTGCGGTTCTTTCGCTTTCATGCGTATTACGCGGCGCCCGAAGAAGGGTGGGATGCGGATGCTCTTGCCGGAATTGCTGCCAATCTGGATGGATTAGAGACACTTTCGGCTGAACGAACCGGTGGTGAAATGATCAAACTGCTGTCTGCCCCCGACCCTGCCCCGGCTTTGGCAGTCATGGCACAGACGGGGGTTCTTGGCCATGTGTTGCCCGGGGCAGATGCGACTCTGCTGGCGCCTCTGGTCCACCTCGAAGTGCTTTTGGATGCTGCACCTGATCCGATGACCCGACTGGCTGCGCTGGGGGGTGAGGAGGTGGGCAAACGGCTGCGGCTGTCGCGATCCGATCAAAAGCGGCTTGAGTCGATCCGCGTCCAAAGCGTCAGTGGGCTTGGCGCCAAGGCCGTCGGTCATGTCGCAGGAGAACAGGCGGGTTTGGGCGCAATCTTGCTGCGCGCAGTGATGGCCAACAGTCCGTTGGAGTCCTCCGCCATCTCTGCGGTCAACGAGGGGGCGACTGCGGTTTTTCCCATTAAGGCCAGTGACTTGCCCCACCTGCAAGGCAAAGCGCTGGGCGATGCCCTCTCGGCGCTCAAAGCCGACTGGCTGGCCTCTGACCTTACAAAAACAAAAAGCCAGCTTTTGGGGACGTGACAAATTGCGCGTGTGGCGCTACCTATGTGGCGAACACGGAGGGTAACAACATGTTTCGCGGGATCTGGAACGACACCTGATACTGTCGCCGATCGTCTGATGTGACGAACCGGGCCTCGGCCTGCGTCATATCCATGTTGCACCACATCTTTACGAGATACTCCAATGTTCAAATACTTTGAATCGCTTGTCGATCCGTACACCTCTTACACAGAAACCGACACGCCGCCGACGCGGATCTGGCCGTTTCTGCTTGGTTATTCGCAGCCCTTCAAAAGGGTGTTTGTGCTTGCAGCCATCATGTCGGTGATCGTCGCGTCGATCGAGGTTGGGCTGATTTACTACATGGGCAGGGTCGTGGATTTGCTGGGCACGTCCCCGGGCGAGTTTTGGGCAGCACATGGGACCGAAGTCGTGCTGGTGGCTGTTTTCGTGCTGGTGGCCCGTCCGATTTTACAGGGTCTCGATGTACTGTTGCTCAACAATGCGATCCTGCCGAACTTTCCGACGCTGATCCGCTGGCGGTCGCACAAACACGTGCTGCGTCAGTCGGTTGGTTGGTTCGAGAACGATTTTGCCGGACGGATCGCGAACCGGATCATGCAAACCCCGCGTTCTGCGGGTGAGGTCATTTTTCAGGTTTTTGACGCCATCTCGTTTTCGCTGGCCTATCTTGTCGGTGCCGCTGTGCTGCTCATCGTTGCAGATGTGCGTTTGCTGTTGCCGCTTGTCATCTGGTTTGCACTTTACGCCACATTGGTCGTGTGGACGGTCCGTCGCATTGGGCCTGCGTCCAAGGCTTCATCCGATGCCCGGTCCGAGCTGACCGGCAAGATCGTTGATGCGTATACCAACATCCATTCGGTCAAGATGTTTGCCCATCATGAACGTGAACTGGATTATGCAAAGGACGCGATCCAGCACACCCGTACGACATTCATGCGCGAAATGCGCCTGTTCACGATCATGGACGTGATCCTGGTTTTTCTGAACGGTTTGCTCATCGTCGGCGTTGTTGGCTGGGCGATCCTGCTTTGGACGCAAGGTGCAGCGAGCGTCGGTGTCGTGGCGGCGGCCACTGCGCTCACTCTAAGGCTGAACGCAATGACGGGCTGGATCATGTGGGCCCTGACGTCATTCTTTCAGGAACTTGGTGTGGTGTCCGAGGGCATGGAGACGATTGCGCAGCCCATCACATTGGTGGATGCCAAGGATGCCAAGCCATTGCAGATCGGCAAAGGCGAGATTTCCGTACACAATCTGACCCACCACTATGGACGTGACAGCGGTGGTCTGGATGGGATCAGTTTCACCATTCGTCCCGGTGAAAAAGTGGGCCTTGTCGGCCGCTCCGGTGCGGGCAAGTCGACCCTCGTCAAGCTGCTCTTGCGGTTTTATGACCCTGAGTCGGGCCGGATCGAGGTTGATGGTCAGGACATCACCAAGGTCACACAGGACAGTTTGCGCCTGAGCATCGGCATGGTGCAGCAGGACAGTTCGCTGCTGCATCGGTCTGTGCGCGAAAACATTCTGTATGGCCGTCCTGACGCCACCGAAGAACAGATGATCGAGGCTGCCAATCAGGCGCAGGCCCATGAGTTTATCCTTGATCTGGCTGATCCGAAGGGGCGCACTGGCTATGAGGCGCAGGTGGGCGAACGGGGTGTGAAACTGTCTGGTGGACAGCGTCAGCGTGTGACTCTGGCCCGCGTGATCCTGAAGAACGCGCCAATTCTGTTGCTGGACGAGGCGACAAGCGCGCTGGATTCCGAGGTCGAGGCGGCGATTCAGGATACACTCTACAAGATGATGGAGGGTAAGACGGTGATCGCGATTGCGCACCGCCTGTCCACCATCGCCGAAATGGACCGAATTCTTGTGCTGGATGGCGGAAAAATTGTCGAAGACGGCCCCCATGACGCGCTTTTGGCGCAGGGCGGCCTATATTCGGAGTTCTGGGCGCGTCAATCCGGCGGGTTCATAGGCGCCGAGGCTGCTGAGTGACAATATCTGAATGGATCGATTCCTTTCGCCGGGCGGAAGGACCCCCGCCGCAAGCATTGTGGCCCTTCATGCGCTGGTGCTTGTCCGGCGCATGGCCGGCCCTGTGGTTGGCCGCGTTCTGTTCCGCGGCAGCAGGCGCGTTGGAGGCGGGAACGGCCCTGATCCTTGGGCGCGTCATTGATGCCACGGTGGCTCTTGGGCCGGATGGATTCTTTGCTGTGGGAAATTTGGCTCTGATTATGGGGGCCTTGGCGTTTTTTCTGATTGCGCGGCCCATCCTCTTTGGCCTCAGCGCCGCGACGAACTCGATCATTGTGCAACCCAACGTGAACCCACTTGTGTTGTCACGCCTCCACCGGTGGACATTGGGCCAATCCGTCGGCTTTTTCGATGACGATTTTGCGGGGCGCATCGCGCAAAAGCAGATGCAGACAGCGCGCGCGGTCACAGATGTCGTTTCCGAGTTTATCAATGTAGTGGCCTTTGCTTTGGCCTCGCTCGTCGGGTCGGTTGTTTTGCTTCTTGCCATCGACTGGCGGGTGGCGGTGGGGTTTGCCGTTTGGCTTGTCTTCTACTTCTCGCTGATCCGCTGGTATCTGCCACGTATCCGCAAACGCTCGGCCGCACGGGCGGCGTCGCGGGCGATGGTGTCGGGGCAGGTGGTGGATACAATCACCAACATCAAAACGGTCAAGCTTTTTGCCCATGATGAGCACGAGGATCAAGCGGCGCTGGGCGCAATGGCGACCTTCCGCAAGGATGCTGTGCAGTTTGGTATCCTGTCCGCCGGATTTCGCTTTGCCCTGATGTCTCTGGCGGGTCTGCTGCCTGTCGTGTTGCTTGGTGGTACGATCCTGATGTGGCAGCGCGGTCTGGCGACCCCGGGTGACATCGTCGCCTCGGGTGCCATCGCCATTCGGATTGCACAGATGACCGGCTGGGTCAGCTTCACGCTGATGCAGATTTATTCCAATGTGGGTGAGGTCGAGGACGGAATGCGCACGCTCACGCCCCGCACGCGGGTTGAGGATGCGCGCGACGCTCAGGTTCTTGATGTCACGCAGGGCGAGATTACCCTCGATCATGTTGGTTTTGCCTACGGCCGGGACACGGGCGGCATCGAGGATATATCGCTGACGATAAAACCGGGTGAAAAGGTGGGCATTGTTGGCGCGTCGGGCGCTGGCAAATCGACTCTCGTTTCGTTGCTGTTGCGGCTCTATGAACCGGAAAACGGGCATATCCTGATTGATGGGCAAGATACATCTGGCGTCACTCAGGACAGTTTGCGCCACAACATCGGGATGGTCACGCAGGAAACGGCGATGTTCAACCGTTCTGCCCGTGACAATATTCTTTACGGTAAGCCGGGTGCAGATGAGGGCGCAATGATTGCCGCCGCCAAGAAGGCGGAGGCGCATGATTTCATCCTTGATCTGCAGGATCACAGGGGTCGCCACGGGTACGAGGCGCATCTTGGTGAACGGGGTGTCAAACTGTCCGGTGGCCAGCGGCAGCGTATCGCTCTGGCCCGTGCGATCCTGAAGGACGCGCCGATCCTTGTACTGGACGAGGCGACAAGCGCGCTCGATTCCGAGGTTGAAGCCGCGATTCAGACCGCCCTGTCCCGCGTGATGGAGGGCAAGACCGTGCTGGCCATCGCCCACCGCCTGTCCACCCTGACGGAGATGGACCGCATTGTGGTGATGGATGCAGGCCAGATCGTGGAACAAGGCCCGCACGAGACCCTGCTGGCCAAGGGCGGTCTTTATGCGCGGTACTGGCAGCGGCAGTCTGGCGGTTTCATCAGCACGCAAGCCGCCGAATAGGGGTTTTTCCCCTGGCTTCGTGCGGCTACGCCTAGGTTCATGACAACAGTGACCATTGAACGATTGGGCCAACAGGGTGACGGCGTCGCACCCGGGCCATTGTTTGTTCCCCTGACCTTACCCGGAGAGGTGGTCTCCGGGACGCTGGAAGGCGATACGCTGGTCGATGTCTCTGTCGAGACGCCGTCATCCGACCGTGTGAAAGCTCCCTGTCCGCATTTCCGTTCCTGCGGTGGGTGCCAGTTGCAGCACGCCAGTGACGATCTGGTGGCCTTGTGGAAACGCGACCTCGTCATCACTGCATTGGCGGTTCATGGGATTGAAACGCAGGTTCATCCGACGTTCACGTCCCCGGACAAGTCTCGCAGACGTGCGACTTTTGCCGCGCGCCGCACCAAAAAGGGGGCAATGGTCGGGTTTCATGCGCGCAAGTCCGACGCGATCATTCCGGTGCCGAACTGCCTTCTGGTGACACCCGCTTTGGCAGGTGTTGCGCCATTGGCCGAGGCATTGGCGATTGCCGGGGCCAGCCGGAAAGGCGCACTTAGCGTTACTGTCACCGAAGGGCTCGAGGGGTTGGATGTTGCCGTGACCGGAGGCAAACCGCTGGATGGACCTTTGCGGATAGTTCTGGCTGGTCTTTGTGAGGCTCACCGGCTTGCGCGCCTGACATGGGATGACGAGCTGATCGGTATGCGTGTTCCCCCGGCTCAGGCCATCGGAAAAGCTTCGGTCGTGCCTCCGCCGGGCGCGTTCCTGCAAGCCACTCGACATGGGCAAGACACGTTGACTGCGTTGGTGAAGGACATCGTGGGCGACGCGAAATCCATCGCCGATCTGTTTGCCGGATGCGGTACGTTTGCCCTTCCCCTTGCCGAAAGGGCAGAGGTGTTGGCTGTCGAAGGTGCGTCTGACATGATTGCCGCACTTGATGCAGGCTGGCGGCGGGCGCAGGGGCTGAAACGCCTCAAGACCGAGGTGCGCGATTTGTTTCGTCGCCCGTTACTGCCAGATGAACTCGCTGGTTTCGATGCCGTTGTCCTCGACCCACCACGTGCCGGGGCAGTTGCGCAAATCGCAGAACTCGCCAGCGCCAGACCACCAATCATCGCCCATGTTTCGTGTAATCCACAAACCTTTGCGCGGGATGCGGCAACGCTGCTCAATGCTGGATATGTGCTCGAATGGTTGCAACCGGTGGATCAGTTTCGATGGTCTGCGCACGTAGAACTTGTCGGATCGTTCCGTCTGTCGCATACGCGATAGGCATAAAGGAGACCCCGCATGTTTGATCGCGCACGCTTGGCCGAATTTTTGGAAGGCCCCAAATTCAGCAACTTTATCATGGGCGTGATCGTGGTGAACGCGATTACGTTGGGGTTGGAGACATCTGCGACGGCTGTTTCCATTGCGGGCGGGTTGATCAACCTGATCGACCAGATCTGCCTTGCGATCTTTGTGATCGAAATCATTGCCAAGCTAATTGCCTTCCGTCTCGGCTTTTTCAAAAGCGGATGGAACATCTTTGATTTCATCATCGTGGGCATTGCGCTTGCGCCTGGGACCGAAGGACTGTCTGTGCTGCGCGCCCTGCGCATCCTGCGTGTGCTGCGCGTCATTTCCGTCGCGCCAAGCCTGCGCCGCGTGGTCGAGGGGTTCGTCACGGCCCTGCCCGGCATGGGCAGCGTGTTCGTTCTGATGGCCATGATTTTTTACATCGGCGCCGTGATGGCAACAAAGCTCTTTGGGGAGGCGTTTCCCGAATGGTTCGGTACGCTGGGCCTGAGTGGTTATTCGCTGTTCCAGATCATGACACTTGAATCCTGGTCGATGGGCATTGTGCGCCCGGTCATGAAAGAATTCCCCTACGCCTGGGCCTTCTTTGTGCCATTTATCCTTGTCAGCACCTTTGCGGTTGTAAACCTTCTCGTCGGTCTGATCGTGAATTCGATGCAGGATGCGCATTCAGAAGAATCCAATGCAGCGACCGATGAGTATCGGGACCTTGTGATCAAGCGGCTGGATGAGATCGAGGCCAAGCTGGACAAGCGCGATTCATAAGCGCCGATCACGGTCAGGTGATCGCTTGCGGCAAAAAACCTGCTATGCGATTTGCGTAAGAAGATGATAATTCCCTACAAAATACAAAAAGGCAGTGTTGGGACAGGATTTCGATGAAGCGCAGACATTTGATGATGGGCGGCGTGGCGGCAATCGGTTTGGGTGCGTGCACACAAAGCAAGTTCCGTACCTATAACGGGCCCGAGATCACTGGCATTGTGGTGAACAAAGAAGCCCGAAAGATGTATCTTTTGCACCATGGTCGCGTGGTCGAAGACTACAAAATCGACCTTGGATTTGCGCCCATCGGTGACAAGTTTTTTGAAGGTGACGGGCGCACGCCCGAGGGCACCTACCTGATTGACCGGCGCAACCCCAACAGTCAGTTTCACCTGTCTTTGGGCATCTCGTACCCCAATGCACGCGACCGGGCAGAGGCGGCCAGAATTGGCAAACCTCCCGGCGGAGACATTTTTATTCACGGCAACAACACAGGCTTTCGTACCGGCAAGGCAGACTGGACATGGGGATGCATCGCCGTCACCAACCGGGAAATGGAAGATGTCTATGCCATGGTGCGCAATGGAACGCCCATACAGATCAACCCCTGACGTTCAGTCAGGTTGACGGCGCCGATGCGACGTTCGGGTTTGCCGCATCAATAGCCGCGGCATCCGGATCATCAACAGCATCTGGCACCAGCCGTATGGCCGACGGGTTGGCGGCAGGGATCAAGGGCGCGTTGGACGGGTCGCCCATGACCAGTGTCCACCAGATCTTGCCATTGGGTTCCTGAAACCAGGCAAATCCCATCTCGCGTGCACGTGGCGACATTATGGTGCGGCGCGTGTCGTTCTGCTCCATCCATGCGCCCAGTGTCTCAAGCTCGGTCTCGTAGGTTTCCGATATATTCTCGCCAACCAGTGTTCCCTGATATCCAACGCGTGCCAATCGGTCGATGGGGGACGATCCGTCGGATCCAAAGTGCCATGGGCGGTTTTGAAGAGACATGTCCTGTGCATGGGTTGCTGCCGCTGCGTTCAGTTGCGGGTTCAGTTCAACCGCGGGCGCGCCTTGGGACGACCGCAGGGCATTCACAGAGTCGAGCATACGGAATTGAAGCTTGGCCGTATCATTGTTGCGAATACGGTACAGTTTGGGCGCAGATTGCCCATCTGCTCCGACAGTGGTCTGGACCGGGCCGGGGCCGCATGCCGCAAGGGTCACAAGAGCAACCAGAAGGAAAGAGACTGTACGCATTGATCCTGCAGATTATTTTGGACGTTCGCCCATCTCGATAGCCGCTTGCGCGTTGCAATACAAACGCACATCGGCGTGATCCTGCGAGATGACAGTCCTTTGATTTGCGACTGCGACATTCGCGCAATAAATTGCGTTCAAATTTGCGAGAACATTCTCAGGAGAGGCATACAATGTCCAAACGATCCTTTACCACGACCAGCCGCCGTGCATTTCTGGCTGGATCTGCTGCTTTTCTGGGCGCACCCGCCATCGCACAAACAGCCGCCGGGCAAGCCGAGCGTGACCCAGCATTGTCTGTTCGCCGCAACATTTCCAGCTTCCGCACGCTGGATTGGCAACCTTACTTTGATGACCTGCGCAATGGTGCCATTCTGGTCGATATTGACAGCCGGGCGGTGCACTACTGGGATGAGGCGCAGACGATCTACAAACTGTATCCATCCAGTGTGCCGTTGACAGATGACCTGACCCGCCGCGGGCGTACGCAGGTTATTCTCAAGGATCCGGAGCCCGATTGGCGTCCAACTCCGTCGATGAAAAAACGGAATCCGGAGTGGCCAGACTACATTGGTCCCGGGCCTCAAAACCCGCTTGGAACGCGGTCCCTGCACCTGAGCTGGACCTATTATCGTATTCACGGCACCCATGACACCCGCAAGATAGGTCGGAAATCATCCAATGGCTGCATCGGTTTGTACAACGAGCATATCGAAGAGCTGTACGAAATGGCGAAAGTCGGCACACAAGTGTTGCTTATTTGACGACATTGACCCGGTTCGGCCTGTTCAACTTTAAATCACACTTTGCATTCGCGGCACATTGCTGTTTACACGAAGTTACGAGGTAAGTCTTGGGTGCGTTGGGGCAAGAATTTCCCGCGCGCGTAACTGGAGGTTATTAATATGAAAAAACTCGTTCTCGCCGCTGCTTTGACTGCTGCTGCTTCGACTGCATTCGCCGGCGCTCCTGCCGACCCGATCATCGAAGCTCCCGTCATCGTTGAAGAAACAACCGGAACATCGGGCGGCTGGGTTCTTCCCATCCTGCTGTTGATCGTTGTTGCTGCGGCTGTTTCGGACTAATCGTTCGTAACGTTATCACAGAAAAAGGCGGTGCTTCAGCACCGCCTTTTTTACGTCTTGCACTCGTGATCCGGCTTTAGACCAGCCAACCTTGCAAGTTCTCTTCAATCACTGTGCCAAGCGCATCGATGTGGGCATCATCATCGTTGAGGCAGGGGATATATGTGAAATGCTCCCCACCTGCGTGCTCAAAGCTCTCCTTGATTTCTTCGTTGATCTCTTCGAGCGTTTCGATGCAATCCGCCGAGAATGCCGGCGCGCAGACGGCTATGTTCTTTTTTCCGGCTTCAGCCAGGCGTGCAACCTCTTCGACGGTATAAGGCTGTAGCCATTCTTCCGGGCCGAATTTCGACTGGAACGTTGTTACGATGTCAGTATCCGGCCAGCCAAGGCGTTCCTTGAGCAGGCGCGTCGTTTTCTGACACTGGCAGTGATAAGGATCACCCTCCATCAGGTACCGGATGGGAACACCATGGTAGCTGCACACCAGAATATCCGGGCGGATTTCGAGGTCGGCATAGGCGCGTTCAATGGATTGCGCCAGCGCCTCTATATACTTTGGATGCTGGTAATACGGCTCGACTGTCCGTGTTGTTGGCTGCCATTTCTCTTCCATCATGGCCCGGAAAAACTGGTCGTTTGCGGTGGCCGACGTGGCTCCGGCGTAGTGGGGGTAGAGGGGGAAAAACAGAATCTTCTGACATCCGGCCTCGCGCATTTCACGCACTTTGGATTTGGTGGATGGGTTGCCATAACGCATGCAGAAATCAACCATGACCTGATCGCCGTACCTGTCATGCATCGCTGCCTTGATCTTGGCCGTCTGGTCCTTGGTGATCGTCATCAGCGGGCTCTCCCCCGCTTCGTGGTTCCAGATGCTTTTGTAAGCCGCACCGGACGAAAATGGCCGTTTGGTCAGGATGATCAACTGCAACAGCGGTTGCCATATCCACGGGGAATAGTCGATCACCCGCCGATCTGACAGGAATTCGTTGAGGTAGCGGCGCATCGACCAGTAGTCGTAGTTGTCTGGTGTGCCCAGATTGGCGAGCAAAATACCAACCCGCGCAGGTGGAATCGCCGGGTGGTCGTCGGCGGCATGTTGCGGGCGCGTCATGGCTTTGCTGGCATCAAGCATTTCGGGCGGTTTCCTATATATCTTGAGGCTCAAATAAACGGATTTGTCTTCAGGTCAATCTGGCAGCGACGTTTCGTCCGTCCGCAAGGCATCTGCCAGCCTTGCTTGCGCAGAACCTGGGCGGAGCGGTTTTGGCTGGCTGTCGTCCGGGGCCCAGCCCGTCAAAACGATCAATTCATAGGTTGCCATGATCCCACCGTCAGGATGTGCAAAGCTGTCCGCATAGAGATCCGCGGCCCGCTCCAGCACTGTGCGCCGCGTTGGACACCGCAGCCGTGTTTGCAGCGCGTTGCCTTCGCCCATTGCGCGCAGATCGCGCATCAGGTGCCACATGGTCTGATATCGGACCGACAGCACAACGGTGTCGGCCACCGGCAGCGCAAAACCGGCCCGTTGCAACAGCGCGCCCAGGTCGCGCACTTCGCCCATCGGCGCGACCCGGGGTGACAGACCACCGGTGATGGCGACTTCGGCCTCTGTAAGCACGCTGCGCAGTTCTTGCAGCGTTTGCCCTCCCAGTGCCACGGCCAGCATCATTCCGTCCGGCTTCAAGGCGCGACGACACTGGATCAACTGGCCGACGGGATCGTTCGCCCAGTGCAGGCCGAGGCTGTGGATCACAAGGTCGTGCGCACCGGCCTCGAGAGGCAACACGTCGGTTTCGGCTACGACAAGAGCGTCTGTGCGACCCTCGCGCCACAGATCGGGAAAGGCCGCGACAATCGCGGGTTCCCGAAAGGTTTTGTTAACCAGTTTTAGCCGATCCTCGATCTCATCCCGCGCGGTTTCCTGCAGGAACAGCGCGCTGGCCCGCGCGCGGTTACGCACCAGCGCGGTCGTATCGGTCAGGCGAGGCGTCGGGTCAGGGTTCGGCATGGCTGCATAACTAGAGGACAACATGGGCCTTTTACAAACAACACTTGCCGCCATTTACCCGCCACGCTGTTTGGGCTGTGGCGAAACGGTTGACAGCGACTTTGGTCTTTGCGGGTCATGTTGGGGTCAGGCGCAGTTTATCGGTGGCGCGTTTTGCGACAGTTGCAGCACGCCGCTCCCGGGTGTGGAGGCCGAGGAACGTCTACACTGCGATGCCTGCATGCGTGCGCCAAAACCATGGGCGCACGGACGTGCGGCGCTGATCTATTCCGGGATGGGTCGCAAGCTGGTTCTTGGCCTGAAACATGGTGACAGACAAGAGATTGCGCGCCCGGCGGCGGCATGGATGGGCACCGCTGTGCAGGATGTCATCTCTGAAAAGACCCTGATCGTGCCTGTTCCACTGCATTGGCTGCGTCTGGCCAAACGGCGCTACAACCAGTCTGCCCTGATCGCCAAGAATCTTTCTGATCTGACAGGATGCGACTGGTGCGCGGACCTGCTGGAGCGTCCTGTGCGCACGGCGTCGCTGGATGGCAAAACGCGGGCGCAGCGTGCGGATATCCTAAACGGGGCCATCCGGGTGAACCCACGTCGCAAACACCGGATCATCGGGCGCTCGGTTCTGATTGTGGATGATGTCATGACGACCGGCGCAACCCTGGCTGCTTGTACAGAGGCGCTGAGGAAAGCCGGCGCGCATCAGGTATGTGTGAGCGTACTGGCGCGGGCGGCCAAAGACACCTAAGTCTGTGACCAACAGAATTGGCGTCAAAAGGACGAAACACATGAAACCTGTAGAAATCTACACCTCTCCGCTATGCGGCTTTTGTCATGCGGCAAAGCGGCTGCTGAATGAAAAAGGCGTGGAATTCGCCGAAGTCGACGTGTTGAAACAGCCAGAGCGCAAGCCCGAGATGATCCAGCGCGCCAATGGCGGACGGACGGTTCCGCAGATTTTCGTTGGCGATGTCCACGTGGGCGGTTGTGACGATCTCTATGCCTTGGAGCGTGCTGGCAAGCTCGATGGATTATTGGCGGCCTGAATGAAGACGGCGCTTTTACAACTCAACGTCTCGGATGATCCGGTTGCCAACTTGCGGGGCACTGTACAGATGGTGCGCGAGGCTGTGGATATGGGGGCCGAATTTGTGCTGACCCCCGAAGTGACAAATTGCCTGAGCACCAGTCGTGCCCATCAGAAACAGGTGCTGCGGGATGAGGCGCAGGATGCCACTTTGGCCGCTTTGCGGGATGCGGCGGCCGAGGGCGGTATCCACTTGCTGATTGGGTCACTGGCGCTGACCACTGACGATCCGGATGGTCGCTTTGCCAACCGGTCCTTCATGATCGGGCCGGATGGCGCAATTCTGGCGCGCTATGACAAGATCCACATGTTTGACGTTGCCTTGTCCGAGACGGAAACCTACACCGAGTCGTCAGGATATCGCCCGGGCAGTCGTGCGGTGCTGGCCCAACCTGCCTTTGCGCCTGTGGGTATGGCTGTGTGTTACGATATGCGGTTCCCGAAACTGGCTGACGCGCTGGTGACGGCCGGTGCGCAGATTCTCACCTACCCGTCCGCCTTTTCCCCCGTGACCGGTGCGGCCCATTGGCACAGTCTGCTGCGCGCCCGCGCAATCGAAGCGGGTGCGTGGGTGCTGGCGCCGGCCCAGACAGGTCGGCACGCGGGTGGGGCGGGCGCGCTGCGCAGCACCTACGGACACAGCCTTGCCGTTGATCCGTGGGGCGAGGTCGTGCTTGACGCGGGGGAGGCACCGGGCGTTTATGTGTTTGATCTGGAATTAGATAAAGTGGCCGAGGCGCGTCGCCGCGTTCCCGCACGGGAGAATGCACGCCCCTTTGAAGGCCCTTAGGGTGTATGAGTACAGAAAAAAACGCACTGGCCATTTCGTTGTTCAGCGAAGTGCTCGCAGCGGATCAAATGGTCCGCTATCGCCTGAGCCGTGTGTTGCCCAAGGGCATGGAAATCTCTCATTTCTCGGTTTTGAACCATCTTGTCTGGCACGACGATGAACGCAGTCCGGCGCAGCTGGCCGAGACGTTCAATGTCACGCGTGGCGCAATGACCAACACTCTTAACCGATTGGAATGGGCAGGGCACATCCATATCCGCCCCGATTGGGATGATGCCCGCCGCAAGATGATTGCGATCAGTCCGGCAGGACGCCGCGCCCGTGATCAGGCCTTGAGCGCGATTGCTCCGATGGTTGGTGAAGTCATCGACAGCCTGGGCGAGGATCGGGTCAGGGAAACCTTGCCCATCCTGCGTAAATTGCGCCTTCAGATGTCAGACAAACCAAAATCAAGCTAGTCCTTGGGTTTGAGGCTGGCCGTGACGTAATTCACGCTCAGGTCCCGATCCGACAATTTCCAGCTCCATGTCAGCGGATTGAAAACAAACCCCTGCCGATCGACAGGATCGAGGCCGGCATTGCGCAACAGATCAAACAACTCGTCCGGCGTGATGAACTTGTTCCATTCATGCGTGCCTTTGGGCAGCCAGCGCATTATGTGCTCGGCCCCGACAATCGCCATGACATAGGATTTGGGATTCCGGTTGATCGTCGAACAGACGTGCAGCCCGCCGGGCTTCAGCAACGCACGACAGGCCGTGAGATAGGCAAGTGGATCGGCCACGTGTTCAACCACTTCCATATTCAGCACCACGTCAAACTGTTCACCGGCGGCGGCCATATCCTCGGCGGTGGTGTGACGATAATCAATTGTGAGCCCGGATTGTTCGGCATGCACCTTGGCGACGGGAATGTTGCGCTCTGCCGCATCCGCGCCAACCACATCCGCACCAAGGCGTGCCATGGGTTCCGCCAACAGCCCCCCGCCGCAGCCGATATCAAGAATGCGCAGACCTTCAAACGCTGATGGCTTGGTCAGGTCGCGGTCAAATTCAGCGGCAATCTGGTTGGTGATGTAGTCCAGCCGACAGGGATTCAGCATGTGCAGGGGTTTGAATTTTCCATTTGGATCCCACCATTCGGCCGCCATTGCCTCAAATTTAGCGATCTCGGACGGGTCGACGGTGGTTTGATGCGTTTGCATTTTCTTCTCCGTATGCTCATGTGCGTTTAACGCTCTATGTAGGTCAGTAATGGACAAACACAGTGACCAAAAGCGCGCGGTGCAATATCTGTACCCGCCCATCGACCCCTACGACCAACAGATGTTGGACGCCGGACAGGGGCATCGCATCTATGTTGAACAATGCGGCAACCCGTCCGGCATCCCGGTTGTGGTGCTGCACGGCGGCCCCGGCGGCGGTTGCAGTCCCGCGATGCGCCGATATTTCGATCCCGATCGCTACCGTGTGATCCTGTTCGATCAGCGCGGGTGTGGACGGTCGCGGCCTCATGCGTCCGTGACACACAACACCACCTGGCATCTGGTCGATGATATCGAGTTGATCCGGCGCACCTTTGATATTGACGCATGGATTGTTTTTGGCGGCGGTTGC
>JBCBDZ010000001.1:0-95949 GCA_038529225.1 Pseudomonadota bacterium | reverse complement strand
TGTCGTGCAGGGCTGACACTGGTTTTACGGCATGGCGCCAGCGGTCCGGCCTTGTGTTCAAACCGAGACTATTAGCAGGGTGGGGGTCATTCGGGACCGATATCCGCGACCTGATGGTTCTTCCGGGCACCGGCAGCCCCACCCTGCTCCGATGGCCGAAACAAACTCGAACCGCACCATGTACCCACCCGTAAAATCAGCCCCTGTCGTGCAGGGCTGACACTGGTTTTACGGCATGGCGCCAGCGGTCCGGCCTTGTGTTCAAACCGAGACTATTAGCAACGATTTACTTAAAATCCTTCACAGATTTCGGCCGCTATTCCATCAGTTCCTCATGAAAGGTGATGGCGTCTTCCAACAGTTCGAAATAGAACAGCTGTCCATTGTGCAGAACGATCCCTGCATCGCAGTAGTCCCGCAATTCGGCCATGTTATGCGACACCAGGATCGCACTGCTGCGGGCCATACGATCCCGAAAGACCGCGCGGCTCTTGCGGCGAAACCGTGCATCGCCCACGGCCGTGGTCTCGTCCACCAGGTAGGTGTCGAATTGAATGCCCATCGACGTCCCGAATGTCAGGCGCGTCTTCATCCCGGCCGAATAGGTGCGCACCGGCATGTAAAAGTGCTTTCCGATCTCGGCGAAGTCCTGCACGAAGTCGATCAGACTGTCGGTGTCCACCCCGTAGATGCGCGCCACAAAGCGGACGTTCTGTTCGCCCGTCATCTGCGGATGAAACGACCCGCCAAAGGCCACAGGCCAGGAAATCGTGCCGTCCGACACCACCCGACCCGTGTCGGAGGACATCGTGCCCGCAATGATCTGCATCAGCGTGGACTTGCCGGCCCCGTTGCGGCCCAGCAATGCCAATGACTTGCCCGTCGGTAATGTCAGGTTGAGGTTGTTAATCACCGGCTTGCGCTCGCCAGCGACCCAAAAGCTCTTGGACAGATGCTCAAAGCGGATCATGCCACCCCCGTCAGGTCCTGCCTACGCCTTGTCTCTGATCGAGTAATAGACCAGCACGCTGATGGACCACACCAGGCAAGAGAACAGGGCTGCCAGCGCCAGCAGCACAAAGCGCTGAGGAAATTCAGCGCTTTCGGCCAGTGTCGGAGACACATATGTGGCCAGATACCGGCTCTGACGGACCGCATCGGCACGGGCGGCATCGCGCGCGGCAAGGGCGGCCCGAAAGGCCTCTTCGGCGAATGCCCGTTCCACCGACAACCCTTCGAACTCCGACATCAGCGTGGGATAATCCTCTCCGGTGCCCAGCACTTCGGTGGTGGCAAAGGTGCGGCGTTCGTCCGAAATGCGGTCCCGGATCACCTGGATGCGGCGTTCGGCCTGGCTGACACGGGGGTCGTCGCGGTTGGTCGTGGTGGACAATTCGTCAAATGCCACGAGTTCCGTGGCCAGCCGCTGCTGCAGATTGCTGACCACACCCATGCGGGCCTGGATGTCCGCCTCCAGATCGACGATTTGCGTGCGGATGCGAAACTCCGTCAGGGCGGCGCGCGCCGAGCGCAACCGGTTTTCGGCTTCCGTCAGTTCCAGGTCCGCATAGCGGATGGCATCGGCGCGGGCCTGTTCGTTCAGCGCGTTGACCACGGCCTGGCTTTCGCCCACCACTTCGACCGCAATGGCCTGCGCCATCTGCGGATCAAACGCCTGGATGCGCAGCTCGGTCAGCCCGGTCGCCTGGTTATAGGACACCCGCACAACGCGGCCCCAATACCACAGCATGTCCTCGATCGTGGCGTCGGGCCACAGGGCAAATATCGGGTCTGTGCGCCAGAAACCGCTGTAATAGTCTCGCAATTGCAGCCGTTCATCGATGCGCCGCACCAGATCCTGGCTGCGGATGAATTCATAGAGCACATCGCCATCCACCGACGATGTCCCGCCGGTCAGCGCCGACAATCCGCCCAGCAGTTCCGAACCGCTTTGCCCTTCTTCCTGACGCACGATGAAGCCCACGGTGGAGGCATAGCGATCCTCCGCCACCCCCCAAAGGTAAATGCCGAAGATCATCAGGGGCAGCAGCACCATCGCCACAAAGCTCAGCAGAACCGCCCAGTGCCGTTTGCGCATGCGCGCAGGGTGCGCGGTTGCGCGCACCGGGGGCACCTGGGGCGCGGGAGATGGCGCAAGAGCGCGTTGCGCTTTTTGCACGTCAGCCTGTGGATTCGGCTTATTCACACAGCCTCCATTTGCAAGACTTTCGCTTTCTTACATAGTCTGCGACACGAGTTCTATTGGAAACAATGACATGACCCTGGCAGATACACCGCCCCCTTCAAAGCCGGGCACTGCAAACCGGTTTCGCATGGCGCGCACGGTCAGTGCGCTGATCCTGCGGGAAATGGGGTCGCGCTATGGCCGGTCCCCGGGCGGGTATATCTGGGCCGTTCTGGAGCCGATGAGCATGATTGGCATCCTGTCGCTCGGGTTTGCGCTGATTGCGCGGTCCCCGCCGCTGGGCACCAGTTTCATCCTGTTTTTCGGCGTCGGTTTTGCCCCGTTCAGCCTGTATCAGAGTGTTGCGATGTCAGTTGCACGGTCCTTGATCTTTTCACGGAACCTGCTGGCCTACCCGGTTGTCTCCTGGGTCGATGCGGTCACGGCGCGGTTCTTGCTCAACATGCTCACCGGCCTGCTGGTGATGGCCCTGGTGCTGACGATGATCATCCTTTCGCTCGAGGACCCGATCCTGATCGACCTGCAACCTGTGGTCGACGCCAGTGCCATGGCCATCCTGTTCAGCCTTGGGGTCGGCGCGCTCAACTGCGCGCTGATCGGGCTGATTTCGGTCTGGGACAAGATCTGGGGCATCGTCAACCGGCCGCTGTTTCTGATCTCGGGCATCATCTTTCTCTATGAGGACATGCCCCCGCTGGCGCAGGACATCCTGTGGTACAACCCGCTGGTACACATTGTCGGCCTGATGCGGTCCGGATTCTATCCCACCTATGAGGCCGCGTATGTATCCACGGCCTATGTGGCAAGTGTTTCGCTGCTGTCCCTGTTCATGGGTGTGGTCCTGTTGCGCCGCTATCATAGGCACATTCTGTCGCGTTAGAGACTGTTTTAGACCATAATCAGCCCCTGTCGGGAGGCGCATCCTCAAGCCCGTATTCTGCAATCAGCGGCCCGTGCCGGGCACGCAAACGGGCGTCAAATGTGGCCACGTCAAAGGGCAAATCCCGCTTCAGATAGTGTCTGACCGACTCTCTTGGGTCGCATTTCGCCTGTAACAGCCCCCCTGCCCGCTCAAGTGTCGCGCGCGCTTCCGGGTCCAGTTCGATCAGACGGCGCAAGCGGCCCATTGCCGCCGGGTCCCCCGCCCCTTCATAGACGGCAGTGACCTGCCGGGACCGCGCCGGCGTGCGCTTGGCAAAGCCCCCCTTGCCGCCGGTTTGTGCCTTTGGCGGGTTCTCAAGGTAGAATCGCAACATCTTGAGCTGCCAATGCAAGGGCGTCATGCCGTCAAAATGCACCAGCCGACTGCCCGCAAGGTCCGGCCCCGGACGCAGCGCGCCCGCCTTGCGCAGACGCGCCTCCTCTTCGGGGTCCGCAGGCACCGAGAGATGCAGCCGGATGCGCAGATCGGATCTGCGCGCGCGGGTAAAGGTCTTGCCCGCCAGATGCCCCGTCAGCCCGTGCGTGGTCATGCCCGCAAGATCACCATAAGCCGCCTGCACCGCGTCCGGGTTTTGTCTGAGCGGGACGCGAAACACCCCGTCAAACAGATGCGCCTGCCCCTTTTCCCTGCACAGGACGCGTTCCGCCATGGGCACCCGGCACTGCAGGACAGAGTCCGGAACCCCGCGCAACAGGTCCGCCACGGGCGCGTTGGTGATCAGGAATTCATCCGCATCACAGAACAGGAACCAGTCCGCGCGGCACCGGTCATAGGCCCGGTTCGCATTCAGGATCTGGCGCATGACCTGATTGACCGGGCGCTGTCCCGCCAGCGCCTGCCAGTGCCGGTCGGTGCACAGGGTCACACGCACACGCGGCAAGCCCTTCAGCAGGTCAATTCCGGGCTGGTCGGGATCATCGAGGAACAGATGGACCTCGGCCGCCCCAAGCGACAGGTAATGGGCCGCAAAGGCGCACAGCAGCTCGGGCGGCTCGGCAACCATCGCACACACGGCCCAGCTGCCCTTGCGCGGCCTCCACGGGCCGGGCACACGCCGTGCCAGGGCGCGGAGGCCGGCCCGCCTCACACCCGCGGCTCAGCCAGCGCCTTGACCGCGCTGTGGGGGCGGTCGGTGGATCGCAGCAGACCATCGTGCACAGCCCCCGCCAGAAGCCGCAGAAACAGGCGCCGCTCGCCGCTGTGGTTGCGCACCTTGAGCAACCATTTGGGCACCACCAGCACCAGCGCGGGCCAGAACCACGGCCCTGCCGCCATGCGATACAGCATCAACAGGTTGCGGTGATAGTAATAGACCTTCCACAAGGGCCGGAACCGGCCCCGCTGCGCATCCGAAAAGGTCGAACAGGCGTGTTCGAACCGGATATTCGGATCAAACCCGATGCGCCCTCCGGCCGCCGACAGCCCCAGCGTATACAGCCCGTCGTCACCATAAAGAAACAATCCCGCATCCGGCAAACCGGCCAGCGACAGACCCTTGCGCGAGATGAAGAACCCGACAAAGGACGTCACATCGATCGGCACCGTTTCGCTGCCGTCATACAGGGCAGGGGCCAGATGAAACCCGTCCCGGCCCTGGCGCACCGCGCGCCATATCCCGCCGGGATACCAGAACGGATTGCGCGAGGGCCGGTTCATCTCGCAAATCCGGCCATCGGGAAAATAGACTGCCGCCGCGACCGCGTCCCAGGCGTCCGGCTCCTGCGCCAGAAAGGCCTCAAGCGCATGCGGGTCGGGGCGGGCGTCATCATCCATCACCACCATCCAGTCGGGGTCATAGGCATCCCGTGCATGCCCCATCCCGGCGGCAAAGCCTCCGGCGCCGCCCGTATTCTCCGTCAGGTGAATGATATCGAGCCGCGCGTCCTCAAGCCCGGACAGCCAGGGCGCCGTGCCGTCTGTCGAGGCATTGTCGACAACCACGATACGGTGCAGCGTCTCTGCCGGTGTCTCGCGCAGCCGTTTCAGGGTCTGTTGGAGTTGCGCCAAACGATTGTAGGTCACAACCAGCGCCACCAGCCTGACAGTCTCGCGTGTCACTCCACCTCCGGTCACGGCGCCTCGATCGTCTTTGAACCCTTGCGAAACTGAGCACATGTTTGCCGACGGGTGTCAACTGCGGGTGGTTGGCCTCGGCTTTGGTCCGTGACGGACCCAAAGCCCCGGGAAATAACAGGAAAATGACGCGGCCAGCACCAAGAGCCATACGGCAGATGCAGAGATGCGCCACTTGGGCTGAAAGCCGCCGGGCCGCTCAGTTGTTCTGGCGCAGCCACGTGACCAGGCGGGTGCGGAGCGCATCGTTTACGGCGCGGCCCTCAAGGACCAGCCGCCCGGCCTCGTACTGCATCTGGATCCCCCCCACCACGGGCTTGCCCTTGTCTGCCGTGGGCGAGGGTGCAGGCGGCGGCGGGGTGCGTTTGGACGGGGGCGTGGCCACTGTTTTGGCCAGCAGCGCGGTTTCGGCCTCTGGCGATGTCAGGGAGGCCGCCTGCAGCGTGTTGCGCAGCGTGTCGGCCAGGCCGTCCTCTTCGGCCAGCGCGCGGGCCAGGTGCAGCCCCTGACGCTCTGTCAGGGCCGCAGGAAAGTGCAACACCCCGTCCAGCGCCCGCACCACGCCCAGAAAGCTGCCGATCTTGGAGCGCTTGGCCCGCGAGGCCGACTGGAACAGGGTCTGCAGTGCGGTGCGGTCCGTCTCAAAGACACCTTCCTCCACAGCCTTCACCACGATCCGTGCCCGTTCGAAATAGCTCAGCCCGACCCGGATCTCGTTTTCCTCGACCATGGCCACATAGCTTTCGGCATGTTCGGCCGGTTGGCGCAACAGGCACAGTACGGAGGCAAAGCGCGGCTCTGAGGATTCCTCGTACAGGGTCCGCAGGGCGGCGCAGCGGCGCCAGCCGGAGATCAGGCCATAGCGGGCCCCCTCGCGTGCCACGACCTCGATCGGGGTTTGCTGACCGCGGGCGCGCAGGCTCTCCTTGAGTGTCTGCATCTCTTCGTCATCGGACACGACGCGGTCGCGCACCAGGTAATCCAGATCGATCTCATCCAGCGGCACAGAGATCACCATGCGCCCTTCGGCGCGCGCCTCCGACATGGCGCGCGACAGGTCTTCGGCGGCCGCACTCGCGGCTGCGTCACGTGCGATATCGGCAATCGGTGCGGCACGCAGGGGCGCCCCGAGCGCGGATTTGGTCTCGGGCGCGGCACCAAGAAAGGTAGAACTGGCCGGGGTCAGGCGTTTGCGTTTGGCCATCAGATTTCTCCTGTCAGGGGGACCACTATTGGCCCCGAGGATCGCCACATCGGCTTGGCAAAGGGTAAAGATACCGCACGGCGAATGTTTCGCACGCGAAACAATGGGACCGGATCGGACCTAATATCTGTCATTCGGCACCATCCCGTGCCAGCTCGTCCCGCCGCCAGGCCCCGATGATCAGGGACTTTACCGCAGCCCAGGTCTGATCAAAGGTTTCGCGTCCGCGCACATAGGTTTCGCGGTTGAAATCACGATAATCGGCCTCGTAAATCCCCTGGATCTGCTCGCCCGCCTGACCGATGAGGGCGGTAAAACCCTGCCGGTGCGGCGACAGGGTCGCCCCCAGATAGGATTGCATCAGCGCCGCCAGTTCGGCCTGCTGGGTGTTGTCATAGCGCGTCAGGACCGCGCGCACCGCGTCCCATTCGAACGCCATGCCGTCCCGGCCCAGAGCGCGGGCGGCCATGTTCTCGACCTCTTCGATAGAGCCGAACGTGGCGTGCAACATGTCAAAAAACCGCCCCGTAGAGTCGAATTCCAGGAACGACGCACCCAGCGGGACAAGCAGGATGTCGGCCGCCGCAAGCCCGTTGATCGTCAGATATCCCAGGGCAGGGGGGGTATCGAGGAAGATCAGATCGTATTGATCCAGCACCCCATCGGCGGCAAGGCTTTCCGACAGCGCATCCCACAGCTTCCAGCCGCGCGCGCCCATCCGCCAGACCGGGATCTGGAATTCGGCCCAGTAGAGGTTCAGCTGCGCCCCGATCAGATCGATATTGGGCCAGTGGGTGGGCTGGATCAGGTCGCCGGCGCCCATGTCGCGCGCCTCGAGCAGGCTGTCCTCGAGCGGTTGAGGGGGCTCGCCCCGGTCCAGCCGCCTTTGGTTGTCGGCCTGCACATGGCTGATGTAGTGGCGCGCCAGCAGCGGAAAGACGGTCTGCCATTCATCTTCGACCGTGCCGCCGAAGATGGACGTCATGGAACCCTGGCTGTCGAGGTCGATGACCAGCACGCGGTAGCCATCCAGCGCCGCGGACATGGCCAGGTGGGCAGCTGTCGAGGTCTTGCCCACCCCGCCCTTGAAATTGGCGACGGCCACCATCTTGGCGGGCTGGTTTGCGGGCCGGTAGGGCTGGTAGGATTTGGACTTCGACCCTTCCGCAGCGAAATGTGCGCGCAGGCGCAGCACTTCGTCAAAGGAGAACCACTTGGCACCGCCTTCGGTCTCGGACCGGCCTTGGGGCAGGTCCGGGTTTTGCTTGAGGACCCGGCGAAAATGGCCGGTGGCCACGGGAATGAGATAGCGGGTGATTTCCCAGGTGGAAAACAGTCGCAGCTTGCGTTTGCCGTCCTGCTCCAGACCGCGACTGGCAAGATCGGACCGCCCCACGGCACAGGCCTTGGCCAGATGGGCAAAATGCCCGGTTTCCACCGGGGCATCCAACTGGCCTGCGGCAATATCAGGATCCAGCCCAAGATAGGGCGGGGGCATGTTTGGTTCGGATTTCATGGCTTATCTGCTCGATGTACGCTCTTTTCATTAGAATACAGCAAAAATGCATACATGGAAGAAAAACCGCAACATCAGCGCCTTTTCTCAGGAAATTCACTGGTTTTCAGCCTGGTGTGATGGTGGTTTTGGCGCGCTGATCATGCCGAAAACCGGTTTTGTCATGTTAAATGTGGTTAATATTATAGTTAAGGGTAAACCCTGTTTCTCTAAGTGCTTCTTATTGCGTCGATTTTTGCCGCAGCCCGCAAATGAACCGACTCTGATACCCCGTTGAACTGACTCTGAACCCCCGCTTTTGCGACTCCGGTCCCCCGATCGGGCGGGCATGAGTGTGGACCAGGCCTGTGGATAACTTTAGGGTGGTGTCACTGAAACCCCGAATCTGAAAACCGGGGGTCGGTGCAGGATCGAGCAGGTAAGACCCGGGCATCCGGTGCGCGGGGAAAGGCAGGACAATGGCGGCAGATACGATCCGCGGCGGAGGGACGGGTGCAGCGCTGCTGCCTGATCGACATCCCACGGCCGATTTCTTTGTGTGTGATGTGTTCGATGCCGTGCCCAAGGACGATCTGGCGTCGATGGAGCATCCGATTTTCTCACTGGCAACACGGCCGGACCGGCGGGTGCTGAGCTATGCCCATAATGGCACGGAGGTGCAGATCACGCCGTCGGTCAAGGGTCGGGCGACGATCCATGACAAGGACATCCTGATCTATTGCATCAGCCAGCTGATGGCGGCGCTGAATGCGGGCCGGGACCTGTCGCGGCACCTGACCCTCAAGGCGCATGATTTGCTGGTGGCGACAAATCGGGACACGTCCGGGGACGGCTATGCCCGTCTGCGTGACAGTTTTGAGCGGCTCTCGGGCACCCGCATCACCACCAATCTGTCGACCGGTGGCACCGAGACGACGCGCGGCTTTGGCTTGATCGAGAGCTGGGAGATTGTGCGCAAGAGCCGGGGCGGGCGCATGGTGTCGGTCTCTGTCACCTTGTCGGAGTGGCTTTATCGCGCGGTTCTGTCGAAGTCGGTCCTGACGCTGAACCGGGAGTATTTCCGGCTGCGCAAACCGCTGGAGCGGCGGGTCTATGAGCTGGCACGCAAGCATTGCGGTCGGCAGGCGAGCTGGCAGATCAGCATGCAGATCCTGCACAAGAAGTCCGGCTCTGCCGCCCCGCTGCGGGTGTTCCGGGCGGCCATTCGGCGGATGGTGGCGGCGGATCTTCTGCCCGATTACCAGCTTGAGGAAGTGTCCGGCGACAGGATTGTCGTCCATCGCAAGGATGCCGTGATCGAGCCCGGTGCCCTTGGCATGCCGGTTCTGGACCCTGACACGCTGGAGGCGGCCCGCACGCTTTATCCGGGGGCCGATGTCTATGCGCTGGAGGCCGATTGGCGGGCCGTATGGCATGCGTCGGGGCGTCCGCATCTGAGCCGCGCGGACAAGGCGTTTCTGGGCTGGGTGCGGGTGCAGGCGGGGAAAGGCTAGGCCATGGCCGATGCGGACCTGGCGGAGCTGCAGGAGCGGATTGCCCTGCTGGAGGCGCGTCTTGCGGCGCAACAGGCCCTGTTAGAGACTGAAACCCGCAGGCGTATCGCCCTGGAAGAGGCTCTGGCGGCGCGGACCCGGGAGCGGGATAGCTAACAACGTATGAATGCGGCGCGCGCTGCGTTCACATTGTCTCAACGGCCAGATCGGATTTTCGGCGCTCCGGAAACCCGACACGAGGCTGCCTTTATGTCTGACACGTCTGCGCGACTTGGCCTTCCCTATATTGCCCCTTCACAGGCCCAGAAACACGTGACCCACAACGAGGCGCTGCAGCGGCTGGATGCGCTGACGCTGCTGACCCTGGAGGCGGTTGAGGCCATTGACCCGCCCGTGGTGCCGGATCAGGGCGCGCTATATGCGCTGGCGGCCACGCCGCAGGGGGGCTGGGCCGGGCAGGGCGGGCAATTGGCCTATTGGACCGGCACGGCCTGGCTGTTTTTGCCCCCGAGCGATGGCTGGCACGGCTGGGACAAGGGGGCCGGTGTCATGCGGGTCTATCAGGGCGGCATCTGGCAGGGCACAGGGGCGGATTTGCAGAATGTGTCGGGGGTTGGCATCGGCGCGAGCTTTGATGCCGTCAACCGGTTGTCCGTCTCAGCCGAGGCGACGCTGCTGAACCATGCGGGTGCGGGCCATCAGCTGAAGCTGAACAAGGCCGCATCCGAGGATACGGTGTCGCTGCTGTATCAGTCCGATTTTGCCGGTCATGCCGAAATGGGTTTGACGGGGGATACGGATTTTCACATCAGGGTCTCTGCTGACGGGGCCGCATGGAGCGATGCGCTTGTGGTCGACACGGGCACTGGCCTGCTGTCGGGCGCTGCGGTGCAGGCGACGGCCACCGATGCGGGCATCGGGCAGGTCCCGCGGATCCTGACGGGGCGGGGCATTTTTGGCCTGGGGCTTGCGGCGCAAGAGCTGAGCCTGGCACCCGGCGACGACCTGGACAGCCTCGCGCTGACAGGGATTTACCGGTTTGAGGTCACCACGGCAGGTGCGCCCTTTGCAGGCAACGGTGTGGTGATGCATCTGGGGCAGGTGAACGGTGCCTATGTGCAGCAGGCCCAGGCCAGTGATGGCACGCTGTGGTCGCGTGGCATGGTGGGGGGCGTCTGGAGCCCCTGGGCGCGCAGCCTGACCACCGTCAACGCGGTTGGGCCCGTGAGCCAGGTGGGCGGTGTGCCCAGCGGGGCCGTGATCGAGACCGCCAGCAATGGCAACGGCCAATATGTGCGCTATGCCGATGGCACCCAGCAGTGTTTTCATTCCCGCAGCCTGTTCACATCAGGCCCGGCCACGTGGAGTTTCCCTGCCGAATTCGCGGCACCACCCAAGGTCTTTGGCGTGGCCCAGCAGACCACCCAGGCCCTGAGCTTTGCCAATGAGGTCGCCCCGACGGCAACCCAGGCCCAGGTCAGCCTGCGGTCATCATCCGACAGTCGGGTGGGCGGAATGATCGACCTGATGGCCATTGGCCGCTGGTATGCGGCCGCCTGAGCCCGTTCGGGGGCCTGTCCGTCATGCGGCGGCCGGGGGCAGGGGCCCGATGACCGGCGGGGCGTCCGGCGCGGGGGCATAGCCCAACCGGGCGCACAATTCCTGATAGTCCGGACTGCGGGTCGCCATGCGCCGCAGCGCGACCGGGACCGGGCGACGGGGCCGTGCGCCGAGCCTGGCGGTGTGCCGGCCACTGCCGCCGGACAGCGCAATGGCGCTGTTGGGGGTCAGAGTCTGCGGGTCGAAGGGCAGGTCCAGCGCGTCACAGGCGCCTTTCATCCGCGCCTCGGGATCGGCCAGAATGTCTTCGTAGCGGAGCACGGCAATATCCCCGTGATCGTGCAGAAACATCCGCACGCGGCGGGCATATTCGTCCAGAGTGGCGGGTGTGAAGTGCAGCCAGCCATTGGCCTGCAGGCTGAGATAACAATCGAGCGGATGCCGAACGGTCACCAATGGGCGGGTCTCGAAGCGGGACGTCAGAATGTCATGCAGCTTTGGCGCCTTTTGCGGCTCTGTTCCGAGGCAATAGGCGCTGTGGGCATGGTCGCGCAACAGCAGGATATGCCCGGACTGGTGGGACCGGCTGGCCAGGACCCCGACCTCTGCCTCAAACAGCTCTTGCACGATGCGCTGATCCACGGGGCGCGTGCCGTGCCGGGCCAGAAAGCTGACATCGGACGGGCGGAACAATTGCCGTTTGTCCAGCTGGGTGCTGAATGGGTTGACCTCGCTCAGCAGGCGTACATTGGCCTGGGCGCCCAGCATCTGCGCAATCAGTGTGCCGCCCGAGCAGGCCATGTGATGCAGGCTGCGTATGACAGGCGGCGGGCAGGCGGGGCTTGCATCCAGCAGTGCCTGGCACTCTGCCAGCAGGGCCGCCGGAGACATGTCCCGCCCCCCCTCCGGATCCTGCTCCGGAGCGTTGAGCCCGGTCTCATCCAGTATCGATCGCGTCCAGTTCAGGTGATGCAGAGCCTGTTTCAGCAAATGAGGTGGCGGCGCTGTCATCGGGTCCGGTCCATCGCGATGCTCATGCCTCGAACCGTGCAAGTGCGGCCTTTACCCGGGCCTGAACCTGTCGCAGCGTGTCGCTTTGCGTCTCGTAATCGGCCATGAGAGCGGCATAGCGGGTGCGCAGGGCGTCCAGATCGCGGGTGTCCAGCACGGTCTGGTCCAGAGCCTTGCGCAGCGCGTCTCTTTCCCTTGTCAGGGTCTTTAGGGCGGTCTTTTGTTCCGCGTGCTCACGTTGCCGGTCCCTGTCTGCGGCAAGACAGGTTTGCAGGGCGGCGTGATGCGGGCTTTGGATCAGGTGGCATTCGGGTATGCCGGGCACCGGACTGGCGCGCTGTGCCACAGGAAGAAACCCCAGATCGTACAGCCGCGCGCGCAGGACGTCACCTGTGGGCGCGCGGTCGAACAGGGCGGCCGGGGGCAGGCTGATGATGATGTCATGGAACCGTCCCGCCATCCTGTCGCTCATGGCGGCCAGAAGCGTCTGTTCGTCGCCTGTCAGCCCGAACCGCAGCACATGGCGTGCGCCGTCGGGCAGGGTGGGCAACGCTTTGAAAAAAGCGCTTATGGCGATGTCGGGCACCGTCGCCTGCCGCGTTGCGGTGAGCCCCGGGCAGAGGGTCTGCAATCCGGTGGGTTTCTTGCGGGAGGCGAGGGCGGGGTTTTCAAACAGCTGCACCTGCGACGTGGCTGCCCTGGCCCGTTTTGCCGTGACAGCCACATGATCCACCTGCGCCGTCTTGTCCGCCGTGCGCCATGGCGCGAACGCGTCATCGGCCTTTTGGGCCAGATCCGGATCCATCGTGGTGAGCACGATCTGTGCAGGGTCGATGTGCAGGGCCTCTTCGATATCCTGCATGCCCTGGGCGCCGATCTGGACCAGTGTATGGATGGGCCCGGCAAAATTCGTATGGGTAAAAAAGTCTGACATGCAGCCTCTGTCGGTTGGTCTCTAAAAGGCACGACTTCAGGGGGTTAGGCAATCACCATCCGAGCGGGCCTTGGCGCTGTGCGGAATCGGGCCGGTCGGGTCATTTGGCGCGCAGCCTGTCCAGGTTCTGGTCCAGAAACCAGTCATAGGTCTGGCGCAACCCGTCCCCGAGCGCGATCTCAGCGCGCCATCCCAGCCGGGCCAGGCGGCTGACATCCATCAGTTTGCGGGGCGTGCCGTCGGGCTTGCTGTCGTCGAACACGATGCGGCCCTCGAACCCGGTGATCCCTGCGATCCGTTCCGACAGTTCGCGGATGGTCACATCGGTGCCGGTGCCCACGTTGATATGGCTGAGCATGGGGGAGGTTTCGCGCGCGTAGACCTCGGCGGGCAGGGTGTGCACAAAGAGGCTGGCGCGGGCCATGTCGTCGACATGCAGAAATTCCCGCATCGGCGTGCCGGTGCCCCAGACAACGACCTCGGCAGCTCCTGACCGGGCGGCCTCGTGGAACCGCCGCATGAGGGCGGGCAGGACATGGGAATGTTCGGGGTGAAAATTGTCGCCCGGACCATAGAGATTTGTCGGCATGACCGACCGGTAGTCGCGCCCGTATTGGCGGTTGTAGCTTTCGCAGAGCTTGATGCCGGCGATCTTGGCGATGGCATAGGGCTCGTTGGTGGGCTCCAGAGTGCCGGTCAGCAGCGCCTCCTCGGTCATCGGCTGGGACGCGTGTTTGGGGTAGATACAGGACGACCCCAGTTGCAGCAGCCGGGCCACGCCGGCCTCATGGGCCTGGTGGATCACGTTGGACTGGATCATCAGGTTTTCGTAGATGAACTGGCCCGGATAGCTGTTGTTGGCCACGATCCCGCCGACCCGTGCCGCCGCCAGGATCACCGCGTCGGGGCGTTCGCGTTGCATGAAATCCCGGACCGCTGCCTGGTCCATCAGGTTCAACTCGGATGAGCGCCGGGTCAGGACCTCATGCGCGCCGTCTGCCCGAAGCTGGCGGAGAATGGCGCCTCCGACCATCCCGGTATGTCCCGCCAGAAATATCTTTTCCATCCCAAGACCTCCTTGATGTGCCGCAGGTGTTCAGTGATGTCCCATCCAGGACCGCCAGATGTGCAATGCCCGGCGCAATGGCGCTGTCACTTTCCAGGACCGAGATATCAGCACCTCTTGGAGATCAGCTTCGAGGGCATCGACCTTTGCAGGGTCGCCTTGTCGTATCTTGCGCAACTCATGCTCGGCTTTGCGCAGCTGTGCGCGCATGTTGCGCAACCGGCTCAGGGATTCACGGGCTTTGATCTTTTGCTGTTTTTCGGTCAGCGCCAGCAAAGCCTGTAGCCCTTCGGCGGTGTGAGGGGGATCAGCAGCAGGCGGTGCGGCCAAGAGGTTGCGGATGGTCGCGTCATAGGCCTGCATACGGATGTCCTGGCTGTAGGTTTCCGAGACCCGGGCAACGATCGCGGCAGGGTCGCGCGGGGCGTTGATCAGGTCCAGTATCCCGTCCGCCATGGCGCGGGTGTCCTCCATGTCGACGCACACGCCACAGACCCCGTCTGCGAGGACCTCCTGCAGGATGCCGGTCTTGAACCCCACAACCGGGACGCCGCAGGCCAGGGCCTCCATCGTCGTGTTGGAGAAGGTTTCCTCGAGCGAGGGGACGGCAACCATGTCGACCGAGTTGTAGAAGTGCCGCAACGCGGTGCGGTCATTGAGGGCACCGATCCGGACAACCGGAAAGGGCACGTCCTCGGGTGGCATGGCATCGTCGCTGGCAAGGCAGATCGTGATCGGCAGACCCGGGTGCTCGGCGTGCAGGTGCCGCAAGGACCGCAACAGATGCCGGTGCCCTTTGACCCGGCTGCCGAAGGAGGGCAGATATCCGATCTTGATGGTGCCCTCGGGCAGGTCCGACAGAGTCGGCATCAGAGATCCGGTGTCTCTGTAAAACACTGACATGTCTACGTAGTTTGGCAGCTTGATCCGCGGCACGTGCCCGGCCAGCGGTGAGGCGGCGAGGATATCCATGCTGTGGTCGCTGAGGGCCACAAAGGTGACCGCGTCGAAATTCCAGGCGGCCTGCTTGGCGGCATAAACCCGTTCCGGGTAGTCGTCGGGCGCAATATCGGGGCGCTGCGGGCACCCGGCCTCGCCGTGCTGCCACCGGGTGCTGCCATGAAAGAAATGTGCACCCCCGGTGATCAGGTTCATGTCGCGCAGGGTCATCATCACCGGCACCCCAAGGCGCGTCATCATGGCAATGTTCTGCACCGACAGGAACTTGGCGGGCCAGGTCAGATTGATCAGGTCCGCACCCTCCAGCAGCCTGCGCAGCGTGGCATCTGAAATCAGGTGGTCGTCCAGCGAATAGGTGGTGAATTCCGGGCGTCGGGGCGGCTCGGTATGATTGAAGTCGATCGAGGTTTCCGGGGCGAGGCCAATCACATTGGCCGCATAGTCGGAAAAGTGGTGCAGTTCGGTGGACCGGGTGACAAACCATGAATCGTATCCCAGCCGCAAAAGCCCCTTGTGGATATTCATCGAGGCCCCGGCCGCACCGCCCCGGCCCAGGGCACAGAAGTGAAAGATCTTCTTGCGGGGCTGCTCCAGCCAGGCGGTGACGCGGCCCCAGTTCTCCAATCGACGCGGCGCCGAGAAATGCACCAGCCGTTCCTGGCTGTAGGCGGTGTTGTCGCAAAAGGTGGCCGCAGGCGCGTTGATTGCAGCCAGCAGCGCCTGGGTCAGCGGCTCTGTCTCGCCGTGCTGCACAAGTGTGGCCTGTGGCCCCGGTGTGCCAATGACTTCGGGTACGCCGCCTGCATTGGTCGCGATCACCGGCAGGCCGGCAGAGATTGCCTCGATCAGGGCCACGCCAAAGGTTTCGGTGCGCGGCACGGCATCGTCGCTGGTGGTCGAGGGCAGCACAAAGAGGTCATAGCCGGGTAGAAAATCAGGCGCTTCGTGGAAATTGACATAGTCGATAAAGGTGACATCGTCCGTCAGCCCAAGCCTGTCGCGCAACGCGGTCAGCGCCCCGAGCTGTTCGGTCCAGCGGCCATAGACGATATCCAGTTGCACCTGCAGGTTCGGGCGGGCTTCTTTGACGGCATGCAGGGCCTCGATCAGCCGGTCATGCCCTTTCCACGGGATCAACCGCCCCACGGAGATGATCCGCAGCGGCCCGGTGCCGTCCCAGAAGCCGTCCTTTTTGCGGTGGGTGGCAAAGATGTCGGCCACCGCATTGGGCACAAGAAAGATCTTGTCGGGCGGCACACCGTTGCACTCCAGCAGATCGGCCAGAAAGCGGCTGACGGCGGTGAAGGCGACATTGGGGGCCGCGGCGCAATACTGGTCGATATAGGCCGTGTAGTTGGGGTTGTTGCCATAGGCAAAGACGTCGATGCCGTGGCACATGTTCACCCATTTGACGCGCCGCTGTCCGGGTGTCAGCCGGTCATGCAGAAACCAGCCATTCAGCGCGAAATGCGCCACGACAGTGTCGGGTGCCAGCCGATCCCAGATCAGCCCGTAGAGCGTCTCGCACAGCGCGCGCGGCAGCGTGTTCCAGGGGACATGAAAGGTCAGCTCAAAGGGCCGGTCCCGCGCCGTTTCGCGGGTGTCGCACAGCATCACGTGCAGCTTGCCGTCCGGGGCCGCGGTGAGGTCCTGGAGGAAATCGTAGATGAACGTCTCCGACGGGGCGGAAAACACACGCGCAAAATGCAGACAGAGCGCCTCACCTGTTTCGGCCTTTCGGGCTTCGGTGCGCGCCAGGGTCGCGAAAAAGGCCCCGATCATCTCGTTCTGGGCCCGGTTTTCCTCGGTGTTGTCGAACACCAGATCTGTCAGCGGCACATCGAAATACTGCGCCAGGGCGATCACACGTACGGTCTGGTCGGCATCCTTTGCATTCAGCCGGTAACCAGCCCGGTGGCGCAGGTTCCAGCGGGTTGCCTCGGCGATCATTTCTGACAGGAGCGGTGCACCGAGGGCCATCTTGCGGTGCAGGTCCATGATGGCCTGGTGCTTGTGGGTGTTGAAATTGGACAAATACAGGGTGCGCGCCTGATCCGGGTCGAGCTGCGGAAAGCTGTCGATCAGCAGCTCGGTGCTTTCGCGAATGATCCGGTCCCGGTCGGCCGGGGTGGCTGCCGAAGACAGGCCGCGGGTCGAGTAGAACACGTGCAGGCCGTCCACCTTTTCAAAGGTCAGGCCCGCGGCATAGGCGGCGCGGTTCCATTTGGCATCCGCGACAACCTTCAGGTGCGCATCGAACCCCCCCACCTGTTCAAAGCACCGCCGGTGCATCAGGAAGGTGTTGTGCTTGATCCCCAGCTGCGACAGCAGCAGGCCCGGGTTGATGTCCGCGACACGGACTGCATGATCCTCGGTGTTGTAGTCGCAATAGCTGATGTCGGCGTCCGAGCGGAGCAGGGCCGCGACGCTGTGGGCCACAAAATCCGGATAGAGCTGATCGTCGGCATTCAAGAGCGCCACATAGCGCCCGCGCGCCCGCCGCAGCCCCTTGTTCATCGCATCATAGATACCCTTGTCCGGCTCCGAGATCAGGCCGTCCACATGTGTCGCGTTGCGGCGCACAATCGACAGGGTGTCATCGCGCGACCCGCCATCGATGACGATATATTCGATCTCGGGATAGCTTTGGCGGGCCACCGACTGGATCGCCTGTTCCACCATCCTTGCAGCGTTGAATGTGACCGTCACGATCGACACCAGTGGTCGGTCGGGGGTGCCCTGGCGCGGTGCCTTGACGCCCAGGGGCGTGTAGCTTTCGCAGCCGCATGTCAGGGGTGGGCCCGAGAGCGCGCCAGAAATGTAAGCCCTCTCGCGGTCATGGGAAGCCATGGTCGTGTCTGCGCCCCTTTGCGCTTACGTTTTTTGCGCGTGAAAGTGGATGTGCCCGGCGACTTTCAGGCGCTGCAGGCTGACGGCCTTGGAGTTCGGGTCGGGCTTTCCCTCTGGTTCAAAAAGGGCGCCGAGGATCTGATTGAGCGGTGTGACCACGTTGACCAGCTTGTTCAGCCCGGTGTGATAGCCGAACACGGCCCGCATCATCAAAAGCAGCCCATCCACCCCCGGGGTCAGTTCCCGCACCTCCAGGCCGTGATCTGCAAAGACGGTGCGGATGCCGTAATGGGTCCAGTTGAAGATGGAGCGGGAATGGTAGGGCTCCAGCTGGGAGACCGACCCGATAAACAGCCCCGAAGGTTTCAGGACCCGCGCCACCTCGGCGATCACGGCATCGGGGTGGCGCACATGTTCCAGGACCTGTTTGCACCAGATGACGTCAAAGCTGGCGTCCTCGTAAGGCAGGTTCACCCCGTCATAGATATCCACGGCCGGGGCCCCGTCGGGACGGCTGAGATGTTCGCTGGAATCGCCGATATCCACCCCGCGCCAGATCACGTTGTCGGGGCCCAGAATGTGCTCGACCATGCTTTTTGACCGGCCATGCCCCGCGCCCAGATCCAGCAGCGTGACAGGTCCTGCGCGTGTGGCGGGCAAGAGCTCGGGCAACTTGCGCAGATAGTGCGAATCCCGTGCTGTGCTGTTGGCGTCGTCAGGCAGGAAATTCTGTATGTTCTGGGTGTTCATTCCGTTTTCCAAAGGAGCGCCGTCACGTATCGCATAACAGGTTTTCGTTTGGGCCGTGGTACAGAACAAAGTCTCTTTAGGCCAGTGGTGCTGTGTAGATGGCACCACTGGCGATGGCCGGTGCGGATCGGTCTGTCCGCCGTGACCCGGTGCGGCGGATGCGGGGGAAACAGGTGCTGTTTTCCAATGGGGCAGGGCGGCGATGTGCTGCGTGCACAGATGAAACCGGCAAGGTCTCAGAGATCCGGAAAGTCGCCGCGCCAGGAGGACAGATCGAGGCCGGTCAGGTCCTGCAGGCGCATCACGTCGTCACGATAATACGCTTGCAACACGGCGATATCCGGAGGGGTCAGCATCGTCATGCCTTCTGCAAAGAATGCACGGTTTTTCTCCGGCACTTCCTTGATGACAACGCCGGTCTCGTCTCGGTGGTAGCGCGCTGCGAACTGGAATGACTGTTCGGCGGATACGGTTTCAAGCGGGTGCACCCCCAGAAAATCAAAGACGGATCTGTAGAAGTCCGGTTTGTGGGCCTTGGCCTGTTCCAGACAGTAAAAGCCGAACTGCCCGCGCGGAAAGTGCGTGAACCAATGTGCGATATGGCTGGCATAAAACCCGATATGCGCGATGCCAAACCGGCGGAACGCCTGCTGCAGATCGTCATTTGCCAGATCGATCCGTCCTTTGCTGGCGTGATGCACGACGGCCGATATCGCCCTGTCCACGGGATTGCGCAGGATCGCGATCAGCTTGATATCAGGACCCAGAACGTCCCTGACACGCGCTGGAATGTCCTGGCGGTGGCTGTTGTGCCAGGGCAGGTTCGAAGCGGCCGGGGGGGCTGCGGTCCACAGATAACCGGGCGTCACCTCACCGCAGATCTGATGCGGTTCTGCATGGGACAAAAGTGACCCGTACCAGTCCGTACCTTTGTCGAAGACCTCTGGCCTTTCAAAGAAATGGGTTTCCTTTGAGCGTGGAAGGCACAAATCCGGGTGCTGATTGAGCACATGGTGCAGCCAGGTTGTTCCGGCTTTCTGGGCACCGATCCCCAGAAAAGCGGGCCGTTTGCCGGAGCCGTTGGATGATGTCATGTTCCGCCTTTACAGAGCCTCACGTGTCCTAGCCTGTCGCTGCCTTTGTCTACGTGGGACGCCCTGCCGCGACAAGTTTCGGTTTGTGCTTTCACTGGGACCGCCGCACACACTAGAAGGCGCAGGACCAAAGCAGCGCGGGGCGCGAAAGATGAAAAAAGCACTGATCACCGGCATCACGGGTCAGGATGGCTCCTATCTGGCGGAGCTGTTGCTGGACAAGGGCTATGAGGTGCACGGCATCAAGCGCCGGGCGTCATCATTCAACACGTCCCGCATCGATCATATCTATCAGGATCCGCATGTGCCGAACCCGGCGCTGACGCTGCATTACGGTGATCTGACCGACACCTCGAACCTGACCCGTATCCTGCGCGAGGTCGCACCGGACGAGGTCTATAACCTTGGGGCGCAATCGCATGTGGCGGTGTCGTTCGAGGCCCCTGAATATACCGCGGATGTGGACGCCATCGGCACGCTGCGCCTGCTGGAAGCGATCCGCTTTCTGGGGCTGGAGCAAAAGACGCGGTTCTATCAGGCGTCGACCTCGGAGCTGTACGGGCTGGTCCAGGAGACCCCGCAGCGCGAGAGCACGCCGTTTCATCCGCGCAGTCCCTATGCCGTCGCCAAGCTTTATGCCTACTGGATCTGCGTGAACTATCGCGAGGCCTACGGGATGTATGCCTGCAACGGGATCCTGTTTAACCACGAAAGCCCGCGCCGGGGTGAGACCTTTGTCACCCGCAAGATCACCCGCGGGCTGGCCAATATCGCGCAAGGGCTCGAAACCTGTCTCTATATGGGCAATATCGACAGTCTGCGCGATTGGGGCCATGCCAAGGATTACGTGCGCATGCAGTGGCTGATGCTGCAGCAGGACACGCCCGAAGACTTCGTGATCGCCACCAACACCCAGTACAGCGTGCGCCAGTTCATCACCTGGGCGGCGGCGGAGTTGGGTATTGCGCTGGCCTTCTCCGGCGCGGGCACGGACGAGATTGCGACGGTCACGGCGGTGACCTCCGACATGTCGCCCGCGGTCAAACCCGGCGATGTGATCATGCGCATCGACCCGCGCTATTTCCGCCCGGCGGAGGTCGAGACGTTGTTGGGCGATGCGTCGATGGCCGCCGAAAAGCTGGGCTGGAAGCCGGAGATCACCGCGCAGGAGATGTGTGCTGAAATGGTGGCCGAAGATTTGCAGACCGCCCGGCGGCATGCGCTCCTGAGGGCGCATGGCTATGCGTCGTCAGTCCCGCTCGAGGTCTAGCACCTGTTCGAGGGCCGCCAGCACGGCCCGTCCCAGTCGCTGCCGCTCCGCCTGCCAGCGCCCGGGATCCCCCAGCCAGCCATGCAGATGCTGCTGGGCATGGGCCAGCGCCCCGGCCATGGCCCGGGTGGGGCGTATGGCCTCGATCCGGGCTGCGGCCGCGTCCGCCGTCAGACCATAGAGGTTGATCCAGCTGTCCGCGGGCAGGCCCAGATCGTGGATCCGGTGGCCGGGGCTGGCGTGGTACACAGGCACGGACCCGCAGGCAAAGGCATCAAAGAGCTTTTCGGTGATGTAGTCGGGCTGATGCGTGTTCTCGATCGCCCCCAGGAGGCGGCAGGTCCCGTCCAGCCGCACGAGCTTGTCCAGATGCCAGTCCGTTTCCAGATCAAACCGGCTCAGGCCAGCCCCCCAGGACCGCCCCCAGCGCCGGACCTTCGGTCCCTGACAGGCTGCGGCCAGCCGAGTGCGCCAGGCGCATAGGCCGATGATGTCGCCCTCGGGCCATGTCACATCGTGATCAGGCTCGGGCCGGCGTTCGAACATGAAGCCGATATCGACAGGGGCCGCCGCGAGCCGGTCCTGCCAGTCCTGAACGCTGCGTGCTGCATTGCGCGCAAAGCGGTGGCCGTAGGCATTGGCAAAGCGATGATGCGTCAGCAGGTAATAGGGGATGCGATCGAACCGGAAGATATCGCAGGTGTGGTGATTGAGCTGTCGCACGGGCAGGGCACCAAAATCGGTGTCGACATAGAGTATGGGGGTCAGTGGCGCCTTGCCCCAGATCGTGTCCCAGAACGGCTCTTCGGACAGCAGGACCACGGGCCGCCCGCGCTGACGCCAGTCCTCGACCATCTCGCGGGGGGGCTGCTGGATGTCCTGGACATGGGCAAAGACATAAAGATCGGCCTGTCTTGGGTCGGACACATGAGTGATGTGTCCGTCGAACAGGGGCCTGAGTGCGGCATAGCTGAGCGGTGTCCGGCGCGCGTGGCGGCCCGTCATATAGAGGCGGATCATATGTTGCGGGCGCGGTCGTAAAGACGGCGCAGATAGTCCGGGCCGGGCAGGGCGGCCTGCACCACGTGCCGCAGATGCGCGTATTCCGCGGCCAGATGCGCCGATTGCTGCTGCTGCCGGGTCAGCGCCGAGAGGGCAAAGTGCAGCATCGCATCGCGGACACCGCCCGCGCGCAACGCGGCAAAGAGGGCGGCGCTGGGGCCGCTCTGGGTGCCAAGCGCGTCTTGCAACGCGGGAGGGAGGGCCTGCCAGACCGCATCCAGCTGCGCACACAGCGCTTCGGCCTGATCCGGTGCGGAGCGCAAGACGGCGTCATCTGACCAGGCCGTCACCATATGCAGGGCCGTCCGGGTGTCAGCGGGCAGGTGTTGGCGCAGGGCCTCAAGCTGCGGGGCGGGGTCTGTGCTGTCGAGCGCATGCAGCACCACGGGTGCGGCGACAAATGCGGGGGCCGTGGCCGCCGTAACAAGAGCCGCATAAAGGGCCGGGTCACGGGTTGCGTCGTTCAGGATGGGGCGCAGATGCGGCCCTGCGGCGCGGGCGATCACCAGACGCCGTGGGTCGGGGCACAGCCCCAGCAGCGTGGCCCCGGAGGCATCCGGGGGCAGGGTCGCGGTTTGGGCCGCATCGGCGCGGGGCCAGACACGGTCTGGGCTCGCGTACCACCAGCCGCTGTCCGTCACCGCGAGGTCGGGGGCGGCCATCTCCAGACACTGACGCAGGTCGGTCAGCGCCTCGGGTCGCAGATGGTCGCGCGGCCCCAGCCACATCACATACGCCGTTTGCGCCGCGTCCAGCGCCAAAAGCAGCGCCTGGGCCAGCCGTATCTCGGGCGTATCCAGCTGCAGAACCGTGCAGGGCGCGCGTTCGGCAAATTCCATGAGACGGGCAGCGGTCCTGTCTGCAGACCCCGCATCAATGGCAATCAGGTGGTCCTCGGGCGCCATCGTCGCGCCCAGCATCCGCAGGGTGTCATCCAGGGCGCGCCCTTCGTTGCGCGTGACCATCGCAAAGCTCAGCATGTGTTGTCCTGCCCGTCGTCGATCATGTGCAGGCACATGCGCAGCGCCAGTTCGGGATCGGTATATCTGAGCCCGTCAAACAGCGCCGGTGGCACCGCAAGATGCCAGAAGGTGCGGCGCCGTTCGGCCAGCGCGGGGTGCAGGCTCGGGTCGATATGCCCGTGTATCCAGTCCAGCAGATCGGCGGAAAAGCGCAAAAAGGCCTGCAACAGGGCCGCACTGCCCGCAGGGGCCGCCTGCAATCTGGACAACACAATCTCCAACGCGTCGAACACGGCCAGACGTTCCCGGCTGCGCAGGTTGGTCAATCGCCCGGCCCCCGGTGTGACGTGATGGATCGCGCCGACCCGATCGGAGGCCAGAATATCCCTGGCGTGCAGAAAACCCATCCAATGCGGCTCTATATCCTGGTGGACCGGCAGGTCCGAGCATCGGATATCATAGTCACGCAGCACCTGTGTGCGCCAGATCTTGTTCCATGGGTAATTCGCCGTTTGCACCAGTGCCGAGCGCGCTTCTGGGCCGACCGGGGTCAGGGCTTGCCCGCCCATGCCGGCGGCGCGCCAGAGGGCCTGATCATAGGGCAGCATGTCCCACGCGCCGCGCCAGGTGTGACGGCTGTCGCAATGCCGAAACAGGCAAAAGTCGAACTGCCGGTCTTGCAGGTCCTGCCACAGGGCGGGCAGCTCCTGCGTGAGCAGGTCGTCGCTGTCGAAGAAAAGTACATGGGATGTGGTGACATGCTCCAGCCCGAGATTGCGGGCAGGCCCCGGGCCCTGCGACGTGTCATTGCGCAGCAGGGTGCAGGGCAGCCCGGACCATCTCGGCAGCCGCGCAGGGCGGTCCGAGCCATCATCCACGACGACGATCTGGTCAAACAGGGCCATGTCACGGACCTGCCGCATGAGCCGCGTCAGGGCGGCCTGGTCGTTCCAGACCGGGATGACCAGGCCGAGGTTCATACGACAAAGACACGCATGTCGATCAGCGACAGCTGAAAGGCGCGGGTGGGCATGAACAGGATCACGTCGCGCCAGGGCGCGCGCATTGGCAGATCCGCGCGTTTGCCCACATGCAGGGCATCCACATGGCTGGTCTCATGCGCGTGGACCAAAAGATGTTTGTCGAAAAAGCAGTCGGTAAAGCCCGCATCGGTCCCGGAGCGCACACAGGCGCGCACCATCAGCGTCTCGGGGGCGGCCATACGTGTGGCAAAGCCGACAACACCCGCGGCGCTCAGATCATCCAGCCGCAGCGCCAGATGCAGCGCCACCCAATCGCCGGGATCGGGCCCGGCCCGGACATCAAGCTCCAGCAGCTGTCCGGGCGGCGACCGATACTGCCCCGCAAGCTCCAGCGCCGGGTCAGCATGCAGTCTCAGCCCGCGCGTGAAGGTCACGCTGGAGGCCAGCGCGCCCTCGGACACCTGGGCCCGCATTGCCTCCAGCGTCTGGTTTCCCGGACCATCTGCGCGGCTTCCCGCTTTTTTCCACATGGGACCCTCTTGCGATTGATCGCGCCATTTATGAGTGTTTATCGGGGGGATGGACAGGGGGGTGCGCAGGCACCCCTGTCGCAGGGCGTCATTAAGGTGATACATGGGCGTGTCGGATCCCGAGCCCCAGCGTTTGGGTCAGAACAGGACATATGCGAGCGGCAATCCCGACCATGACATCCCAGACCCGATTGCAAAGCCTGATCTGGCCAGAACCGGGGTTCAGCACGGAACATGATCTGTATGTCAGGCTGAGCGCCGGTGCCGCGTTGTCGATAGAGGCACCGCGGATTGATTTCACTCCCGGGGCGCGGGCGGATTTCGGCACGTATTACAACCTCTTCAACAGCGGAAAGTGGCACATCCATTGCGGGTTAGAGACGCTTTGTCTGGCGCTGGAGGGCGTGGGCCGGTTTGAGCTGACGGTGTTTTATGCCCATCCCGACCGCCCCCGGGAACGGGTGGTGCAGGACGTGGTTGCTTTGGACGGTGTGCATATATTCGATGTGGCCCCCCCAAACGGGTTTGACCCGCGCGGTGTGCTGTTTTTCGAGATCACGGCACAGGGGGAGGGGCATCTGAACGGTGCCCATTGGCAGACCGATGCAGCACCGCGGCGCACACCCGATCTGATGGTGTCCGTGACCACATTTCAGCGCGAAGCGGCGGTGGCACGCACGGCAGAGCGTTTTGCCCGCTTTGCAAGGACCAGCCCCATTGCGGAGCATCTGCACCTGACAATCGTTGACAACGGCCAAAGCGCGGATATCCCGCCCGCCCCGAACGTGACCGTCATCGCCAATGCCAATCTGGGCGGCTCAGGCGGCTTTGCCCGCGGCTTGCTGGCCGCCCAGGACCGGCGCGCCACACATTGCCTGTTCATGGATGATGATGCGGCGGTGCATATGGAAGCCATTGAACGGACCTGGACGTTTTTGGCCTATGCCACCGATTCCGGCACGGCTGTTGCGGGCGCTGTGGCCACGGTCCGGGGATCTTGGGAATTGTGGGAGAACGGGGCGCTTTTTCATCAGGTCTGCCGCCCTCTCTTCAACGGCACGGATCTGCGCGACCTGACCGAGACCCTGGCGATGGAATTTGCCAGCACGGCCAGGGCGCCGGACAATTTCTACGGCGGCTGGTGGTATTTTGCGTTTCCGGTGGACGGTGTCCGACACATGCCGTTCCCGTTCTTCGTACGCGGTGATGATGTGAGCTTTTCGCTGGTGCATGATTTTGTCCCGGTCACGCTGCCAGGGGTGATGTCGCTGCAAGATGAGGATTTTTCGGTCAAGGAGACGCCGCTGACGGTCTATCTCGACCTGCGCAGCCACCTGGCGCACCATCTGTCGCTGCCGCAGATGGAGATCGGGCGCATGGGCCTTTTGAAGATCATCCTGCGGTTTCATCTGCGCAGCCTCATCCTGTGCCATTACGACACGTTGGACGCTGTGGTGCTTGCCCTTGGCGATGTCCGGGCGGGGCCAGGATATTTTGCAGATAACGCAGATCTGGCTGCGCGGCGCCGGGACATTGCGGCAGGCACGGACATGGAACGCTGGCGCAGCGTGGCGCAGGCATCCGACACGCAGGACCGGTTGCACCTGCCGTCCCATTGGCGCGGGCCGCGATTTTTGATGAAGTGCACCCTGAACGGTCATCTGCTGCCCGGCTTTGGCCTCATTGGCAACAGGATCACCTTGCCTGCTGCGCGGCGCGGTGCGATCCGTCCGGTCTGGGGGGCGGCACGCATCACGTATCACTCCGTCGATGGCACGCGCAGCTATACCGTCGCCCACTCCAAGCGCCGTGCCTGGGCAGCGACCTGCAATATGCTGGGCCATGCCTGGGCGATCTGGCGTGACTATGGCGCGCTGCGGGACCGCTGGCGGGAGGGCTATCAGGACAAGACGCGCGTATCGTTCTGGAAAACGGCGCTTGGTCTGGAGAACACAGACGGTTGAGAGGCTGGTCGGCTCTGGTGCCGGCATCTCCAGTGATGGTTGCAGATTGCCCGGGCGTCGTGCCAGACGGGACGATGGCGGCAGAGCGCTGCGGGTGAGGTGATATGAGACTTCTTTTGGTGGGGGCTGGTCTGTCCGGCGCGGTGATCGGTCGGGCATTGGCCGAGGCGGGCCACGACATCACCATCTTTGAGGCGCGGGACCATGTGGCGGGCAATTGCCATACGGTGCAGGACCCCGACACCGGCGTGATGGTGCACCGCTATGGGCCGCATATCTTTCACACCGATGATGCCGGGGTCTGGGACTACGTGAACCGCTACGCCACGTTTCGTCCCTACAGGAACCGGGTCAAGACCACCGTCCGGGGCCAGGTCTTTTCCCTGCCCATCAACCTGCACACGATCAACCAGTTCTACGGGCGCACCATGCGTCCCGATGAGGCGCGCGCCTTTATCGAAGCCCAGGCCGATACATCCATCACCGATCCCCAGACCTTTGAGGAACAGGCCCTGCGCCTTGTCGGGCCCGATCTGTATGAGGCATTTTTCAAGGGCTACACGATCAAGCAATGGGGGATGAGCCCGACGGAGCTGCCCGCATCGATCCTCAAGCGCCTGCCGCTGCGCTTCAACTACGACGACAATTATTTCTTTCATCGGTTCCAGGGCATGCCCGAGCAGGGTTATACCGCCATGGTCGAACGTATCCTCGATCACCCTCGCATTGCGGTGCATCTGAACACGCCCTTTGCCCGCGATCAGGCGGGGACCTGTGACCATATCTTTTATGCGGGTCCGCTGGATGGCTGGTTTGACTATGAGATGGGGCGTCTGGGCTACCGCACGCTCGATTTCGAGCGTTTTACCCATACGGGCGATTATCAGGGCTGCGCGGTCATGAATTATGGCGACGCAGACGTGCCCTATACAAGGATCACCGAGCACAAGCATTTCGCCCCCTGGGAACGCCATGAGGCATCCGTGCTCTATCGCGAATATTCCCGCGCCTGCACACCGGATGACATCCCCTATTACCCGATCCGGCTGGTGCGGGAAAAAGCCCTGCTTAGAGACTATGTAGATCGCGCCCGACAGGCGCAGGGCGTGACCTTTGTGGGGCGGTTGGGCACCTACCGCTATCTCGACATGGACGTGACGATCCGGGAGGCCCTGGAGACGGCAGCCCTGTTTGAAACAGCACCGGAGGCGATGCCGGCCTTTGTCACATCGCCCCTCTGAGCCAGAGGGTCAGGGCTTGGGATTATCGCCCGAGATCGTCTTGTTTTGAACCAGGCGCGTCAGGAGTGGACCCACAAAACGGTGGATGACCTCGCTTGGGTCTGCCGGTAGATCGAGCCGCGCCAAGGGGGCATCGGGGGCCGGCAGGGGCTCCAGAAACAAGTGTTTGCGCCCGAAACGGCGCGTTGCGAGTGCGGCGTTGCCTTCTTCATATTCCCGCAGGATGGAACAGCGCAGATCATGGGGCATGATACGTTCGCTCTGCCTGGCTGTGTTCTTGAGGTGAACCCGGTCCACCTGTTCCAGAGCCACGCGCAGCAGATCCCGTTCCGGCGGATTGAAACTGTCCAGCGGCAAATGGCGGATGAATGCGACCATTTCCGCGGACATGGATGCGTTGAAATGCTGTGGCGTGGTCAGACCTGTCATGTTGGTGAGGCCGATCTGGCGGCAGAATTCGGTGACCGGCCCGTCCGGCATCTGCGGCTTTTCGAAGATGGCGAGATGCACGTTTTCGGCCCCGAAAAGGGCCTCGAGCCGGGCCACGTAGCGATCATAGCGGATCCAGTGAAACGTGTCCCGGTGGGACAGGAATTGTTCGAAAGTACAATGGCTGAGTGTCGGGTTCCATTGCCATTTGATATTCTGGAAGTACCAGCTTTCCAGCCACAGATCCTGCCGCCGGATGAAAAAGACGATTTTGACGTCGAAATCCTTTTGAAACTCCGCCAACAGGGAGAGGTCTTTGCGGGTATTGATGTCTTCGTCACTCAGGACAATGGAGTGAACGCTGCTCCAGCGATCAGCCCGTTCCGTCAGATTTTGCGCCGCGTCCTTTACGGTCTTTTGGCCCGAAAACAGCTCGTTTATCAGCCTGATGTGCCGCGACACCTGATAAGGATAAAGAAATCCGCGCTTTGTCAGTGTCGCAAAGTTCTTCTGCATGAAGCGTTGTATCGAAGTTGTCCCGGTGCGGTGGCTTCCGATATGCAGATAAAGCGTGCGGCGCATAGGCGTGTTTGTCTTCTTTTGAGGTCGGTGAAGGCTGGAGGTGCGGTGGCGTGCGTGCCTCGTGGATTTGGCAGATTTCTGGAAAGAGCGCAAACACATGTTCTGGTAAAAAATACCATAATCAAACTTACAGGTGATAAAACTGTAAGGGGGCGCGTGCGCTACTTTGAAGTGCGACTCCTATTAGAAAACAACATGTTATCTGATAGGAGATCATCGCGGGGCGCTGCGATATTCACCAGGGCCTTCCCCGCAAATCGGCAAGTGACAAGACGCCAAAATGTCGGTTCCCGCGGTCTGCCGCTGTCTGATGTTTTGTGTCCTGCCTTGAGAGCATGGCTGACAGACTGAAACTGGCAGGAAATAGGGCGTGTATTTGCAGTCTGCGCAGGCCTCGCGCTGACAGGACCCGTGGCCATTCGGACCCGTCTGACATAAAGGGGTTCCGGACCAGACCCTGCCCCGAGACCGCATATGACCAGACTGTTTTCCAAAGCGTTCTATGCGTCCGTATTTCTGGTCGTCGTGACAGCCGCCTCCGGGCATTGGGCAGAACACTCCGTCGCACATATGCACACCTATACCTGGACCTCTGACGCCGTTGTCGGGCTGTCGGCGCTGGAGGTGGATGACGGGGGTGCCGTGTTTCACGCCATCGGGGACCGCGGCTGGTATCTGAGCGGGCGGTTCGACCGGGCAGACGGGGCAATCACCGGTGTTGCGCTGACCGACTACCTGCCGATCCTCGGCATTGATGGCTGGCCCGTTTCGGCCCGCCGTGTCGGTGATTTGTCGGATGCCGAAGGGCTCGCCATTGCTCCGGACGACACGATGTGGATCTCGTTCGAACGCTGGGCCCGGGTGGTCCGCTATCGCGGGCCGGAGGACGGTGGCACGCTGGTGCGGCCGCACCCGAGCTTTGCCGATTATGCCGACAACCGGCAGCTCGAGGCGCTGGCCCTGCATCCTGACGGCACGCTCTATGCCTTTGCCGAGGCGCCGCTGGCGCAGGGTTTTGCGGTGTACCGCTTGCAGGACGACGTCTGGGAGATCGCGGGCCATGTGCCACGGCGCAACCGCTATGCCATCGTGGGCGCCGATTTCGACGCGCAGGGGCGCTTGTACCTGCTGGAACGCCGCCACATCCTGGGCCGGTGGTGGCAAAGCCGGATTACCGGTCTGGATGTGGACACCCCTGACGCGGTCACGACGCTCTGGACCAGTCGCATGGGGGCTTTTGACAATCTCGAAGGCATTGCAGCCTGGCAGGACGGCCCCGTAACGCGCCTGACCGTGGTGTCCGACAACAACGGTGTCAAACCGGGGCGCACCCAGTTTCTCGGGTTTCAGGTGAACGCGCCATAGCCCGCATCCCGGGATGCGGTGGCCTATTCGGGAATGAACCGCGGCAGGATGCCGTGCATCTCGAGAAAGACCGATTGCAGGCGCGCTTCGGCTTCTTTCTCGGTCTCGCCCCGTTCCACAACCGTGAGCAGGCGCACCATGGCACCGTCCGTGCGCCCCTGGGAAATCCCGTTCCACAGGAGCCAGAACTTGGCGGCGAAATCCCAGGCGATGTGGCGGCCCTGTTGTTCGAACCAGTAATAGCCGACCATGCGCGTCTCGCCCTTCTGGATCACGGCGCGGTTCAGGTTGAACTCTTCGGCCAGGCCCAGTTCCGGTGCGATGTCGACACGTTCGAGCCAGGCAATCTCCCAGCCCCCTCCGGGCAGGCACACCTCGGGTGAGTGGGTGCCGCCATCGCTCTGGTCATCATACCAGGCCATGAACAGCCCCACCGTGGCGGCATGGTTGGCACTGGCCAGCTGCACCGAGTGGTAGTCATCCGCGGCCAGCACGATCTCCACGCTTTCGCTCAGCGGGCGTGGTGGCGAGGACTGCCATTCGCCCATCTGTCTGGGGAAGATGGCAAAGGGGTCGCGCACCACATCGACCTGCGCCACCTGCGGACGTACGTGCCAGGCCACGGCACCCAGAACGGTGATCAGCGAAGCTGTGATGAGGATCCGCGAGGGCTGCACCAGCGTCAGGCGCATCGCCTGCGTGCCAAGGCCCGATGTGTCCAGGTCCAGCGCATCGGGCAAGGACACGCGGTCGCGACGAAAGAGCAGCATGATCCAGGCCAGCAGGAACAGCAGCACGATGCAGATCATGAAGATCACCCAGCCTTCGAAGAAATGGGTGAACCCTTCGAGGTGATCGGTGCCCCAGTTCTGGGCAATCCAGCCGGCGATGGCGATCCGGACCGAGTTCATCCCGACCGTGATGGGGGCTGCGGCCAGCAAAAGCACCGCCTTGTGCCACATGGGCCCGCGGTAGAGCACGGCAAAGATGTAGGAAAACGACAGGATCGGGAACAGATAGTTCAGCCCCGAACAGGCCTCGGCCACGTGCAGCTTGAGCGCGCCCAGATCAATGATGTTGCCCTCGAGATAGACGGGCACATTGATCTGCTGCAGGAGCCAGACCCCGAATTCGGAGGACACCTTTTGCAGCCAGGTCGAGAGCTTATAGTAGAACACGCCCGGCAGCGGCAGCATGTAGACAAGGTGCAGGACCGGCGGCCAGAAATGCTTGCCCACCTGCCAGCCAAAGGAAATCAGCAGGATCGCCCCGACCCACAGGATCTGGGCATAGGCCACGATATCGTCGATCTTGCTGAGCTTGCCAGCCAGCGCCAGCAGCAGCGAAAAGCCCAGAAGCCACAGGCCCGGCGCGCGGTCGCGCACCTCGCCGTGGTTGACCGGCACCTCCTTGAGCTGGCGCAGGAACAGCAGCGCCGACAGGATCGGGATCAGCGGCCCGTGGCTGTATTCCGGCAATTGCCAGGCTTCAAAGAGCGCGGTGTACCCTTCCCAGTAAAACACGATCGACGAAAGGGTGGCGATAAGCAGCCACAGGATGCCGGGGTTGAAGAACGCGGCGACGGATCGCTTTTCTGAGCTGAAATAGGTCATGTGTCAGAATGGGCCTTGTGAATAACGTACATGCAATGCGCCGGGATGCGTGAAAGAAACCTGTGTGTAACTATACTGAATAGCGCTGCAATGGTAGCGAAACCGTGCGCTGAAAAGATGACATTTTCGCGGGATTCTTGCGGTACGGGAAACACTGCCGCCCCTGTCGCGTCTTTGTTGAGAACATGCTTAGGAGGCGGGCTCGGAACTGTTCTTTTGGGAAATCCGCGCGCCAATCAGCCCTGTTTCGTTACCAGTCCCTGCCCTGTTGGCAGGCACAGGATCTCGATGCCCATCTCCTTGGCCAGATCATTATAGGCATAGTGCTGCTCATCATATCCTGAATAGGCATAGTCATCCAAAACGATCCATCCGCCCGGAACAAGCTTGGGGTAGAAATGCCTGAACGCCGCGATTTCCGGTGCCGTGCAGTTCATGTCCAGCGACAGATAGGCGACCTCATTGATCTCGACCTTGTCCAGCGTTTCGGGAACGGTGCCAACGACGAAATGCACGTTGTGAAATTCGGCGAAGTTTTCGCGCACGGCATCTTCGCGCAAGCCGGAAAACCGCTTGAGACGCCCATCCTGCGCTTCTGTTTCGCTGGTATAACGCGCATCAAGGCCCTGGAAGGTGTCGAAGAGGTAGCAGTTGCGCTCAAGCGTGTTCCAGTTGAGGTCCTGCATGATCCCTGACATCAGGAACCCCGTGCTCACACCGCATTCCACGAAATCGCCTTTCAGGTTGACCGCGTGGCGGGCTGCCCAAAACGCCACATGGGCACGCCATCGCATCATGTGATCCACGCCACCATTGGCCTGCTTGGCCCGATCGTAGGCGGCAATAAATCGTGGATCCTTGACGAAACTGTGGTTGTGGTCCGTGCTCAGGTTGTCTTCGCTATACACACGGGGCTGGTTCGTGTTGTAGAGAGCAAACCCCTGAGATTTCAAAACAGCCCGAATGGATTTTTTGGCTAGTTTGAGCATTCGGTATCCTGATCACATAACCTGAAATGTGTACGCCTATGCCAATGAGGTGCCGAAAATTCAAACGAATTCTTGGGAACACTGTGTTGCGGATGAACCAACTGCACTTTGTTCATAAAGTGCCGCTTGATACGAGCAGCCGTGTGCGTTCAGGACAGCGAGAGCGGCGCTCTGCCTGCCCGCTGATCCGAGAGGGACCCCGAAGCATCGGTCCGCCGAAAGAAACCCACAATTTACCCTAGCGTTGACACAACAGGCGCGCTTAACACACAGCAGGCAGGCAACGTTTGGATCTGGATCATGTCGCATCACATTATTTCTCCTGTTCTTCTGGCTGGAGGGTCCGGGTCGCGGTTGTGGCCCTTGTCGCGCAAAAGCTATCCCAAGCAGTTTTCCAGGCTGATGCAGGACGAGAGCCTGTTTCAGTCCTCGGCCCTGCGGCTGTCGGGGCCGCGGTTCGCAGCGCCCACGGTGGTCACCAATTCCGATTTCCGCTTTATCGTGACCGAACAGATGTCCGGCATCGGAGTGGATCCGGGCGCGATCCTGATCGAACCCGAAGGGCGCAACACCGCGCCGGCCGTGCTGGCGGCGGCGTTGCATCTGCAGGCCAGCAGCCCGGAGGCGCTGATGCTTGTGGCCCCGTCGGATCACGTGATTTCGGACACGGACGCCTTTCTGGCGGTGGTCGACGTGGCGGCCAATGCCGCGGCCGCGGGGCAGATGGTGACGTTCGGAATCACGCCCGACCGGCCCGAGACGGGCTATGGCTATCTCGAGATGGGGGGCACGCCCGAAGGCTGCGCCCCTGTCCCGCTCAAACGCTTTGTCGAAAAGCCGGATCAGGACACCGCACGGGCGATGCTGGCGGATGGCAATTACCTGTGGAACGCGGGCATTTTCATGTTCTCGGTGCCCACCATCGTTGCGGCCTACGAGGCGCTTGCGCCGGACATGGTTGCATTGGTGCGGCAGGCCCTTGATGCGGCGCAACCGGACCTTGGCTTTTTGCGGATCGATCCCGCGGCCTGGGCGCAGCTCGACGATATCTCGATCGATTATGCGGTGATGGAAAAGGTCCGCGATCTGGTGGTTGTGCCCTTTGGGGCGGGCTGGTCCGATCTGGGCGGCTGGGACGCGGTCTGGCGCGAAGCGGGGCCGGATGAAAACGGGGTATCGTTGCATGGGGCCGCTACGGCGATCGAGTGTCGCGACAGCTTGTTGCGGTCCGAGGATGAGAAACAGCAGATCGTGGGTATTGGTCTCGACAACATCATCGCGGTGGCGATGCCGGACGCGGTGCTGGTGGCCGACAAATCCCGCGCCCAGGACGTCAAGCGCGCGGTGAGCACGCTCAAGGCCAAGGATGTGCTGCAGGCCGAAACCTTTCCCCGCGATCACCGGCCCTGGGGCTGGTTCGAAAGCCTGGTCATCGGCCGCCGCTTTCAGGTCAAGCGGATTGTGGTCAATCCGGGCGCGGCGCTGTCGCTGCAAAGCCATCACCACCGGGCGGAACACTGGATCGTGGTGGAAGGCACCGCGAAGGTGACCATCGATGACGAGGTGCGGCTGGTGACCGAAAACCAGTCCGTCTACATCCCGCTGGGGGCGGTGCACCGGATGGAAAACCCCGGCAAGGTGCCCATGGTGCTGATCGAAGTGCAGACCGGGTCCTATCTGGGTGAGGATGACATCATTCGCTACGAGGATGTCTATGCGCGGGGGTAGCGTTTAGGCTGAGGCTGTCTGCCTGAAACGAAAACAGGGGCCCGCGGGCCCCTGCATCATGACGTGTCCTGGATCGGATCAGGCTTTGGTCTTGCGACGGCGTGCCATGGCAAACGCGCCCAGACCACCGATCAGCAGCAGACCACCGGCCGGCAGCGGAACGGGCTCGGGCTCCTGGCCCGGAGGCAACATGCTCAGGCTCACGACGAAGTCGTCGTGGTTGTCGTCATCGCCGCCGCCTGCATCATCAAAGAACAGGAACACGGTCTCAGCAGACGTCGAAAGCGATGAGAAGAAATTCGCAATGGCTGGCGAGGCACTGTTGTCGGTGTTCGCACCCATTTTGGTCCGGTCGTTCTCGACTGTGGCAGCAGACGTTATCACGTCACCCAATGTGCTGAACGAGAAGTCAAGCACACCTGCAGCCACCGTGATGGTTTCTGTCAAGATCGGTGTCGCTGCATTGTCTGCATAGAGGAAACTTGGCACGCCGGTCGAAAAGCTTGCGCTGGTGCCACCTGTGCCTGCGATTTCAAACGAGTTCGTGAAACCCGCTTCGTAACCAAAGTAGCTTACTTGGATGGTCGCGGCATCACTGATGGATACTTCCGAGCCGAAGAAACCCGCGGCGGACCCCATACCAAACACATTGGTCAAAACTTCGTTGGTCTGGCCAGAAGCAGGTATAACGCCTTTGACGCCATCAACACTAAATGTAGCAGCTGTCGCTGCGGAGCTCAGCGCAAGAACGGCCGCGCCTGCCAAGAGTAATGATTTTTTCATCATGATAACCTTTGTTGTATCCGTACGAACCGAACTACTGACCTTACATTACAAGAGATCGGGGGGCCGTTAAACTCTTGATAACCATTTTCAGCCGCTATTCCGTCAGATTTTGGCCTTCTCGCAGCCGCAGTGTGCAATTGTAGATGGAAATTGACCTGTTTTATGCGCGGTTCGGAAACAGCTGGTGCATTTCGCTGCATACTGATTCGGACAGATTAAGATTCCATCTATGGTAGCAATATCCCATCTGATTTTCGCCGTATTTGTGCGATTTCTCGCCTGCCTGTGGGCTGTAAAAGGGCGCATTGACGCGTAGACGCGGGGCGGCAAGGTTCGTATGTGTCTGCGCCAGGCCGGGGTCCGTTCTGGCAGGTAACGCCAGGGATGTCGCGATGGTCCGTTCTGCCTCTCCAAAAGCTGTGCCGCTGACGCGCACCGACGGCTGGGTCATCGTAGCGATGATGGGGGTCGGGGCCGCCCTTTTGTCGGTCCGGCTGGGTTGGCAGGATTACTGGTGGGACGAACATGTCACGCTGATGTTCACCCGTGCCGGCTGGTACGAGCTGATGGTCGAACACTGGGGCACCGACACGCACCGCCCGGTCTATTACGGTCTGCAGAAACTGTGGAACGGCGTCTTTGGCGAAAGCATCGTGGCGGTGCGCAGCCTGCCCATTGCCCTGAGCCTCCTGATCGTGCCGTTGTTCTACCTGATCGCGCGGCGGATTGCGCCGGGGCCGATGGCGCTGATTGCGGTGATCCTCCTGATCTCGGCCCCGATGTTCATCTATCAGGGGCGCGAGGTGCGGATGTATTGCCTGGCCAATCTGGCCATGGCAGTGGCCTTGTGGTGTGCGGTGGTGCTGGCAAGCCGGGCCCGCCGCCGGATGCAGGGGCCGCTATCACAGGATAGCGCGGAAACGGGGCCTGCCGACCCCTGGCTGTGGGCCGGGTTTGCCGCCGCCCTTGCCCTTGCCTTCTATGCGCAGGCGCTGGGGATTTTCGTGATGACGCTCTTTGGGCTGTGGGTCCTGATCTGTGTCGGTCTCGGCATTTTGCCGTTGCGGTTCCTGTGGCAGGCCCTTGCGGCCTTGGCTCTCTATATCCTGTTGATTATGCCCGCACTTTATCCGTTTGTGGTGCATGCCACCGGCACTGTCGGAGGCAGTTTCTGGGTGCCCGAGCCGTCGGTCAGCTATATCTACAGCCAGACCGCAGCAGCCTACCCCTACCCCAAATGGGCCAAGCCCGTTGTCGCGCTCATGATCCTCTGGGGGCTGTGGTCGCTCAGGCACCGCCCGCATATCGCCTGGCTGATGGGCTGCATGGTGATCGGCCTGCCGCTTCTGGTACTGGGGGTCAGCTTTTTCAAACCGCTTTACATGGCGCGCGTGATTGCCTGGGGCAGCATCGTGTCAGTGCTGGTGCTGGCGGCGGGGCTGATGTCAATGCGCCCGGTGCTACGCTGGGGCGGGGTGGCGTTTCTGGTGGTCTCCCAGCTCGTGGCGTTCCAGACATTTCTGCCCCCTGCCCCGGAACGTACGCCAGAACGCGTGCTGGCCGCCGAGATGCAGGCGTTCGATCCAGCGACCGACACGCTGGTTCTGGGCTACCAGATGTTGGAGCCGGCCTTTCGCTGGCATGCGCCGCAGGCGTTCGAAGGGGCGGCTTACGGGTTCATCAGCCGCGACCACAATCGCAACGTGATTGATGCGGCGTTACGGTCGACATTCGTGCCGCTGGCAGAGGCCGGCCAGATCGCATTGCCGCAAACTGGCGCTCTTTTCGTGGTGCGCAATGCGCAGTCTGCGTCCACTCGTCAGCCAGATCCCGAAGATGACGTGGCGCCCGCGCTGGCCACGGTCATCGGGGGGCGCACGCCGCACCGCAGCGTGACGGCGGGGCGGCTGCAACTGGAAGTATATGATCTGAACTGACCGCGTCAGGGCTTACTTGTATTCGATCAGCGTGCTTTCAGCACCGCGCAGGCGCTTGACCCAGTATTGCAGCGCACCTTGTGCCTCCGGCAGCTTGGCCAGAACGATAAAGACCGCTTGCGCCCAAGGTGCCCCTTTGCCCCGCAGCCGCAGCATCTGCGCCGGATAGGCCAGCAGCAACGCCAGCGCCCAGGGGCTGACCAGCAGCGCCCCCAGAAGCGTCAGTATCGGCAGGCCCGCCCCCCAAAACAGCGCGCTGCGCGTCTCGCGCACCTTGTGGCGTTCGGGCGGGGCCCCGTGCAGGGCTGCCCCTTCGGCATAGGCGTGCCCGCCCCGCTGGGCGCGGCGCCACCACTGGCCGAACCGGGTGAGATCGGCATCATGCAGGGTCATCTCGGCATCGAGCCGCTGGATCGTCCAGCCCCGGGCGCGCAGCCGCACGCACAGCTCGGGCTCTTCTCCGGCGATCAGGCTGTCGCGGTAGCCGCCCACCTCCTGCAGCGCATCGATGCGCATCAGCGCGTCCCCGCCGCAGGCCTTGGCGTCGCCCACGGGCGTGTCCCATTCCGCGTCGATCAGCCTGTTATAGAGGCTGTGATCGGGAAATTTCTCGCGCCGCCGGCCACAGGCGACGGCCACCTGCGGGTGCTCTTGTAAAAAGGTGCGGGCCGCCTCGATCCAGCCCGATTGCAGCACGCAGTCGCCATCGAGGAACTGCACATAAGCGGCCTCCGGCGCCTGTGCGCGCAAGGCGGCCAGCCCGGCATTGCGCGCCCGCGCAGCGGTAAAGGGGATGGACGTGTCCAGCGCGACCACATGCGCCCCCGCGGCGCGTGCGGCCGCAACACTGTCATCGGTCGATCCGCTGTCCACATAGACGATGGGGTCCACCCTGCCCTGGAGTGCGGCAAGACACGCCACCAGCCGGTCCCCCTCATTCCGGCCAATGGCGACGGCCCCTATGATGGGCGCATCACTCATGGCGCGGCAAAGGGATAGCAATCCGTCAGCGCGGGATGGTCAGGAAAGAGCGTGGCGAGGGCGGCGCGGTCTTCGAGGAACGTCGCCTCGAGCCGGGCACGGGTGGCGTCACCCAGCGTGGGCCGGGTGTCCATGGTGCGGGCCTTGCGGATCCGGGCGCGGATGGCCTTGGGCACCAGGGCGCGGCGCAGGGTCTCGGCCACGGGATTGTCGAGCAGGAGGCCCTGCAGCGGCATCCGGCGTATCCGCTGGGCCGAGACATTCTGCGCCTCGATCGTGTCTTGCCATCTTGCCGGCTGTGCCATGCCGACAAAGGCGCTGATGCGGGCCAGTTCCGCCGCCCCGTCACGTTTGAACGCCTCGAGGCTGGTCAGCAGGATGCGCTCGGGCCCGAAGGCGTCGAGAAATGGTGCGATCTGCATGGCATATTGGCTGTAGGCGGTGATCTCGGGCAGCTTTGCGATGGCGGTGTCGAGGTCATGGGCGATCCGCCCCTCGCTCCAGTCGTGGATGTAATGCGACACGCAGCGGTCGACGGGATTGCGGATCATGTAGATCAGGCGCGGATCTGGCACGGCGGCTTGCAGCCTTGCGACCGTATCGGGCCAGGTGGGCCGCTTGGTGTAATGTGTGCTGGCCTCGCCCCTCAGATCGTCGGGGCCGGCGGCGTCATAGAGCGTGCCGTACCAGTCCAGCCCCTTGGCATAGATCGGGTCATCGGAGAAGAAATTGGGCTCTTTCGGCGTGGTCATGAAGATACCCGGCTGGGCTGCCAGTTGCGCCTGCAGGGTCGAGGTGCCGCATTTCATGGCACCGATGATCAGGAAATCAGGGCCTGCCATGGTCTTCTCCGGGGGCCCCGCGCGGACCAAGGGGGTTGGCAAAGTTGGTCCAGATATCGCGGGCCTCATGGGCGGCCATCGGCACCGGTGCGCGCCCGGCAAGCCGGCGCAGCTGTGCGATGCCACGGCCCAGATGCCAGCACAGATTGGCCGCTAGCAGTCCGGCCTGCCCGTATTGCTGGTGAAAAAAGCGGCTTCGGGCGCAGTAGTAATAGCGCGGCAGGCGTTTTTTGGCCTTCTGCAGCGCTTTGACCGGTCCACTGCCACCGCGATAGTGGATGACGCGCGCTTCGGGCACAAAGGCGCAGCCCCAGCCCGCACGACGACCCCGCAAGGCATATTCGGCGTCTTCGAAATAGAGGAAATAACCCTCATCCATGGGTCCAATGGCGTCGATCATCTCGCGGCGCAACAGGATGCAGGCAAAGCTCATCCATTCGATGTGTTTTGGGGGTGGATTGACGCCCAGAGCGACCTCATAGCGCCTCAGAACCCGGGTGACAGCGCCTGTGACCGCGGTGCGGATCACCTCCGACAGGGGGGAATGGGCGCGAAAGCAGCTGACTTGGGGCGTGCCATCGGGGTCTTCGAGCCGGGGAGCGAAAAAGCCGGTGTCGGGGGCGTTTTCAGCGGCGCGGATCAGGGCCGAAAAGGCACCGGGGCGCACCGCCGCATCCGAGTTCAGCACCAGCACAAAGTCGCTGGGCCGGGCGGTGATGCCCTGATTGTGGCCTCCGGAGAAGCCGGTATTGGTGGGTGAGCGCACGAGGGTGACCCGATCACCGACATTCTGCTCCTTGATCCATGTGGCGATCTGATCGGCGGAGCCATCGCCCGAGGCGTTGTCGACGACGATCGTGTGAATATCGAGTGCCGCTTCGGCACGGGCCGCCTCCAGCACCGACTGCACGCAGTCTATGGTCAGATCGCCGGTGCGATAATTGATGATCGAAACAGAGAGTGATGTGGGCATGGGCTGTCTTTGCGGACCCTTGGGATCAGGGGGTGGGGGTGCTCTGGGGCGACTTGGCCCTTGCATATGTCGTAGGTCCGCCGCGGGTCGGGCGATTTTGTGGCCGGCGACGATAACGGACGGTGCGGGTCTGTTCCGGTGTGTCCTGTGCTTCGGCCGTGTCAGTGATCCGGCCCAGCTCGAACCTGCCCCAGAGCGCGCCCGCCACAAGCCAGAGAAGCGGTGTAAGAGCGCTGTTGGGCAAGAGATCCACCATCCAGCCGGCGGTGATCAGCGCCAGGGCGGCGGTTTCGGGCCCCACATTGTAGATCCGTTGCCGGAGCGCCAGCAAAACCACCGCCCCCCCCATCATCAGGAACTCCGACAGGTATTTCACCCAGCCCCCCACGCCGATGGCGATGGCCCAATAGCCGTCGGCGATCGTGACATCCCGGCCGTTTTCATCATAGATTCGCGACCGGCCCCAGCCGCCCCAGCCAAAGACGGGGCGCACGGAGGCCTTCTCGAGCAGAGCCTCTTCATGTTCCAGCCGCACGCCCAGAGAGGCGGCGCGCTGTGGGTCGATCCGGGCGATGAAATTCTTGACATCATCCACGGGCATCACCCCTGCCCCGCGGCTCAGCGGATAGGACACCACCAGAATGGCAAGGCATGCCGCGACGATCAGCTGCATGCGGACGGACAGGAAGACAACGAGGGGCGCAAGCACGACTGTGATCGCCAGCGCACCAAAGGACTTGCTCATCACCTGGATCGCCAAAAGCCAGATGATCGCAAAGATATAAAGCATGCGTTTCTTTTCGACATGGATGCGCATCAGGCAGCAGGTCGCAATGACAGCCCCCGTGAAGAAGATGGCCAATTGCAGGCCATGCGACAGAAACACGAGGGGGCGGTATCCGCCGCCGCGCACGTGCTGGGCCCAGGAATGCGGAAAAAATCCATAAATCATACGGTTCAGCTGGGGCGACATGCGCAGCTCGTAAGCCGCAAGCAGCGAATAGCAGAGCCCGGCGATGCACAGCACGGTCAGCAGCAGGACATGATGTTCGGGCCGGGCCAGATATTTGCGCGCGAGCAGCATCGGAAGCAGCATGAGCGCGGCCCCAAGCATGGCCGAAAACGCATCATAGAGCCGCAAGGCCGGCAGGACGCGGTTGCCGTAAAAGACACGATCCCCGTTCATGACCACGGTCATCATCGCACCGCCCACGGCCCCCAGGATCAGGATGCGCAGCAACAGCGGCTTTGGCAGCCATCCCGGCAGCGCCTGGGTGGTTCTGGTGCGCTTGTCGAGGCTCAGCAGCACCAACAGGATGGCGATCACGACCACCGTGTTCTTGTTGATGGGGGGCAGCAGGGGCAGATCAATGCCCCCCTCCACCGGCAACAGCAGGTAGGCCGCTACGATGCTGACCGCGACGGCAAGATGCTGGGAATACTTCCGGAACAGAACGATAACGACGATCGGCCAGCTGAAAATCGCAATTGTCGGAACCATGCCTGTGACCTTTACGTCTGCCGAAAGACGACCCGCGTTGTCTGCGGTCTGATGATGCATCCGTCGTATTGCCGCTTCATTACTACAGATGCTTTTGGCAAAACAATGTCTTGCGCCATGACGCAGCCCCGAAGGCGGCGCACCGTGCGCATCACGAAGAGACCGTTAACCAATTTAACACATCTTCGCACTCGCCCGTCCCCGCATCGGGGCCTTTCATTCGAGGAGATGTTACAGTGGCCGATACGTTTCAGCAGTACACACCCGGCCTTGAAAGCCCGGCATCTCATCTGGCCGCTGTCACGCCCAGTGACACAGACGATCTTGCCTCGGCCAGTCGGGCCCTGAATGTCGGACAAAGCGGATTTGTTCGCGTGACCACCGTCGCAGGCGACACCGAAACGCTCTTTGTCGGTGCAGGCAGCGCGTTTCCCGTGCGCGCGCAGCGCGTCTGGAGCACCGGCACAACGGCCACCAGCATCGTGGCACTGTACTGATGCTGTCCATTTCTCTGGCCCTCGGCGTTGGGCTGGTCGGTGATGTGGTGGGCGCGCCGCCCCTGCCCCCGCCCGCTGAAACCACTGTTGTGACCACCGCAAACAACCAGATCGAGATTGTCAGCGGAGTCGACCCGGTCGAGATCATCGTGACCGCGCCTGCGGTCTACGCGGGGACATATCTTATGTCCCAGGCCGATCTGGCCGCCGGTCCGGTGAACCTTGTTCCCCCTGCCCTGAGTGCCGCCGCCGACGTGGGGCAGACGATGCAGTACATGCCGGGGCTCTGGGCCTATGATGCGGCGCGGGGCGCCATTGTGGTTCTGGGCCAATGGGTCCGCGACGATGTGGACATCGCCGGCGCCACGGAGACAACCTATGACATTCAGGCGGCCGATCTCGACACCGTGCTGCATGTGCGCGAGGTCGCGATGCAGATCGGGCAGACCGCGCAGGTGCAGGTCTCGGCACCGGTACCGATTGTCCGCCGCACCCTCGTCTTCAGCCTGATCGGGCAGTCGAACATGGTGGGGTTCACCCCCTTTGACGGGGCCGCGCCTTATCCCGATCAGGTATTCCAGGTCGCCCGCACCGGGCGTGCCTCGGGCGGCACGAATGATGAGATCGTTCCCGCGCAGACCCTGTTGGATCACCACGACGGGTCCGCGGGTTTCATGGGTCTGGCGCTGCAATTCGCCATCGATCACATGGCGGCCAACCCGCATGAGCGCGTCCTTCTTGTGCCGGATGCCAGAAGCTCTACCGGCTTTGCCGGCAATCACTGGAACCGGGGCAATTCCTATTACAACAGCGCGGTCTCGCGCCTGAACACGCTGTTCGCGGCCAACCCGGATTACGAGTTCTGCGGGTTCCTCTGGCATCAGGGCGAAAGTGATGCGGGCTCTGCCGCGGATGCCGATGCCTATGCGGGCCGCCTCGACCAGATGATCGCCGATATCCGCGCCGACGTGACCGCGGCAAGTGCAACAACACCGTTTGTGGTGGGTGGCATGGTCCCGGCCTGGGTGGCCGGTGACGCCAATCGTCAGACGGTACAGGCCGCGCTGAGCAACACGCCAGCCAGGGTCGGCGGCACCGCCTTTGTCGACAGCAGCGGTCTGGTGCCGCAGGCCGATGGCATCCATTTTGATGCAGCATCCCTGCGCATATTGGGGGCGCGCTACCTTGCGGCCCTGGACATGTTGAAAGCAGGGGCTGCAGCGGGCGCCGGCGGCGAGTGGCACATCGAGGGAACGGTCATTCAATCCACCGTAACACCCGCAGTGCCGGACGTGGACGGCACACTTGTTCTGGAAGGAAACTAGCATGGCACGGTTCCATTTCGAAAACACAGCGTCGGGCGAGACCTTTGAGCTTGTCGGCACACCGCCCTTCGATGTGGCCGGGCTCTTGCCCGATGGCACCTACACGGTAAGTGCCCTGTCGGAGGCCGCGCCAACGCCGCTGGTGATCGCCTCGACACCGACAGCGCCGGTCGCCGAAGATGCCATGGATGCGCATTGGCTCTTTGGGTCGGACGCCGCATCGCTCGGTGATCTCAAGACCGGCGCGTCCCTGACCGCTGGACCGGCCGGGGCCGGATCGACCTTCGAGAGCAACGCCGTGCGTATTCAGGGGCTCGGCCGTGGCTATCTGTCGGATATTGTGGAAACGGCTGACTTTACCTTTTGCGCAGTTGTGCAACGCACGTCCGCGGCCAGCATTGTGGGCGGCACGCTCGGGCCGCAAGGCGGCGCGCCGGGCTGGACGGTCTTTACCGTGTCGAACGATGATCTGACCATCGCGCGCAACGGTGGCAGCGCACCGGTGGTGGATGGTGCCATGCCCACGGATTACGTGTTCATCGGCGTGTCCTTGAACGCGGCGGGCGATTGCGTCTATTTCCGGGGGGACCAGGCAGGATCGCTCGTGACCTCTCTGAGTGAGCCGCGCGGGGCGATTGCGGCTTTGCCCCAGGCTCTGGGGGGTGTGCACTATGGCACGATCTTCAACAATGACTTCAGATGTGCCGAGCTGATGCTGTCCACAGGGTTTACGAATGCGGCCGAGCTGGAGAACATCTATCAGCGCAGCATCACCCGCATGGCAGATCGGTCTATTTCGCTCACCTAACATCACAGCAATGCATCGGGCAGGAGAAGTGTCATGACGACGCGTATCGGATTTCAGGGATTTGCCGCAGGTGCAGATGTTGTGCTGTCGAGCGATGGCGAGGTCGGGACCACGGAGCCCGGCGGATGGCCCGTGCAGGCCCAGGCCGGCACCCAGCAGAGCGCCCGGATCGTGATGCGCCGCAGCCAGTTGCAGGTGGCCCCGGAGGGGGTCAACTTCGAAGTGGTGCTCGACGGATTTGACACGCCCGGTCCGGCCAGCCCCGGAAACCCCTATGACCCGCAGTTTCACAACATCTACTACTTCTGGGATTTTGGCGATCCGGGTTCCGTGTTCACCGCGCCTGAAAATGTGCCGGACGTGCACAAGAACGCCAACCGGGGCTACGGGCCGCTTGCGTCACACACCTATCAGCGCCCGGGTTCGTACAACCCCACATGCCTTGTGATCGAACCCTCGTCCGGCAAGACGGCGCTGGCGTCCCTGCGCGATGAACAGGGCAACCCCGTCTCGATCACGGTCGGCGATCCTGATATGCTGTTTGCAGGTAATCGGACGATTTTCGTCAGTACGGATCCGACGTTTGCCCGGGCACCGGCGGGGGCAAGGACTGTTGCCACACCACTTGCCGCCTATGAACTACAGGGGACATTGCAAGGCTCTGACCCGACCAAGATGTACCGCATCATGTTTGATCGTGAGGTTCAGCATTTCTTTGATCAGGCCCCGGGCCTGTTGCGTCCACGGTCAGGTTACAAGAACTTCTACTGGTGCGCCTCGCCCGGCTCAGGCACGCCCGAGAAGCTGTTTTGCTCCAACTCCGGTACCGCTGGTTTTCTGGAGGACGAGACAGCCCGCAGCAGTCCGGGAAAGCGCACTGACATTGTCTTTTACGGTCTTAACCTTGATGGCTATTACGATTCCAGAACAGGCATGATTGGTGGTCCAAATCCATCTGGTCAGGCTGAGGGGCAGGCGTTTTACAATACATTCAACACGGGATTTGCCACATACATCCTGTTCAATGACGTGGTTGCCAATGGGTTCAATACACTTGTCACACGCAACCAGCGGCATCAGGACGGCCCCGATACTGTTGATCTCATTTTCAACAATACAATCGTCGATAGCTGGGCAAATTTCGCCGTGTTTGAAGATCAACAAGGCTTCACATCCTACACCGGGTGCCGTTTTCGACAGCACCCGCAGGCATTGTCCGGCGGTGTCAAGAACGGTGCTGGCAACAACACGCATGGGCCAATCCGTATTGAGCGGGGTGGTAAGTGTGTGATGCACTCGTCTGATCTGTTCAGCAACAACGGTTGGACTGAGTTCCCCACTGGCCGAGGCGTTCACGTCTCACAGCCATGCGTGCGTTGGAACCAGATTGGCGATCCGCGCGGCAAGCTCAACATGCAGTGCTGTGCGTTGGAGAGTGGTGGGCGTGCAATCGAGATGGATCTTGGAGGCCCAAGCGAACGAACGATCAATAATGTTATCTTGGACAAGACGGCAATGGTTAGTGGTGTCTACACCGCCGATCCCGTTCGTGTTGAGCATCCCGGCTTTACAATGCGCAATTGCCTTCTGGTTCAGGCGGGAGACAGAACGCTCTATGGGACGGCGGGCGTAGGATCACCTATCAGTCTTGCTGCCTTTGTTCCAACAGGGGCGAGCTTTACTGCGCAGGAGTATCTTGATGCACCCGTTAACATTTACAGCAACACAATCATCAACCAGATATCGGACGCAGAGGCAGTGGGCGGTGACGCCAGAGTTACCGCGTTTTCAAACCAGCAAAACCCGCCATTTGGGAATGTGACGTTCGAGAACAACGTTTACCACCAGCCCAATCTGGCAACGCCGGACATTCCCAGCGCCCCAATCGGCACGGCACCCTTGTGGGAGCCCCGGTATGATGGCCGGCGTGATCTGGGCTATCTGAGCAACATCTTCACGCTGACAGCTGATGTCCCCGATGGACAGATGGTTATGGTGCCCTACACCTCATGGCCGGGCAATCGTGTTCAGAGTGACTTCGAACCTAGCCCCGCAACAAACGCTGCACATGAGGCCTTTATCAATAACACTGCCAGTGCGGTGTCGTTCTCATTCGATGCGACGGGTGTCACTGTCACCAACAACACTGGCAGCACTTGGTTGACCGGGCAAGAGGTGCGTCTGAACCTTGCCACGTCAGGATTGCCTGACTTCCGCTCCGAATACGGGACAGCAAATCACATTGTGTGGAGTGCTGCGCCGCAAACCGGTTCAACAGCGCTCGGAGCTGCTATATCAGGGTTGACGGCTTTGGATGACTTTTACGGCTTCGCTCGACCGCAATACCCGTCGATCGGCGCATTTGAAGTCGTATTCTAGGGTCTTGCCTCAAAGCTTGGTATGGTGCCCGATCGGGGTCTGGCTCGTGCCGAGGCAGACATGGTTTCGACCTCCGAACTGTTCGAAACTGGCGGCATCGACACATGACCGGCCCAATCACCTCACTGTAGAACTCTGGTGACCCAAGAGAGAACATCATGCGGTCTTCCATGCAGCCCTGCGTTTGTTCCAGGCCTCAAGTCAAAGGCTCTCCTGAGGTGGCATGTACGGAAGCGGCGTGACAAAAAGGCCAGTCTGGGATAGGCGCCACCCATGCTGAGTGCCATGAATTTTCTATCATAAATGCTATTTAATTCGACACATTTTCTAATTTTTCTTGTTTTGGTGGTGTCGATTAATTTCACACTAAATATGGCGTATAGGCGTTACTTCCTGCTAATTTCCAGCTATATTTTCTATTGGTTTTGGGACGTAGAGCTTTCTCTTTTGTTGGTTGGCTCCACAGTTGTAGATTACATAGCTGCCCGTGTTATTTCAAGTGCACCAGTAGGGCATAATTTGCGTCGGATTGCCCTTTTTGCCTCGTTGGTCTTTAATCTTGGTATTCTGATAATATTTAAATACGCAGATTTCTTCTCCTTGACAGTTTCTGAGATGGTTGGGGTAACACCTTGGCCAATGCTAGATCTTGTCCTACCACTCGGCATAAGTTTTTATACTTTTCAAACAATGAGTTATACAATTGATGTGTATCGTGGAAAACTCTCGGCGTTTCGCGATCCGGTGGATGTGGCACTTTATGTGTCATTCTTTCCACAGCTGGTGGCTGGCCCAATTATTCGCGCCGATGTCCTGGTGCCACAAATCCACAAGGCGCACAGCCTTCAGCCTGCTCTGATCCGCGCCGGTATCGCGCTTGTGGTTTGGGGGCTTTGCAAGAAAGTCTTTTTTGCAGATGCGATGGCACCAATCGTAAACGAAGCATATGCCAACCCGGAGACGATGTCCGGGCTGGCGCTGCTTACGGCGACATATGCCTTTGCAGCACAAATTTATTTCGATTTCTCGGGCTATACCGATATCGCCATCGGGAGCGCGTTGATGTTGGGGATCACCCTTCCGCGCAACTTTGATACGCCCTATCTGTCGCTCTCCATCGCCGAATTCTGGCGGCGCTGGCACATCAGCCTGTCCACGTGGTTGCGGGATTATCTCTATGTCAGCCTGGGCGGGAACCGAAAAGGATCCGTGCGTACATATTTCAACCTACTCATCACCATGGTGCTGGGGGGGCTGTGGCATGGCGCGGGCTGGAACTGGGTGGTTTGGGGGGTCTTTCATGGCGCCATCCTGTCCTTGGAACGCATGATCGGGTTGGCGCATCATCGGCCAAGATCAATTCCGGTAACTGTCTTGCGGTGGTTTGTGACATTTCACCTGGTGTGTATTTCCTGGATCCTGTTCCGTGCACCGGATCTCGAGACGGCGGTCACGATCATGCAGCGCATTCTGTTCTGGTCAGAGGGGTTTGCGTTTGCACCCGGCTGGCCCGTCTTTATCATCGCGCTTCTGCTGGTGGTCGAGTTGACGGGATTACGCGCCCGCTGGATCGCCGTGATCAAAGCCTCGCCGCGTCTGGCGCTGTTGGTCACGTTGGCGGCCTGTGCGCTCTTTCCGCTTGTCTTCCGGGGTACGGTCAATGTTGAGTTCATCTATTTCCAATTCTAGGCAGCCTTATGACATTGCGCGAAACACCTGATCCAAGCGAAACCGGCGCTGGTTTTTCCGGTGCGCGCGCGATGCTGCACGTGCTTTGGGATCTGCTGCGGCACGAAAAATGGATCATCGTGGCACTGTGTATCAGCCTCGTGTTGACTGAACTGGGCTTGCGCCTGTTCTGGCCCAACCTCGCGGGGCTGGTCTATGCGCCTGACATGACCGGCGGGCACAAGATCATTCTGACCGAGAAAGCCTATCGCATCCCGGAGGGCACAGAGGTGACAAAGCCGCCGCAGATTCTGGCCCTGGGCGATTCAACGACATTCGGCACAGGCGTCGGGGCCGAAGACACGTGGCCGCTGCAGCTGAACACCCATCTCGCCGTGCCCGTCGTCGTGCGCAATGCCGGGGTCGAGGGTAGTGAGCCGCGTCAGATGTTGCGCGGGCTGGATACGCTTTGGTCCGACCCCACACCGCCGCCGGTGATCGTTCTGATGGTGACGACCAACATGGTCAGCTTCACGGAGTTTCGAAAGGACACGGCGGTGGGCGACCCAGCGGCACGGGCAAAGGCATTGCGGGCTCAGGACCGAAGGCCCGCGCGCAGCGTGAAGACGCGTATCGCGCATATCGTTCAGTCTTCGGCCCTGTGGAAGGCGGTGTCGCTGAATGTGGAGTTCGGAAAATACGCGTTGGGCCTTCTCGGGCATCGGGTTTCGGTGGATGCACCGCTGTCGCCGCTCTTGGCCTATGGATGGCAGCAGCCTGATATGCCCGCTGCGTTTGGCCCACAGATGTGGGCGGAATTCGAGAGCGCGCTGTGGGATCTGAAGACCAGAACCCGATCGCTGGGCAGCTGCCTCATCATGGGCTATCTGCCGCCGCGGTTCGAAATCGGTGACATGCGGCTCGATAACCTGAAGTTTGTGCCGAAAGCGCGCCTCACAGGGGATGCAGAAGAAGAGCTTGCGCGCATCGCCGCAGCGTTTGACCTGCCGTTCGTCTCCGTTGGTGCCGCACTACGACAGGGGCGGCAGGACCATGGCCCCCTCTCGAGGCCCTACTACATCCCGGGGGACTACACCCATCTTGATGCGGATGGTCACAGCCTGGCCGCGCAAAGCCTCGCGCAGGTGATCGCACCTGTTCTGGCGCGCCCTGCCTCTTGCCATCATCAGGGCCAGCCGTGAAACGGCGCGTCTTGCCGGGTTGCGCTCAACCGCGTTCGCCATAGGCTGCGGCACATGACATTTACACGGGTCCGGATTGACGCTAGCTGGGCAATGATCTGGTGCGCGATAGGCAATGGGCTGCGCGTCATGCGATCGCTGAGGGTCTTTACCGCAAAGGGAGATGTGCCCACGTGAGTGATGCCGGACCCTTTCGGTGGGCAATTCTGGGCACCGGTGAGGTGTCTCGGAAGTTTGTGCTGGATCTCCGCCATGCCGGGGCGTCGGCCCATGTGGTTGCATCCCGGCGCGTTGAGAACGCGACACATTTTGCCCAGAGCCTCGGCGTCCCGCATGTGGCCGAGGACTACGCCGAAGCAGTGCGCCTGGACGTCGACGCCGTCTATATCGCGACGCCCCCCGCAGTGCATGAAGCGCATGCGCTCATGGCGATATCCGCCGGCAAGCCCGTCCTGATCGAAAAACCAATTGCGCTCAACGCCGGGGCGGCAAGGCGGATTGTCAACACCGCCCGTGAAGCGGGCGTGCCTTGCATCGAGGCGCTCTGGACCCGGTTTCAACCCTTTGCCGGAGCCGTGCAGGATATGCTGCAGTCGGGACATCTGGGCGAGATCCGCGCCTTTGATGCGCGCTTTATGGCGGCCAATGTACCGGCCGAAGGCGTCAGCCTCTTTGATCCTGCGGCAGGTGGCGGATCGCTGTTGCACCGCGGGGTCTATCCCTTGTCGCTCGCGCGCCACTTTCTGGGACCTGTCCAGGAGATGGACACGCTGGGCCAGATCGGCACCACCGGTGTTGACGAAGAGGCGGTGCTGGTCTTGCGGCATGAGAACGGTGCAATGTCCACCATCCGCTCCAGCCTGCGCTGCACGGGTCGGGAGGGTGCGACCCTGTCCGGTACGCGTGGCACGCTGCATCTTGAGGGCCCGATCTATCGCCCGCTCGGTGCATATGTGACCCGCACCACACCAGCGCACGCCCAGGGCCGCGCGTCGCCGCGCAAGCTCGAACGGTTTCGGGAAAGCCATACGGGCCTGAAACTCGGGCAGATGCTGGGACGCTTGCGCGCCGCCAGGTCCCGGCAGACCCTGCCGGTCGCCTTTGCCGGCAATGGCTATCACTACCAGGCCAAAGCGATGATGGACTGTGTGCGCACGGGCCGGGTCGAGGCCGAGGCGATGCCGCTGGATCAGAGCGTGGAGGTCATGGACCTCATCGACCGCGCCCGCAGCGCGTGGGGGATGCCCACATGAATACTCCTATGAAAATCGGCGTGATCGGCTGCGGTTATGTCTTTGACCACTACATGACCACGTTTGACCAGCATGCGGGAATCGAGATTGCCGGTGTCTTTGATCGAAACGCCACCCGCGCCCGTCAGGTTGGTGCGTTCTACAGTCTGCGCGTCTATGACAGCGTGGAGGCGCTGCTGGCCGATGATGACATTACCATCGTGGCGAATTTCACCTCGATCGAAAGCCATGTGGAGGTCAGCAAGGCTGCCTTGCTGGCGGGGAGGCACGTCTATTCCGAAAAACCGATGGCGATGGATCTCGCCTCGGCCCGGATGCTGGTGGACCTGGCGCGCCAACAGAATCTGCGCCTGTCCGTGGCCCCGTCCAATCTGCTCTCACCCACGGCGCTGACGCTGTGGAAGGCGGTCGAGGACGGTGCGGTCGGGGACGTGCGGATGGTCTATGCCGAGTTCGATGACAACCCCGTCTATCTGCTGAAACCGGAAACCTGGCGCTCGCGCTCCGGGGCGTCCTGGCCGTACTTGCATGAATACGAGATGGGCTGCACCTGGGAACATGTGGGCTATCACCTGTCGTGGATGTGCGCGATCTTTGGCCCCGTGCGCCGGGTGACATCGTTTTCCAAGGCCACGCTGCCGGACAAGACCGATGAAACACTCGATCCTGCGGATACACCGGATTTCTCGGTCGCCTGCCTGGATTTCCAGAGCGGCGTTGTCGGCCGCATCACCTGCTCGATTGCTGCCCCTACTGACCACCAGATGCGGATCATCGGCAACCGCGGCGTACTGAGTGCGGACACCTATCGCGATTACCGCTGCCCGGTGCGGCTGGAACCGTTCGATCCTGTGCCGCTCAAGGCCCGCAATCTGCGCGTGGTTCGGGAAAACACATTTCTGCAGCGCCTGACCGGTGTCGGCGGAGGGCGTATACCCTTGGCCGAGGCGCAGCCGCCCGGCAGCCCCGGGATCGTGCGCCCTGCCGGAGGGATCTTTACAAGATGGAAGGCCGCACAGCGCGGCTGGCAAGACAAATCCATCGGTCTGGCAGAGCTGGCCGACGCCATCAAAACGGATCGCCCGCACCTTCCGGGTAGTGATTTTCACCTGCATCTGGCTGAACTGACGCTGTTGATCCAGGGCGCTGGCCCGGACGGGGCCTGCCAGACCCCGACCACAAGTTTTGAGCGACCCGACCTGCCCGACCGCGTGCGCAAGGCCGGGCCGGATTACGGCGGGCTGAAGCCCTGGGCGCTGGTGCCCTGGCTATGTGGACTGACGAAAAGAACGTAATGGAACCCCAAGACACACAGAAACCTGCTGAAGACAGGGTGCCACGCATCGCCTACCTGACGGGCAATTTCCCCGAAGTATCCCTGACCTTTATCCTGCGCGAGATCGAGGCGCTGCGCGATCTGGGGGCTGACGTGCTGACCTGTGCGATCCGGCAAACACCCGCCGAACAGCATCCTGGCCCGTCGGAAAAACGGGCCGCGGCCACGACGTTTTATGTGCTCAGGGCGGCGCGCAACCCTCTGCGATTGCTGGCCTGTCAGTCGCGGCTGTTTCATGCGCCGGGGCGCTATTTCGGCGCATTGCGGCTGGCTCTTGCCACCCGTGGGCCGGGAGCGTCGGGGCTCATGCGCCAGATGGTCTATTTTCTCGAGGCGACGGTGCTAGCGCGATATCTTGAGCGCAAGAGAGTTGATTGCATCCACAATCACTTCATCGCGGGTTCTGCCACCGTGTCGATGCTGACCTCTGAAATGACGGGCATCCCGTTCAGCTTTACCTTGCACGGCCCTGCGGACCTGTTTGAACCGGTCAAGTGGGCGCTGAGAGAGAAAACCAAGCGTGCGCGTTTTGTCTCGACCATCAGCCATTTTGCGCGCAGCCAGATCATGTTCCACTCCGATCCTGCAGATTGGGACAAGATCAAGATCATCCATTGCGGTATCAACCCGTCGGCCTATGCACCGCGGGCCGAGCCGCGGGATGACGATGAGATACGGCTTTTGTTTGTAGGCCGTCTTGCACCGGTCAAGGGGATCGACATGCTGCTCGAGGCCCTTGGCATGTTGGTCCGCGATCTCCCGCACCTCAGACTGACAATCGTGGGCGATGGACCGGAACGTAAACGGCTGGAAGCAGTGGCCGCTCCGCTTGGGGAACATGTGTCCTTTGTCGGCTATAAATCCCAGGCCGAGGTGGCCGAGCTGATGCGTGCGACGGATATCTTTGTGCTCCCTTCCTTTGCCGAAGGCGTGCCGGTTGTCCTCATGGAAGCCATGGCCAGCGAAGTGCCCGTGATCGCCACAACAGTGGCCGGTGTGGGGGAGCTGGTGGAGGACGGAGTGCATGGGCATCTCGTGCACCCGGGCGACGCGGCCCCGCTGGGCGAAAAGATTGCTGCGCTGGCCTCGGATCCGGCCACACGCCAGCGCATGGGTAAGGCGGGCCGCACCAAAGTCGCGGACGCGTTCAACATTCACACCGAAGCGGCCCGCTTGCTGGATCTGTTTGCGGAGACGCCCGAACGCTAGGCTATGCTGCTTCTCTGGCCCAGGCGGGCCGCAGGCGCGGGCGCAGCCGCATGAACCAGCGTTCATAGGTTCGAAAACTGATCTCGGCTGCGATGACGGTGAGCGCGAAGTAGAAAAAGAACAATGCGGGCGCTGAATAGAGACCAAGGGCGTTCAGGATTTCGAACCCCACGGTCAGAAACATCAGGTGGTAGAGATACATCCCGTAGCTGATCTGCCCGATGCGCGCGATGGCGGGATAGGCAAGCACCCCCCTGAGCGCATGATCCTCGCGCATTACGGCACTTGTCAGCACAAGACACATCGCACAGTGGATCACGAAGGCGGGCCAGCCCAGCACGCGCCCCGGCAGAAACATCAGCGCCAACACCAGCAGCCCGAAACTGACAATGACGGCACCGCGCCGAGCCAAAAGTGGCTCTAATAAAGTAAAACCGTGGGGGTTGTTCAAAACGAGGGCCACCACAGACCCCATCAGAATGGGCGCATAGGGCGGCAGGTGCAGCGTCATGGGCCCGAAGGTCATGCGGGTGATACCGGTCCAATCCAGCCACCCCATGTGGCCCAGCACATTGACCGTGATCAGCCCGAGCAGAACCGGCAGGATCCAGCGCCGCGGGATGAGCATCAGCAGCACGGGCCAGATGAGGTAGTATTGTTCTTCCACGGCCAGCGACCAGGTGATCGACAGGTTCGGAATGTGTTCGGTCAGGAAATTCGAGACAAACAAGAGATAGTAGGGCAGAAGCACCAGCTTCTCGGGCTGTCCCTGGACAAACACGGCAAAGCACGTGTTCACAGCCACCACCAGGAAATAGATAGGGACGATCCGTAGCAACCGACGCCAATAGAAATGGCGCAGATCGAAATAGCCGTGGGTCTGTTCTTCGCGTAACAGCAGCGTGGTGATCAGAAAGCCGCTGATAACAAAGAAGAAATCCACACCAAGGAAACCGCGCGCCAGCAGCAGGGTCTCGGCCCCGAACTCTGCGCCCCATGCGCTGTGGTGCCAGATCACGGCCGTGATGCAGATAAAGCGCAATCCGTCGAGGCTGCCGAAATGTCGCTTGGCCTGGTACTGCTGAAAGAGGGCAGTGCTCATCTGACGACGCCTTTGAAAATAACCTGCTTCCTCATCCTTACCGCGCACATGCGCCGTCGCCTGTCTGTAACGCCAAAAGAAAGCCCTTGCGATAGGTCCACGGCAGAAGAGTGTGTGATGTGCCTGGAACGCGCCACGAAACAGGAGGTGCGTGACCGCGACATGCGCTCTGGCAGGAACAGGGCGCGAGTTTCTCTCGACCTTTCCGAACAAGTATGGTTGAAGCCAATCCGGCGTCGTTTTGCAAGGTTGGTGCACCATGGGCTTTGCCGCCAGGCTGGCAAGACTGAGACCAACCGAAGGGTCTTTGAAGGCACGGGCCCTGGATGCCACGGGCTGGAACATGGTCACGGTGGGCACCGAGTTTGTCTTCCGGCTGGGCAGCAACCTCATCATGACGCGGCTTTTGGTGCCCGAAGCCTTTGGTCTTCTGGCCTTTGCCATGGTGTTTGCGAATGCCGTGGCGCTTTTGGCCGATATCGGCGTCTATCAAAGCATTGTACGGGAAAAGGACCGGATGGGGCCGCGGTTTTTACGGGTGGCCTGGACCGTGAATGTGATCCGCTCGATCGCGATTGCGCTGATTGTGGTGGCGCTGGCGGTCATCTTTGCCTTTGTAGGCCCTGGTTTTGCGGTACCGGGGTCTGCCATGGCCGCCCCCGAGATGCCGCTGCTGATTGCGCTGACAGCGCTGTTTCCGTTTGGCCAGGGCCTGGTGTCGACCAATTGGCAGGCTGCGATGCGGCGCATGGACTTCAAACGGATCGCCCTTCTTGAATTTGTCACCCTGATCCTGCGCCTGGCGTGTCAGATCGGCTTTGCCCTGATCAGCCCCACGGTCTGGGCGCTTTTGGTCGGGGGGGCTGTCGGGAATTTTGCCAAGGCGGCCCTGTCCCATCTCTATATGCCGGGTCCGCGCATGCGATGGCTGTGGGACCGTGAGATGGCGGACCGGCTGTGGCAGTATGGCAAGTGGATCATGGCCTCCTCGGGGGTGACATTCATCATCCGCAACACCGACAAGGTCATTTTTGGTGCGCTGATCTCGAGCGTCACCATGGGTCTTTATGCCATTGCCTTTATCTGGATCTCTGCAGCCGAGCGGTTTCTGGACGTGTTCTCGCGCGCGGTTGGGTTTTCCATTGTGTCGGAGATGCTCCGGGACCGCCCGGACGAGGCGCGACGTCTGATGCGCAAATATCAATGGGGCATTGATGCCATCTGTGTCTGTGCCTGCGCTGCGCTGGTTGCAGGCGGCCCGCTTCTGGTCGAGTTGCTCTATACGGATGATTACAGTGAGGCGGGTCGTATCATCCAGTTGCTCGGCCCTCTTGTTCTGGCGTTTCGCTTTAACCAGATGGGCAATCTGCTGCTGGTTCAGGGCGACACACGGTCGATGTTCTGGTTGGCAGTGACCATTGCGGTGGCAACGGTTGTGCTGCTGTTTGTAGGATACAGCCTGTTTGGCTTTGCCGGCGGCGTGGTGGGCATGGTGATTGCGCGCTTTGCGTCGGTGCCTGTTCTGCTGGTCAGGACAGCGCCTTTTTTCGGTCCGCGCGAAACGCTTTATGATGCGGCTTTCGGCCTGGGCTGTGTGATCCTGCCTGTGCTGGTTTATGTACTGACCGACACCGCCTGATCCAGCAGCCCCGCTGGCCGGTCCTCGCGCTGCCCGGCAACCCAGGCGTAGATATCAAGCATATGCCGGGCCCGTGCCTCCCAGCTCAAATGGGTCATCGCACGGGTCCGCGCGGCCTGTCCCATGCGGGTGCACGCCTCCGGATCCCGGGCCAACCGTTCCATGGCGGCGCGAAAGCCCGCCACATGGTCCTCGCGTGTGCCAAGGGGAATGCGAATGCCGCTGTCATCGTCCAGCAGACGCGCGCCGGGCCCGTAATCCACGACGACAGACGCAATGCCGGACATCATCGCCTCGACGATCACGCCTGCGCCCGCATCCCGGATGGAGGGAAAGACAAAGACATCCGAGGATTGCATGTAGTCGGCCACTACCTGCTTTTCGGCCCAGCCCAGAAACGTCACGCAGTGGTCCAGACCATGTTCGGCCACCAGCGCCTCCAGTTTGGCCCGCTCCGGCCCGTCACCGGCAATGATCAGGCGATGCTGGCGCAGCATGTCGCTGCCCGCAAAGGCCCGGATGGCCACATCCGCGCATTTGAACGGCACCAGACGCCCGGCAAAGAAGAAGTCGACCCGATCTCCCTGTTTCGGCGCGCGATCCGACTGAGCGGCAAACAGCTCCGGCGCGGCGCCCACTTCGGGGAAATCAAAGATCCGGTCACCGTTGCCCGGCGGCAGCGTGTCGATTGTATGGTCGAAGGCCGCAAGGATCGCCGCCGCCCTGGAATAGGTCGAGGTCGTGTAGGGCAGCAGCTTGTAGGCATTGCGCACATGGCGCAGCCACTCGCCTTCGCGGCGGATCAGATCGCGAAAGGCTGGCGGATAGGCCAGCCCCCCGTTCACGGGCCCCACCACCACGGGCACGGGTGACCAGCTGGTCAGGGGGCTGGGCAGGGCCGAGCTGATTGGCCCGAGGCGGTGCAGGATGTCGAAGCGGCCGGCTTTCAACTCCGGGCCGAACCGCTTCCACAGCTCGCGTTCAAAGGCGACCTGCACGGGATATTTGATCGCCGCCAGATTGGCCGTGTTGAGCCGCAGGGCACTGGAGATTTTCCATATTGGCCGGGCGATATATTCGGTGTCGAGATAGACCACCTCGGCCTTGCCCATCCCGACCTTGTCGATGGCATCCTTGTTGCGGATCTGGGTGACGACAACCGCCGCGTCGAGCTGGTCCACAAGAGCGCGCGCGGTGTGAAACGTCACCCCGGGTTCCGAGGCGTGCTCGGGGTTCATGGCATCGGCGTATAAAAGTGCGCGCATCAGGATCCCGGTCTCAGGCCTGTGCCGTCCAGGCCGAGGCCTGGGCCGCTTCGATTTCGGCCGCAGCCCGCGCCTTGCCCACGCGCAGCGCGCGCCGCTGGTAGGCTCGGATAAAGGCGCGCAGGTCTGGGTCGGCGTGCTGCGCCTCGCGCCGCAGCATAGCACCGAAATAACCCTGCAGGATGGCCAGACCGCCCGTGATCAGCGGCGGCTGGCGCATCTTATTGAGGGCCGAGGCCACCAGATAGACCGGCGATGTGCCCATGTAATACTGCCCAAACCCATGGCGACGGCGGCCCACATGGATGTTCTGCTGGCTCGAGCCCATGGGGCGCAGATGCTCAAACGCCAGTTCCGGCGCATCCCAGCTGCCCGCCTTCCAGCCCAGTTGCCGCGCCTTGTGACAGTCGAGCCCGTCCCACATCACCTCGCGCGCGAACCCTCCGATCTGTTCGAAACAGGCCACGCGCATGAACTTGGTCATGCCCACGGACATCTCGTCGCCGATCCCTTCGGAGATCTTCTGGCCCTGCGGCCCCGTATACCATGGCTTGCCCGAGGCGCTGCCCATGCGCGGGTCGGCTTCCATCCGGTTCATGAGGCCTGCGAAATAGGTGGGCGGCAGGTCCAGATCGAGGTCCAGCTTGCACAGGTAGCTGTAATCCGACAGCTCCACCGTCTCCAATCCGGCATAGAATGCCTCGATCACGCCGGGACCCACTGCGCGATGCCCGCGATCGGGCTTTTGCACCACCCGGATCCAGTCATGGGCGGCGGTGTATTCGGCCAGGATCTGCGGGCTTTCATCGGTCGAGCCGTCATCGACAATGACCAAAAGAGCGGGCCGTTCACTTTGCGCCACCATGCTGTCGAGGGTGCGACGCATGAACTTGGCCTCGTTTCGACCAGGCGCAATCACCACATAGGCGCGCGGATCAGGCATTGGCAAAAGACCCTCAAGAATACATCACGCACCTTTTGCATGACAGATCGTCCGGCGTGCAAGCCTGCGCACGCATCCCACATCACAATTTAGCGGCGCACGCCGGGGATGTTGTCACCTGGTCGCGGGTTTGAAACAAGACACTCAAATCTGATGCCTCTCTTACGGTAAAAAGGCCCCAAGGTCACATGTCGCTCAAAGACAGTATTTCCGACTATTCGGCCCGCGTGGGTGTGATTGGCCTGGGCTATGTCGGGCTGCCGCTCGCGGTGACAGCGGCGCGGCAAGGCTTTGCGGTGACGGGTTTTGACATCGACGCCTCCAAGATGGACAGGCTGGACGCGGGCCAAAGCTATATCGGGGCGGTCAGCGATGCCGATCTGGCGGCCGTGCAGGGCCGCTTTGACTGGAGCACGGATTTCAGCCACCTGTCGGACTGCCAGGCCATCCTGATCTGTGTGCCCACCCCGCTGACCAAACAGCGCGAGCCGGACCTGTCCTTTGTCGAACAGACCACGCGCAGGATCGCCGACCATATCCGGCCCGGTACCATCGTGGTGCTGGAATCCACCACCTATCCCGGCACCACCGAAGAGGTGCTGGCCCCGATCCTGAAGACCTCGGGGCTGACGCTGGGCGAGGACATCTTTCTGGGCTTTTCGCCCGAACGCGAGGATCCCGGCAACGCCCACCACACCACCCGCTCCATCCCCAAGATCGTGGCGGGCATGGGGGACACGGCAGGCGACCTGATCGAGGCGCTCTATGCGCGCATCGTCGACACGGTGGTGCGCGTGCCCACGCCTGCCACAGCCGAAGCGGTGAAGATCACCGAAAACATCTTTCGCGCCGTCAACATCGCCCTCGTGAACGAGCTCAAGCTGATCTACGACAAAATGGGCATCGACGTGTGGGAGGTGATCGACGGGGCCGCCACTAAGCCCTTTGGCTACATGCCGTTCTATCCCGGCCCCGGGCTGGGCGGGCACTGCATCCCGATTGACCCCTTTTACCTGACCTGGAAGGCGCGCGAGCACGAGGTGCCCACGCGGTTCATCGAACTGGCCGGCGAGATCAACACCGACATGCCGCATCACGTGGTGGACCGGCTGCGCGAGATCGTGGACCGATCCTGCGGCAAGGGGCTGAGTGCGGCGCGGATTTTACTGGTGGGTGTGGCTTACAAGAAGAACGTCTCTGACATGCGCGAAAGCCCGGCCATGAAGCTTCTGGAACTGCTGGATGCGGCCGGCAGCGACGTGGAGTATATCGACCCGCACGTGCCGGAAATTCCGCCGATGCGCGAGTACAAACAGTTTCTGGCCCGCCCCGCGGCTGATCCCGCAACGCTCACCCCCGGTCAGTTCGACGCGGTGCTGATCGCCACGGACCATGACGCGGTCGATTACGCACAGCTGCTGACGCTGGGCTGCCCGGTCGTCGACACCCGCAACGCTATCGCCCGGCGCGGACTGGCGATGGAGGGGGTTGTTAAGGTGTAGGTACCTTGGGGCCGTTCCGAAAAATTTTCCCGGCTCCCTTAAACATGCATTAACCAAAACGGCGCATTTCTGAGGTCATCCGCGCGTCAGAGTGCGACAGGCCCACGCCCCGACATCTGGCGCATCACGTCATGGCTGGATGAGGTGTCGCCTTGAACTATCGCGCTGAGATTGATGGGCTGCGGGCCGTGGCTGTGGCTCCGGTCATTCTGTTTCATGCCGGTTTTTCCGCGTTCAGCGGGGGGTTTGTCGGGGTCGACGTATTCTTTGTGATCAGCGGCTATTTGATCACCGCGCTCCTGATCAAGGATATCGAGGCCGGGCAGTTCAGCCTGCTGCGCTTTTACGAACGGCGCGCGCGGCGGCTGTTGCCGGCGCTCTTTGTCATGCTTGCCGTGGCCACGGCCATCGCCTGGGTCACGCTGATGCCCAAGGACATGGCGGATTTTTCTCAAAGCCTGCTGGCCACATCCCTGTTTTCCTCCAACATCCTCTTCTGGCGCGAGGCGGGCTATTTCGACACCGCCTCCGAGCTCAAACCGCTCCTGCACACCTGGAGCCTCGCGGTGGAAGAGCAGTTCTATATCCTCTTTCCACCTGTTCTCTACGCGCTCTGGCGGTGGGGGCGCGTCCCGATGCTGGCCGTGCTGGGCCTGGGCTTTGTGGTGAGCCTGGCACTGGCGCAATGGGGCGCCCATCACAAGCCAAGCTCGGCCTTTTTCCTGCTGCCGACGCGGGCCTGGGAGCTGCTTTTGGGCAGCTTTTGCGCGCTTTACCTGCACAGGCGGGCATGCCCCTCAGGACCCTTGCCCGGAGCCCTGGCGATGCTGGGGCTGGCGGGGATCGTGGCGGCTTTTTTCGTCTATGACACCACAACCCCGTTCCCCAGTCTCTACACGCTGCTGCCGACAGGTGGGGCGGCGCTTGTCATCCTCTGCGCGCGCGCCGGCACATGGGCCCATGCGGTGCTGAGCCTGCGCGGGTGCGTTGGGCTGGGGCTGATCAGCTATTCGGCCTATCTGTGGCACCAGCCGCTCTTTGTCTTTGCCCGCTATCGCCATATCACCCCGCCATCCGAAGCGGTCATGCTGCTTTTATGTGCGGTGACGCTGGCGGTGGCATATCTCAGCTGGCGCTATGTGGAGCGCCCCTTTCGCACGTCCCAGCGGATCGGGCGGCCTGCGCTCTTTTGGTTCGGGGGCCTCGGGCTGGCCGCCTGCGCCATTGTTGGGCTGATCGGTGACCGCACAGGCGGGTTCCCCGCGCCGCGCATTCCGGCCGAGGTTGCGACCCTGGCCGCCTACCAGCACGATGACAATCCGTTTCGCAGAGACTGTTTTTCAGGCCCAAACCAGTATGTGGCCCCGGATACCGCCTGTATTCTGGGGGTCGCGGATAATGTCCGCGGCGTGCTGATGGGGGACAGCCACTCCGACGCCATCGCCTATCCGCTGCACGAGGCGCTGACCGCCCGCGGTCTGGGTGTGCGGCACGTGTGGTACAACGGCTGCCCGCCGGTGCAGGGCCTGCATGTGCTGACCCATGGGTCGGATTACGAGTGCGGGCGGTTCAACAGCGACGCCTTTGCCATGGTCTATGGTGACCCGACGATCGAGTATGTGGTGCTGTCGGGGCGCTTCACCATGTATTTTCACGGGCACGGCTATGACAATGGCGAAGGCGGGGTGGAGCATGACGGCCCCTACCCCGCGGGTCTGGTGCAGCGGGGCGCGCGCCCCTACCCCGAGGCCGAACGGCAAGCGGATGTGCTGCGGCTCTATACGCAGCAGGTTCGGGATCTGCTGGCGGCGGGCAAGCGGGTGATCTTGCTCTACCCTGTGCCCGAACAAGGCTGGAACGTGCCGCTGGTGCTGGCCAAGACGCGGTTTTTCTCAGGAAAAGAAGTCGATCTGTCGGTGAGCCACACGAGCTTTCGGGCGCGCAATGCACAGGTGATTGCCGCCTTTGACGCGCTGCCGGATCATCCGGGCCTCTTTCGGGTCGAGCCGGAGGCGGTGTTCTGCGACACTTTTGTGCCGGGGCGTTGCGTGGGCTCGATGGATCAAAAGGCGCTCTATTATGACGATGATCACCTGTCGAATTACGGCGCATCCTACATCGTGCCCGAGGTGGTCCGGCATATGGCACCGGCCCCGGCGCAGACAGCCGCGCTTTCAGGCGAAGGGGTCGCGGTACCAGCCCAGCCGTTGTTTGAGGATCGCCCAGAGGAACGGCGGTTCGTGCACGACATATCGATGGAAACGCGCCCGCGGTTCCTTCGCTAGACGGTAGAGCCACTCGAACCCCCATTCGGTGATCCATTTCGGCGGGCGCTGGAAGGTGCCGCTTTCGTAATCGATGGTGCCCCCCAGGGGCAGCCACAATTTGATGCCCGGCATCCGGTCGCGGTAGCGGATGATGAATTTTTCCTGGCGCCCCCCGCCCAGACCGACCAGCAGCGCCGTGGCGCCCGAGGCGTTGACCGCATCGATCATCGCGTCGATCTCACCGGGGGTGTTTTCAAAGTCGAACGATGGTGCATAGGTGCCGACGATGAACGCGCGCCCCACCTTGGCGTTGACGTTCTTTTGTGCCAGCTCTGCAATGCCCGGCTTGCCCCCCAGCATGAACAGGGTCATGTCGGGATTGTCCTTGTGGTGCATGTAAAAGCGCGGAAAGTAATCCGACCCCGACACCCGTTCCTGCACCGGGGTGCCCAGAAATTTCGTGGCGAAATACATGATCTGACTGTCGCAGGTGATCACGTCGAACTGATCGATGATGGCGTGAAACTCGGGGTCCTGCTGCAGCTTCATGGCCATGTCCACGTGCAGCGTCAGCAAGAGCCCTTCGTCAAAGTCACGCACCAACGCGTCCATCGAGATGTCATGCACATAGGCATTGAGCATCGGCACGCGTTTATAGGGAGCCTCGGGACGCGGATCGGCCTTGGGGGGGAGCTTGGACATCTGGTTCATTTCAAAGCGGTCACTAGGGATCAATAGTGGCACGGTGATGACGTGCAATGCTCAATATCAAACAACCTAAATCGGGGAAGGCTACGCACCGCATACACTCTCAGCCTAACCCGCCACCGGCATATGCTGCATCACCAGATCGCGTGTGCCGATGATATTGCCGCGGCTTGACGCCGCGAAGACAATCGATTGCAGGCCCGGCACCCATACGAGCGTAGACTGATTTTTCTTCACTTAATCCCAACCCGTCAGCGACAACTGACGCTCCGGTCCAAAGCGATAAAGCTGCGTACTCAAAATTACCGTTTCGCTCTCGGGCAGATTGACCTCGTCTGGCAATTCATAGATCGAATAACCTTTGATCTTTTGTATGGGCTTGCCGAGGTTTTTCAGCCAGGTTTGACCCGCATCATTCAGCTGTGAGAACCGATGCGTGATAATGTAGTCGGGTCGCGCTGTGACGTCTTCACCCATCAAATGAAAATCATGAACGATGCGGTTCGTCAGCAGGCTGATCTCCAGGGCGCTATGTTCCCGCGGGAGTGTCAGTGTACCAAAAATAGCATCAGCGGGGGTGTCTTTCATGTACTTGACTAACTGGACCTCTTCTTCCTGAAGGTATAACGGCGTAAATTGGTTCTCGAGTGTCTCATGGCCGGCTGTGTTCACTTGGGTTGCCGCTCCAATTGCCAGGACGCGGATCGCAATAACGATTTGCGCAAAGACCAAAGTGATTGGGACCAAAAGCGATGCGTGAATAAGGGCCGGCACCCCCGCAGCCCTGGCGCGGCTGTAAAGCATCGCAAAACCAAAGCCTGCCAGAAGCGCCACTAGAAAATAGACGGGCCAGATATAGCGCAGCAAAAGCGCAGGAGACCGGATGATAAACGCAACGGCGATCAACAGTGCCATACCCAATATGACGATTGCAAAGCGACGTGCCCCGGATTTTGGGTCAAGAAAAGCGCAAGTGATCACTCCAACGGCCAATAGCGAGACCGGGAATACCGTCATCAGCGAGGTCACGCGGCTTAGCAATCGAGGGGGAGACGGTAACGCCGCTGATATCCCTGCAGCTTGGGCACTTGCGGCGAGACTTGCGTTGGCACCCGATGAGCCCGCCCCCCCCTGCACCAGCAATTGTAAACCAACGCATGCCGCAAAGCAGGCAACAGCGGTCGCCCCGGCAACAAAAGCGGCTTTGACATTCGCCGCCCGGTGTTCGGGGTGACCCGCTATTAGCAACAGGATGCCCGGCAACGCAGGCAGCAATGGCCAACGCGTTGCAACTGCAAGCCCGATCAGCAGCCCCCCAACCACCGCGTGAGTGATGCTTGTGCGCTCGTGTAAGGTGAGCACAAGCAGCCCGGAAATCAAAAGGAACACGGCAAGTGGAATGCCAAACCCCAGCCCGGCAAGCATGATGGTGCCAGGCGCAGCAAAGCACGTGGCGATAACAATCAATCGCTCGGCATAAGACGTGAACCACCGGCTGATGTGCACGTACAACAAGCCGATCAGCAGGATCGCACTGGCAAAGGACAGGCTACGCGCCACAAGCAGCGGATCCAGATCAACGGCAGCCGTCAATCCAACCAGCCAGAAATACAGACCACCCGTTGTCAAAACAGGCGGCACCTCCGGAAGGGTTGCGTCAGAAAAAGCCTGCCGTGCCGAGGCGATGATCCAAGCCTCGTCATATTCTGCCGTGATCAGGAAAATATGAGCTGCCGACAAAAGGATGGAGATCAATACAAGTCCAAGCAATATCGGGCGGTACAGAAAAAGAAATCGCAACACGCACCTTCCGTTCGAGAGCCCTGCCGGAATGTTTGAGGGTCGTTCCCCAAACTATGGATACACGTATCGAACGGCAGGAAATCAGTCTACCGGTTATATGTTTCGCCCTGTTGTTCCGATATCAGCGTTCGACCAAGGCAAAACAGAGGCTGGCAATTTCGGGACTGAGCGCTTTATGCCCCTTGTGACCAAAGCGTGCCTGCAGCCCTCGGATACTGCACTTCCAACCCCTTTTGGCTAAGGATTGAGCAGCACAGCCGCGCGCAGACGCTGCTCTGTCAAGCGAATGCCGGTCTCCTGCGCAGTCTGGCGCCAACCGGATGGTTGTGTGGCGGGTCGAAAGCTCATGTGCAAGGCGTTGGTTGGGCTGGTGTCGTAGCGCAGTAACAATGGCGATTGCAGAATGTCCTCGACGCGGGCAATGATTTCAAACATCGGGCTGGGCCTGCCACTGGCCAGCAGGAAGGTCTTTGTCGGCTCCGGCTCCGGGGCCCATATCTGGTGCTGAACAAATCTCCCGATATCGTCAGCAAAAACATAGTCTCGTAACGTATCTGGCCGACCAAAGATGGATGTAGTGCGCCCGGCAAGCCCGTTGACGATCAAGGTCCCGATCAGCCCCAGTCTTGCACCCGGACTTGCGCCATATACGGAGCTTGGTCGATAGATCCGGCACCGTGTGTGTCCCCCGTGTCCCCCACCTGCCTGCAGCAAGGCCTCTTGCGCCAGCTTTCCTTCTCCGTAAGGGCGTAGCGGGTTTGGTTGAGACATGGCGCTGATGAAATTCTGCCCTTCAAACAACCCTCCTGCGGAACTGAACAGGTGCTGCCCGTGCTCAGCATCGCTGAACCGGGCTTCCAATGTTCTTGCAAGATCCAGCACTTCCGAAAAAAGGTCTGTTTCCACCTGCATTTGTGCACTGTCAGAAGCAAAGCCGCTGCGCCCTGCCGCCCAGATGACATCACATTGTAGGGGGATATCCCGTGATCCGCTGGCGCGCGCCCATGTTGTCGCTGCCGCCAGCAGGTCATCCGTCTGTTGTGACCGAACGACCGGGTCGTTCCAGTCATAGGGGAAGAGTTCCTTTTGCGCATCCGGGGCATTCCGGATCAAAGCCTGCTGGATGGCAGCACCTATGAGGCCACCGCCAAACAAGAACACCATGTGCCGACGCGCTGGTACCGCTTCTGTCCAACACACCAGTTTCATGGGCTGGGTTGATTAAACCACGTAGCCAGATCTGCATCCGCAGACCGGTCCACCACAAAGAAAGTGGGCTTGCCGTGCGATTTGAGGATCATCGTAGACAGATATTGCAAAGCAATGCCAAGCATCAGGACAGACAAGCCGCCAAAGAACATGATGGACAGGATCAGAGAGGTCCAACCCTGCACCTGAACCGCATCGGGATACAGTAGTTCGCGCGTCAACAGCAGGACCGTGCCCAGCACGGAAATTCCCAAGACGATAAACCCGATCATCGCCCCGAGCCGCAGCACCTTGATATGGCTGGAAAACAGCATGCGCCAGGCATGGCCCAGCAAGGATCGAAAGCTGTAGTTGCTCTTGCCAGTCTGGATGTAGCGTTCGTCTTTCAATTCCATCCATTCCACCTCAATGCGTTGCGTATACCAGCTGAGGTTCACGTCGAAATACGTGTCATGGCTGCATACGCTCGATACAGCACGCCCGATCGACCCCCGCATCAGCCGGAAGGAATTGAAGTATTTCAGTTTGGGATTGCCGGTGAGCCACTGCATGAAGCGCTTGAACACGCGGGACGTCAGATCGCGAATTGCGGCATCATGCACACCACTTTTCGCATTGGCATAGACCACGTCCGCCCCGGTGCCGATGGCCCGGCGCAGCATATCCAGCACCCGTTCAGGTGGATGCTGCAGATCTTCGTCCAGCGTCGCCACCCAATCACCAGAGCTGTGCAGGATACCCGCGACCGTGGCCGCGTGTTGTCCGAAATTACGCGACAGAGACAGGTGCACCACCCAGGGTGTATCCTTGGCCAATTGCTGCAGCACCTTGTCCGACCCATCTTTCGAGGCGTCATCCACAAAGATCACCTCGGCCAGCCGGACGGGGGCTGTTTGGGCGTCCAGATCGGTTTTGAGCTTGCGGATCTCATCCATGAGAGATTCGAGATGATCGGCCCCTGCATAGACCGGCACGACGATGCTGATTGTTGTTCCGGTCATGGCCCTGGCTCCTTTGGATATAAGGCCTGGCGCTACGGGGCGCGCGCCGGGCTATGTGGCAGATTTCACAAGTTCGGCTGTCATGACAAGCCGGGCGACCGGACCTGCAGCAATTGCATCTCTCAGTCTCAGGCCACTGGATTGGATCAGCACAGGGACACTTTCAGGACAGGGTGGCGCCTGTGCTTCGCCAAACGTGGGCCTCTTGGGTCGAAGGGGAAACAGGGGGCTATGGCGTGCGCTGAGCAAAAATGACAAACCTTTGCAAAGAATAGAAAAAAACCACTGCGATCACCTGTCCAACCGGAACGAGGATGACGTGCGGAATTCCAAGCTGAAGCCCCACATAGAGCGTTGTCGACTGCAGCAGAAAACTAGCACCATACCCCGTGCAAAATTGTAGAAAAGCCCGCCCCAAAGGGACTTGGGAACGGAAAGACCAATTACGGCTGAGCAGAAATGAGATTGGCAGTATACAGGCGTTAGCTGCAGTAAATGCCGGATGCGGTGCCCACCCGAGCCCCAGCGACAGCGCATAATAGACAACGAGCACCAACCCGTTGCCGATCACGCCGGCGGCCAGATAACGCAAAACCGTTTGTGTTTCGTCGCGTACTGCCCCCATGATCAGCGATCTCCTGGACGCGGAGCCCGCGTTTTTGTCTCTGTCTGAGGCCGCGACACGTTTGAAAGATGCGCAAGAAGATGGCAAAGCAAATTATAATTACGCAACATGACGTTCAGTAAACCCTCAAAGTAACTGAAAACAGCAGTGATACATGGCATCTGACCAACAAGAGAAAACCGCAAAAACGTTCGATTCATACCAAAGCTCCTACTCGGACACTGTCAATGATGCGGTTTCCTTCACCGGTCTCGACGTGGACTTTTTCACACGGGTCAAAGCAGGATATATTCGCGACATTGTGCAATCGGCTTTTGGCGCTTCCAGCGGCGTCGACGCTCTGGACCTGGGGTGCGGTGTCGGAAATCTCCATGGTCTGTTACGGCCCGACTTCAAATCCCTGACGGGTGTGGATGTCTCTCAGGAGAGCATCGCAACGGCCCGCAAAACCCATCCTGATGTCACCTACGACATCTATGATGGCACCAAGTTGCCCTATGACGACGCGCAGTTTGACGTCGCCTTTACAATTTGTGTTATGCATCATGTGCCTCCGGACAATTGGCCAGGGTTCGTGGCGGAAATGAAGCGGATCCTGAAACCCGGCGGCGTTGCGTTGGTGTTTGAGCATAATCCGCGAAATCCATTAACGATGCGCGCCGTCAACACATGCCCCTTTGACGCAGATGCTGTCTTGCTGCGCAGCCACGAAACAGAAGCCTTGTTTGTGTCTGCCGGGTTTTCTGCTGTCCAAACGCGGTTCATCCTCTCGGTCCCTTCGGCCACGAAATCGCTACGTAGGATTGACCGGCTTTTTTCACGCCTTCCCTTCGGAGCACAGTACTATATGTCGGCGCGCAATCCGTGACGCGCGCCCGTTTGCCCACATCTTTTTTGTATGGCTTCAGACATCTTTCTCTAACCCACCCCCGGCATATACTGCGCCACCAGATCGCGTGTGCCGATGATATTGCCCTTGCTTGACGCCCCGAAGACAATCGATTGCAGGCCGGGCAAATCGCTGACCCATTCGATCGCTTCGGCCGGGGGAATGGCGCCTGACGCATAGACCGACATCGCAATGGCGCGCACGCGGCCTGCTTCCATCAGGTCGGTATAGGCCTCGAGCCCGCCGCACATGCGGAACCCGATCTTGTTGATGTTTGCACACACGATGGGGTTGGTGATCCCTTCGGCCTCCAGTGCCTCGACCAGCATCGGCATGTTCATGGTGATGAAGGCCGGCTCAGCCTCGTAGGTGTCGAGGATATGGTCATGGAAGGTCTTCAGCGCGCTGGTGAACCGCATCCCCAAAAGCAGATCGGTAAAGACGTTCTGCATGAAGATCACAGGCGTCTTGAGGCCCCTGAACATCTTCATCTCCGCATCAATCAGGATCTTGGCGATGCCGTCCACATCCTTGGTCGCCAGCGCCGCCCCGCCCCGCAAGGCGGTCTGCAGCATGCCGCCTTCGGGCATGAAGTGCTGCACCGCGCCCAGCATCCCGTAATCGGTCACGGCATTGGCGTATTTGTGGGCGTATGGCATGCAAGGATAGAACAGAAAGTCGGGATAGCGGTCCGCGTTGTCGCGCACGATCTGCGCAATCTCGGCGATGCGGTCATGAGTGGTGCACATGAATGTGCGGATGCCTGCATCATAGGCCACATCGAGCACATCCATGATGGCCTGCGTGTCCTGGAACCGCATGGCCTGGGCGCGCGCCTTTTCCTCGGACATGTGGTTGATGCCGAAAAACTGGTTGTCGCCAAAAAGAAGTCTATCCATCGCCCTTACCCTCGCCCGAACCAGTTGCGTTTTTTCGGGACCTCGACCGGGCGCACCGCGGGTGCTTCGCCCACGGGCAGGCCGGTGTCGGCATTCGACAGGATCATCGCGATGCTCTGATCGGTGGCCGCAGCCGAGCGGAAATCATTCTCTGATGCGGCAGTTTTGCCGTCCCGCACGGCGCAGATGAACTCATCCATCTGGTTGGAATATTCCTCACCGCGCAGATAGAACCAGCTCTCTTGCGTCAGCTCCGTGGTATATTTCACGTTCCAGCCCGCGCTGTAGCCGGGCAGCGCGTCGGAGGCGGCGCGCAGGTACACCTGGCATTCCTGCCGGTCGGCATAGAGCCTGCCATTGGTCCCGATCATCGAGATCTTGGTCGACATCTTGCGGTGGCTTTCATCAGACCAGTTGACCGACAGTTGCGCAGTGGGGCCATCGTCAAAGCGCAGGGTCGACATGACCTCATCATCTGTGCCTTCGGAAAACACGGATGTCAGCACCGATCCGGTGACCTGCGCCGGTGTACCGAAGAACCAGTTGAGCAGGTTCAAGGGGTGTGCGGCATAGTCATAAAGGCACCCGCCCCCTTCTCCTCGCGTGGTGCGCCAGCTCTGTTTCTTGGGGCGCAGGACAACGGGGCCATAGGCCTCGGCCATCACATGGGTGATGCGGCCCAAAGCGCCGGTGTCGAGGATGCGCTTCATCTCCTGAAAGGCGCCGACATGGCGGTAGTGATAGCCGACCTGGTTCACCAGACCCTTGTCCTCGGCCAGATCGGCCAGGGCAATGGCGTCCTGCCAGTCGAGGCAAAAGGGTTTTTCACAGAATACATGCACGCCCTTTTCCAGAGCGGCGCGCACCATGGGCGCATGGGCCCGGCTGGGTGTGGCGATGACCACCGCATCCAGTGCCTCGGAGGCGAGCATCTGGTCATAGTCCTTGTAAAAGGTCGCAGGCGTGTTCTTCGACAGCACATCGACCATGAAGCCGGAGGCATCGCAGGCAATGGTGTCGGTGTCGGGATGCGCGTGGACCAGCGAAAAATGGGACAGCCCCATTTTGCCCAGGCCGACAACAGCGATGCGAATGGGGGTCTTCATGTGGGTTCCGCTCGTCTTGAAATTGTTATGCTGCAGTTTGGTGTTCTTGAAACGGCAGGCTATCGGGTTTCCCTACACGGATGACACATGACTTGGGTAATTTGTTGACAATCGGTTAACAGATTTGAGACCTCAGTTTGCATCTGCTTGCAGTCTCAGCCGGGTTTTCAAAAAGGCCTCCCGATCTTTGTGCATACGCATGTGGGTCCGATTTGCTACAGCCTTGTGCGCTGCGGCCCCCATATCCGCCAAATTCCGGGGCTGTGCAATGACGCGCTCAAAAAGAGTGGCAAGGGCAATAACGTCGTCTACGGCAAACAGCCACCCTGTATGCCCATCTATGACATTGGTCTCGACCCCGGGTGTCCGGCTGGCGATAACGGGCACCGCCTGGCTGAATGCGTCAAAGACAATCCGCGGCTGTTCGGGCTGCCGGTTGGCCAGAACCACCGCTTCGTATCCGCGGATAAGGTCGAAAAATGGCGCGCCATAGGGCACCGGGTCCAGAAACCGCACCGCGACCGCCCCATGGTCTTGCGCTGCAAAGTTGCGGCAGCGTTCGGCCAGGGGGCCGGCACCGATGATATCGATCTGCAGGACCGGCACGGCCTCTGTGCTGTGACGGGCTGCAAAGGTCTCAACCGCTTGTAAAACAGTCTCCACCCCCTTGTCGGGCACCAACCGCGCCGGAAAAATCAGGCGTGCAGGGCCGGTGCCGCGCTTGGGCGTATCGGGAGCAGCGGCCAGGATATCGCCGTCGTCGATCCAGACAGCAGGGGCCACATGCACAGGGGCTTCGGGATCCAGAAAAATATCCCGGTACCAGCTTTGCGTGACGATATGCGCATCCGCCGCACGCATGCAGGCACGGATCATGCGGCGGTGGAACGCATGTGACAGATGCTGGCGAATAGAGACGGGCCCGTGCCTTGGCTTCATCCAGAAAGACGATTCAATGACCATGATCCACTGAAAATCGCGCTTGCGCCGCAAGGGCAAAATGTAAAACGACAGTGGAAAGGGCCACCCGGCCCCGCCGGAATGCACAATCCGCGTGTCACGCACGGCACGGCGCACCTGTACAAAATTGGGCCAGAGGGTGCGTATGACCGCTTTCCAGCCTTTGACGGGCTGCAAGGAGATAATCCGATCCGGGGTCAAACCCGCCACCACCGTGGCACCCTCAGGCCGGGCTGTTGCTGGCAGACACGGACAGCAGATGCGAAAATCCGCAATATAAGTCAGGTGAAAGGCCAGATCCTTGGCCCAGAGATCATCGGCATAGACCGCACCTGTCGCATCCGCATAAAGCGGGATCCGCGTGAACAGGGTATATGGCAGAGAGATCATTGGCCCCGCCTGGCCAGTGACATGGCCTGTGTCAGAGACTGTTCCATCAGATCGGTGGCCATGTTCCAAGTATAACGGAGCGCCGTCCGGTAGGCCGCATCTGAATAGACCTGCCATTCGATGTCGGCCAGTGCATCAAAACGTTCCAGCGCCGCTACAAAGGCCGGAACTTCTGCCGGAAGCAACTGACCGTTTGTGCCGTCGATAATGTCAGGTGCCGCTCCGGCGGCCGTGGCCAGAACCGGAGTGCGGCAGGCCATCGCCTCCAGCAGGGGCAGGCCAAACCCCTCACTGTCGCTGGTGAACAGCCAAAGGTCTGCACGCGCATAAAGGCGGGGAATATCGCGTTGGGGCGGGTCCTTGTGATACTCCACCCAATCAGGCAGCGGCAGGAAATCGGCAATGTCCTGAGTGCCGAAGACAACCGCGCGCAGATGCGGCAGACGCGCCTTCGCGGCCTCCAGGACCTCGATGGCGAGGCCGAGGTTCTTGCGGGGCCGCTCGGTGTAGACGACACCCACGCACAGACCATCGGTCTTGGCGCGCGGCGGGGCAGTGAACTGGTCCAGATCGACCGCATTGGGCACAAGATCGATATCGGCCGCATCGTGGTGCTGTTCCAGCATCTGACGAATGTAGCTGGACACCACCACCCGGTGGACGGCCATGCGGTACACCGCATCCACCCGTGCCTGCGGCAGATGATCGAACATCTCGTAATCCTGGATCAGGTGTACCTTGACCCCTTTGGACGCGGGCAGCGCCGCCATCCATTCCGCGGTTTCCCACCAGGTGGCCACGACCACATCCGCATCCGGCAACTGGTCGGCCGTGATGGTCGGAGTGGGCAGGATGACATGCGGCACGTTGGTCTCGTCCAGATGCGAGGTGCGTCTTACCACCTGTGGAATAAAGCCACGACCACGGAGAAGCGACCTGACTTGTTGCTTCCAGGGCGCGCGCGCCGGCGTCACCGAAACATGCCGCACGTCATGCCCGCGTGCCGCCAGCCCTTCGGCATGGGTGGCCGCCACGCGGACCCCACCTGACAGGTTCACAGGTGGATGCAGAAAGGTAATTTTCATAAGCGCGCCTGGACCCGGCCCTATTTCCGCACATGCGTCTTGCGGAACACCAGGAACCGGTTGCCAAGATAGTTGAAGATCATCCCCGAGGCGATGCCGCCCAGGGCCGCGAGATGCAGGCCGTAGCTGACGCCATCCAGCAGTTGCGCGCGCAAAAACAGCGAGGCGGCAAAGCTGACCCCGGCCCCCACGGCAGAGGCCCCCAGAAAGCCCAGGAACTGTTTGCCCATATGCCCGGCCCGCGCATAGGAGAACGTGAAGCGGCGGTTGAGCAGGAAATTACTGACCACGCTCACCGCGATCCCCCCGGCCAGGCAGACCGCCTCGGGCAGACCCATGAGTTGCAACAGGGTCAGCACCGCCAGATTCACCACCACGCCCGAGGCCCCGACCACCAGGAACTGTGCCAGATACATCGCATTGGCAAAGCGGTGCAGATAGAGGCGGCGGAGGTGCTGGATGTATTTCAGCTGCTCGCGAAAGGTCAGCTTGCTTTCCCCGTGGATCCGGTCGGTGAAGTGAATGGGCACTTCGCCCACATTCTCGAACCCGCATTTCACGATCAGTTCCAGCGCGATCTTGTAACCCACCGGGTTGAGGTCCTGAACCCCATCGAAATCCGCCTTGCGCATGGCGAAAAAGCCCGACATCGGGTCGCGCACCGCCGTCAGGGGCCGCGCCAGCAGCGTGGCCACCACCGAGTTGAGCCAGCGCAGAAACCCCCAGTCGTCATCTGTCGACGCTCCGGGAACATAGCGCGAGCCGATGACCATCTGCTGGCCGGCATTCAGCGCCAGGATCATCTGTGGCACCTTTTCCGGCGGGTGGCTGAGGTCGCAATCCATGCAGATCAGGACTGGATACTGCGCGGCTGCAAACCCGTCGATCACCGCCGGGCTCAGCCCGCGGTTTTCCGTGCGCACGATGATCCGCGCCCAGTCATAGCCTGCAGCGGCGACCGCCTCCTGGCTGCCATCGCGGCTGTTGTCATCGAGAAACAGCACCTCGAGCGTCAGGTCGTGGGCGGCGCGCAACTGATCAAGCCGCGCCAGGATATGCGGGATATTCTCGACCTCCCTGTAGGTCGGAACGATGATCGAAATCCCTGTCTTGAAACGGATGTCGGCGAATTCGGAAAATGTAGAGTGGTCTGCCCGTGTCATGATAAAACTCGCCTGTCTTTCCCGGGGTTTGACATGTTTTTTGAGGCAAAACAAAGGATACTATGAGGAGATCTGCGGTACAGTCCCTACCAGCCGTCGATCATCAGCGGGGTGCGCGACCCGAATGTTCTGTAATCGCGCGGAATAGGCGCGGGATAGGACGCGCGCAGGCCAAACCCGTCGAGACCCGGCGCAGGCTTGGGCACGTTACTCTGCCACAGGCCGAGGGCCCCGTACTGACCGATCTGAACGTAGCCTTCCGGCACAGACTGGCCTGGCTCAGCCACAATATGGGACACATGCGCCAGTCGCGCGGTGCGCTCGGCGGCACTGACACCACTGTGCCAACCCCACATGTAGAGTGGCACCGGTTTGCCGATGACGTGATAGGCAGGCGTGTTCCACCAGGGCGCAGACGGTGTCAGAAAATCCACCGCCGTCACATCATCCGCACGGCCAAGCGCGTGCATGACGTCGGCGCTATCGCGCAAAAGCGGTTTCCATGGCGTCAGACCGGCATAGCGCGCGGTATAGACACTGCCGATCCCCAGAACCCACACACAGAGAACCGCAGGCGCCGTCACGGCGAGCCACGGTGCCCGGGCCGCCAGCCAGCTTGCCGCAACAGCGACCCCAACCATCTCAAAGGGCAGCAGCCAGATGACAAAGCGCAGTTCCTTGTGGGCTGGGATGTGAAATGCCACAAAGCCCAAGATCAGGCCCAGGATGATCGGCCAGATCCGGGGCCAGAGCATGAGCGCGCCGATCGCGCCCACAGCAATGAGCCCGCCGGTTTCAACCGTCAGTCGTTTGACGTAATAGAGCGTTTCGTGCACGCCGAAGGTCGAGGCGATATCGTAGAGGAAGTTCAGCCGGAAATTGTCGATGAAGGACGACAGGAAGCCGCCCCAGAAATACCAGTCCAGCGCGCCGGCCAAGGCAAGCGCGACCCCATTGCCCGCCAGAAGCGGCCCCACGGCCACCCCGCGCAACCGATAAAGCGCGACCAGCCAGAAAATGCCCAGAACCGGCACAAGCTGGTAGCGCAGTGTAAAGACCACACCGAGCAAAAGCCCGAACCAGAACGCGCGCGCGCGGCTGGCCGGTTGCAGCATCCACACCACCAGCCACACCAGCCCGTACATCGCCAACACGCCGGGCATGGGTTTGTGCGCCACATACAGGAAATGGTGCCAGAAACAGCCCAGCAGAAAGCTGAAGGTGGCGGCCTGCTCGTTCCACAAAATCTGGCCCAGCCGGTACATGCCCACAGGCAGGCTGAGGCTGACAAGGCAGAGTACAGACTTGAGGAAAAAGATATACTCATGGGGCTGATCCAGCCCCAGCAGGTCCGCGATCAGCAAAAGCCCCGCCAAGCAGAGCGGAATAAACCACGAGCGGATGCCAAACACATATTCCCAAGGGGTGAGGCCATAGCCATGGATCAACCTGTAGGCCTGTTCGGTGTATTGATGAATTTCATCTGAGTGCAGCGGCACATCGGCCCATTGTGCAAAGGCCAGACGCATGCCGTAAGCCAACAAAAGGACTGGCCAAAAGAAGCGCCAGACAGCCAGCTTATGCGGTATAACCGATTGAGAAAAAATGAAATTCATCAGGTCCACTTAAACAACACATGCCCCAAGATACGCATATCAAGCGCACCATCACAGAACAAGCTCGATGCCGGTGAACCACAGAGGGGCTCGGGTCTCTGTCATCGGATGCATGACAGGATACGGCACAGTGCTGCCGAACATTCGGACCGCCCGCCATCACAGTCAGCATGTACAGATATCGCGCAACGTTCTTCGCGGCATGAAACTTCTCGGAGTATGCTCTGTCCTAAAACAAAAGCGCTTGATCCTCGGCGGGCAGCTCCGGCTCCTCATCCGGCTCCTCGAACGTCCCATGACCGTCGGTCAGCACATCCCAAAGCGGTCTCGCGATCAAGGGCGCCGAGGTGTCGCCCACCGTGGTCAGGAAGGTCTCGCCTGTGCCCTCGCCATCCGCGAAAAGCCGCAGTGATACGGTGTCGCTGTCATAGTCGATCATCACCTCGGCATCCTGTTGGTCACCAAGACCAACAAGCGCGATCGTGTCGAACGTGCCCAGCAGCTCATCCACATCGATCAGCAGGCTGTCTGAAATGTCGCCGGCAATCTCGGTGACATCGATCTGCAGACCGCTCTGGCCCAGATCGACCGTGGAATGGACCTCCGGCGTGTCACCCAGACCCCCGGAGCGGAACTCTTCGATTGTCTCCAGCCCCTGGTCGTCTGCCACGAAACTGAGCGTTGCGCCCTCTTTCAGATACAGGCCCGCCGTGAGCCGATCCTCACCGTCAAAGCCGACCTTGGCCTGGGTGCCGGTGATCTCAAGCATATCGCCCGCCTCCAGCGTGAGCGAGGCGCCATCCGTGGCCAGCAGGACCTGACCGTCGGTGATGTCGAAAGAGACGCCGCCCGAGATCTCGCCTGTGTTGGCAAAACGCCCGCCATCCACATCGACATTCAGATCATCGCCCGCGGCCACACCGTTGGTCCAGAACTGGCCGGCATCGTCGATGTTGAGCGTGGCAGAGCCGTCTCCGACGGTCGCGGTGTCTTCGACGTCGAGCCGCCCGGCGGTGACCTTGAGGTCCGCGCCATCGCCGAAAGTGATGTTCTGCAGATCGACATTGGCGGCAAAGTGGACCCAGTTGCCGTTGAGATCCACGCTGTCGCCGTCCTGCGGCAGGGTGTTGTTGTCCCAGTTGATACGGTTGTCCCAGCGGATACCCCCGCCCAGAGCATTGGGAATAAAGGTATGTGTGGTGCCCGCAGCCGTTTCGGACACGTCCACCTCGAACGCATCCTTGAAAAAGGCCAGCAGCTCGTCGGTGTTGAAGTCATTGGTCTTGAGGTATTCGGCCAGATCGTCGGCCGTGGCGTTGGGATCGTTGAGAACGCTCTGCGCCAGGGTGTTGTAGGTTGTGGCGTCCAGCACGTCGGTGTCCAGACCTTCGGTGTTTTGTTCGAGGTCAAAGCTGGACGCACGGGTGCCTTCCCAATTGTAGACAATGGTATTGTCGAAGACCGAGGAATTTTCGATATAAAGACCGCCGTTATTGAACTCTTTGAGTGCAATATCATCCGGATCGTTGGGATCGGCGAGGTGGGCCACGATATTGTCGATCAGGGCGCTGTCGATACCCTCGTCGAAGAGACCCCGGGACAGCGCGCCGATCTGGTTGGCGGTGTGATACGAGGACGACGTGACAACATTGCCGTTCCAGAGCGAATAGTTTCCCGAAAACCCGTCTCCGCTGAAGTTGCCGCCATGCACGGTGATCCCGGCGTTGGTCTCTCCGACAAAGTTGTCTTCGATAAACGCGCCGCCCCGCGCCTGCAATCCATACGATGCAGCATGGGTCGTGACATTGTCGCGGAACGTGACATCCAGAACGTTATCGGTCAGATACAGGTTGTGGCTGAACACGTTGGGAGGTTGCGGCAGATCACCGTCGCCGTCTGGATCATAGCCTTCTTCCCAGGCGATCTGGGCAAAGATGGTATCTTCGATCAGCAAACCTTCGGTATTGGCCGAAAAAATCCCCGCCTCCCGGTTGTCGAAAGGATGCCATGATATCCCGTCCACAGGGTCTTCCAAGAAGATGTCGTGGAAACTGGAATCGCGGATGGTAATATGCTCTCCATTTTGCAGATTGAAGCCACTTTGGACGACCGTCACGTCCTCAAAGAGCAGGTTTGTGGCCACGAGGACCTCGACACCGCCCTGCAGATCTACATCGGAAATCACCACGTTGTCCGTATCTCTCTGAAAAGAACGGACTTGTGACAGAATGATGGGCTGCTCACCCTCACCCCATGAGGTGATATGCGTCGGATGCAGCTCATCCTCGCCCTGCATCCCCCGCGTGGTGAGACGCCCGATATCATCGTAGGTATAACCCTTTTCAAACAGCAGCCAGTTGGAGTTTGGATCAACCCGCTCGCCCGTGACGCTGTACCACAGATCCATGCCGGCATCGGGCTTCAGCGCCATTTCCTCATCAGCGCCATACATACCGTTTTCAGCGAGCCACTTCCCGGTAATGTCGCTCTCTTCCAGCCCTTCGAGGGCCGCAATATCCGCGCGGCTCAACGCGTCTTCGCTGTTGGAGACAAAAACCTTGCGGTGATCATCGCCGGTTTCAATGATCGTATCGTCATTCTCGTCGGTCTCGAGCAGGTAGTGATGCCCCTGCCCCCAACCGGCCTCCTGGGTGCCGGCTTCGACGGTCAGGGTCTGGTCATAGGTCTGCACATTCCCGTCCGCATCCGTCACTTCGTACCGAAAGCCCATGGACCCGGTGAAATCACTGGTGGTCATGACCAGCGCCATCGTGTTGTCGGGGTTGACCGTCAGGTTCCCGTGTTCAGGGCCCTCGAGAATACGAATGGACTGCGCCGTTTCGTGGTCTTCCGCTGCCAGGGTCGACACCCGGCCACCTGTCACTGTTGCACTGCCGTCACCAAGCGCAATCGGCTCGCCGCCGACCGGTGGCGTTGCGGGCGTTGTGTCGCTTCCGGTATCGGGTGGCGTGGTTTCGTCTGTCCCTGTATCCGTGCCTGTGTCCGGCGTGTCATCGGTGCCACCGGTATCGGGTGCCGGCACGTCAGTGCCACCGTCAGTGCCATCGTCCGGAACAGGTGTAGGTGTGTCGTCAGGCACGTCATCGGGCCCGGGATCCGGTGTATCATCCGTCCCGTCGGTGTCGGGCTCGGGCACGTCAGTGCCATCATCCGGGTCAGGAGCAGGTGTATCGTCAGGAGCCGGTGTGTCATCCGACCCTGTATCGGTCACGGTATCGGGTGGATCGTCCGGGCCGCCGGTGTCAGGCACCCCATCCGGCACAGCGACATCAGCCGCAGCAGCCCTGGATCCGCCGCCCATACCAAAGGCGCCGCCCAATCCCAGCAAAAAGAGGAAAATAGGGTTCATTGTCTGCGCCTCGTCACCAAGGCCCACAAACCGTTCTGCGCCACCCTGCTCGGTGCCGTTCGTATCATTATCAGTGTCATCGTCATTGCCTCTCTGGTGCCTGTTAGCCAGCAAGGTGAAAATGCCTAGTAAGAATCTGTTAACCATGAAATGTGCTCTTTCATTGATCTTTGCAGGGCAGTTCAAAGGCGAGACGCCCCCGCACATCCTGCAAAATCACACTGCGCGTATAAGAATTGTGACCCAGTTCAACATGCGGGGCCGAATATTCACCAAAGCGGCAAAAACGCGCTCTTTCCCACGCAAAACGCACATTTTATCGCCGTCGCTGGCAGCAGCCAGTTTGCGGTGGACGGGTCCATACATCACGGTGTGCGCCCCGCAGCGCAGATGCACTGGCTGCATCCCGGTCAGACACCCAGACATGATACAAAAGGCTTTGGGACCGCTTTAAACACACATCATAGTGCGAATCAGACATGTCGTTGGCCACTGCGCGGCCTGGCGTTTCAAAATGACAGCCCCGGAATGAACACAGACCGTGACAGCCCGCGAGACTTCATCGCGACTTGCTCAAACGGCCACACCGCCCGCTTCACCCGTAATATTCAAAGGCATTGTCCTCGGTCTCGTAGCGGCACTTGTTCAACACCACGCCCAGCACGTTTGACACATTGGACACTTCGCGCTCGCAGGCATCGAGCTCGGACATCTTGGTGCGCTCCGCGGCGGCCACGATCATCATGCAATCCACCTTGTCCGCAAAAGCCATGACATCATCGCTCACCTGAAACGGCGGCATGTCGAACATCATCACCGTGGGGTCGTATTTTTCCTCGATCTCATCGAGGGCCGCGCTGAGACGGGCATCCTGCAACCGTTCGGCGGGATGGCTCAGCGGGCTTTGCAACATCCCCACCGCCAGATTCTGACGCAGCCGTACGGCGTTGTCCTCGAAAAACGCGTTGCCGTTGAGCACCTCGGCAAAATCCCGTTCGGTCTTGATACGCAATATCTGGCGCAGCGACGGTTTGCGCAGATCCATTTCCGACAGGATCACGCGGCTGCGCACCTGCCGGGACAGACTGAAGGCCAGGTTGAGCCCGATGGTGGTCTTGCCGCTGTGCATGGTCGGAGACGTGATCGCGACGCGGCGCCAGTTGTTGGCTTGCATCTGTTGCAACATCCGGGTGCGCAACTTGTCGAAATGGACAGCGTCGCGCCCGCGGTCCAGCGTTACGATCCGCTGCGCGCGCAGGCGCTTCATGGACGGCGGGATCAGGGGGATGTCGTCCCAGGCCGTGTCTGCGCTGCTCTCGCTTGCGGGAGCGCGGTGGACGAACTTGGCAGAGGTCGTTTCGATCCCCTTGGCCCGGCGTTCGGCGCGCGCCTTGGCGATGGCAGACTGAATTTTTTCCATGGCTCAGGGGTCCTTCCTGGCGGGCCAGCGCATCAGAACGGCAAATCAACGCTGGGCAGTTGACGCAAGACCTTCTCCAAAAAGAGGTCCAGCGGCATGAAGTATTCATTGATCGCCCACAGCGTGCCGGCCGACCCGGCGGCCACGGCGACCAGTACGAACAGGATCAGGACCCCGCGCCGAAACCTGTCACGCCGCGTGCGGATAAAGGGCAACGTGCCCAGCGGCGTGATCTCGAGCTGCCTGACCACGTCCTGCGGACGCCGGATCGAGGAATTCAGCAACTCCAGCAGCACAACCAGCCCCAGCCCCACCATCAGGCCACCGCCCACACCGGCTGCGGCAAGCTTGACCCGGTCGGGGCTGGTCGGCTCGGCCGGCGGCACCGCCTGTTCGATGACCGATATCCGCTCGCCCTTGGACAGAGCCTCGATGATATCGCCGGTTTCGGCCCGGGCGCGGTTGGCCACGGCCTGATCGTATTGCAGCCGCGTGGCGGCAAAATCGCGCTCCAGCGTGTCGAGATAGATGGCGTTGTTGGGGGTGGCCTGAATGGTCTCGCGCAGCGCGACCATCTCGGCCTCGAGCTCGGCGCGGCGGCCAGCGATGAACCTGAGCTGGTTGTCGATATCGGACAGCTGAATGTCATACAGCGATATGGTCGGCGATGGCGCGGCGGCGGCCTGTTCTTGGGCGGCGGCCTGTGTGGCCTGCGCGGCGGCGCGTTCCTCCGCGATCTGCTCTTCGAGGGCGGCAATCTGGGCCCGGATCGACCGGATGCGCGGGTTGTCAAAGGCCAACACCGCCCCGCTGGCCACCAGCCGCGCTTCGAGTTCGCGCAGCCGCACTTCGGCAGCCGATTGCGGTCTGGTGCGGCCCGCCTCGCCGGTCTGTACCACCCGGCCGGTGGCCTCAAAGAGGGCGACCATGCTGGCGCGCCTGTCGTTCAGTGCCGCCTCTTCGCGGCTCAGCTGCAAGAGCCGCTCCTGCGCGGCGGTCAGCTGCCCGCGCCGAAACGCCAGGCTGTCGGGCAGGGCTTCGGTGTTTTCTTCCTGAAACCGGATGATCTCCGCGCCGCGTCGGGTCAGCTCCTCGTCCAGGCGGGCCACTTCCTGTTCGAAGAACTCCAGGGTCTGGCCCGACACCCCGGTGCGCATGCGCACGTTTTCCTCGAGCATCAGCGTGACGACCTCATTGGTCACCGCCGCCGCCAGACCGGGCGAAGACGCCGAAAAGCTGACGCGCACCAGCGTGGCATTGTCGCCCCGCCCGCCGCCGGTGGTCCGGATCCGGATCCGCGATCTGAGATCCTGCACGATCTGATCGGGGCGCAACCGTTCATCGGACCGGGCGTTGCGATCGGCATAGATATCCAGCCGGTTGGCCATCTCGAGCAGGATGTCCCGCGTCAGGATGCGTTGTTCGATGATCTGAAGCTGTTCGGTGGCAGCCGTGCGCACGGTCGAGGCCGCAAGCTCGTCGGGGATCTGTTCGGATTCCACCACAAGGCGCGCGTCGGCCTCGTAGCTTGGCGGCAATGTCACGGCAAACATCACCCCGACGGCGGTGCCCGCCACCGTGAAGATCAGGAAATAGTGCAGCCGCCGGAGAAAGAGCGCGAAATAGAACTTGAGGTCCAGCATCAGGTCTTTCCTGATACCGGGTCAACCAGTCTCAGCGTGTCCGGTTTGAGACCACCTGCAAAAAACACACCATCATCCAACACTTGCTGCACAGTCGCCTGCGTAACATTGGTATGACCGCTTGCAAACGCGTAGACCATGCAAAGGTCGCACAGCTGGTTAACGACCCGCGGCACCCCACCGGACTGCGCATACACATCGCGACAGGCCGCAGCATCAAAGATATCCCCCGCCCCGCCCGCCGTGACGAGCCGGTGATGGATATATTGCGCCGTCGTCTCGGCATCCATGGTGGTGAGGTGAAAATGCGCCGACACCCGCTGGGCAAATTGCGACAGATCCGGACGCATCACCATATCGCGCAGCTCGGGCTGACCCACGAGCACGATCTGAAAGAGCTCGTCCTTGTTGGAGTTGATGTTGGTGAACATCCGCAGCTCTTCGAGGTTCTCGCAACTGAGGTTCTGCGCCTCGTCGATGACCACGATGGACCGGCGGCCGGATGCATATTGCTGGATCAGAAAGGCCTGAAAGGCGGCAAACATGTCGACATAGCTGGCGCCCGGCTCGGTCGGTTGCTCAAAGGCCGACATCACCCAGCGCAGCAGCTCGCCCCGGTCCCCTTGCGCGTTCGAGACCAGCCCGATGCTCACATTCTCCTCGAAGGATTTCAGCAGCTGGTGCAGCAAGGTGGTCTTGCCGGCCCCCACATCGCCGGTGATCAACGTGATCGGCGCCCGGGTGACGATACCGTATTCGAGAATGGCATAGGCGCGCTTGTGGGCCGGGCTCCAGAACAGAAAATCCGGGTCCGGGACAAGCGTAAAGGGCCGCTCACGCATCTTGAAGTGATCCGTATATATTTCGAGCGTGTTCATGCTATCCGCCTGTCATGTACATCACCTTACAAGCGTGAGGTCGCATACCTCCCTCGGGGCCGCATACAGTCCGGCACAAGGTTTTGTTCCTATATATCATATAGACCTCAATCAGACCCGATTGAAGCCACGTTCAGAATCATCTGGCAGACGATGACAGAAAAATCTGACTGCAATAAGGCGGACAATCCGTACCGATCCGCGACATTGTCCTCGTTTTGGAACAATCGCGCAGAGCCCTCACAACCCTTGGTCGAAAGCGCCTGAAAATTGGCCGCAAAGCCTCACGAACGGCTCAGTTTTGACAAATATACATAGCAAATCCGCCACGACGCTGATATCAGGGAGTCGCTGCCATTATTCAATTTTTAACAAAAGCTGCGTCATTTTGCGTATTAAACGGGTTGGGATTTTTTTGTGCCGAGTAAGCTCACCACGGTTGAACCAAAACCAGATTTTACAGCGGGCAGATCGCCTCGTGTCTGGGATTATAGACTGCAACGCTCCGAGATTTTCATGTCAGCCGAAGACGTCCACATGACAGATATGATCACATCCGCGAATTTCGGGCGCAAGCATCCGTCACGCGGTGCACGGACACGGCGCACAGGCTTTTACAGACGTTTCGCCAAGCGCATCCTTGATGTCGCACTGGTTGTCCTGAGCCTGCCTGTCATCCTGCCCGTGATCATCGTGCTGGCCCTTCTGGTGGCCCGGAACGGTGGCAATCCCTTCTACCGCCAGCAACGGATCGGCCTGCACGGGAAGATCTTCGACATGTGGAAGCTGCGCACCATGGTGCATAACGCGGACCAGGTGCTCGAGGATTGCCTGGACAAGGACCCTGCCCTGCGCACCGAGTGGGACTGCAAACAGAAACTGCTGGACGATCCGCGCATCACGCCGCTGGGGCGGTTCCTGCGCAAGAGTTCGGTCGATGAGCTGCCGCAGCTGTTCAACGTGCTGCGCGGTGACATGTCCCTGGTGGGGCCACGCCCGATGATGGTCAGCCAGAAAAGCATGTATCACGGCCAGGACTATTACGAACTGCGCCCCGGGATCACCGGCTTCTGGCAAATCTCGGATCGCAACAAGACATCGTTCTCCGATCGTGCCTTTTACGACGCGCGCTACAACAACCAACTGTCGTTCCGGACCGATCTGCGGACCCTGATGTCGACAGTGCGTGTGGTCTTGTGCGGCACCGGTCATTAACCAAAGTCTTGTGATCATCACGGGCTTTGCGTTGTTTTTGCGTTGTGCAGACGCGCCTTACAGATACAGTCGCACCATGTTTTATCGCCCTCTGACCGCTCTCGTCTTCGTTGCAACCCTGTTTCTCGCCGCCTGTGTGGACGAGGAACAGAAGGCCGAAGAGTTCTTCCAGTCCGGCCTGGCCCTGCTGGCCGAGGGTGACCCGGCACGGGCTGCGGTCGAGTTCCGCAATGTGCTGCAATATGTCGAGGACCATCAGGGCGCGCGCCTGGGGCTGGCCGACATCCTCGAGACGCAGGGCGACCCCGCAGGCGCCTATGCGCAGTATCGCTATGTCTCCGAGGTCGCCCCCGACCTCGCCAAACCGTTCCAGGAAATGGCGCGGATCGCGCTGCTCAACCAGAACTGGGACGAAGCCGAACGCACGGGGCGGCGGGCGATCGAACTGGCGCCGGACGACGCCATCTCGCAATCCATCGCGGTGTCGCTGGACTACCGGCAGGCGGTTCTGGACGACTCACCGGCCAAGCGGGAAAGTCTGGCACAGCAGGCTCTGCAGTTTCTGGAGGCCGATCCCACCGACCTGCTGAGCCGCCGCGTCGTCATTGTCGATGCGATGTCATCGAACCGCCCCTCCGACGCGCTGCCCCATATCGACGGCGCGATTGCGCAGGTGCCCGAGGATCTGCGGTACCACATCATCAAGCTGCAGGCCCTGGAGGCATTGCAGGACATTGGCGAGATCGAAGTGCATCTGCGGCAGATGTACACCCAGTTCCCGGAGAACCGCGAGGTGCAGCAATCGCTGATCACCTTCTATCTGCAGCGGGAAGACATCGACAAGGCAGAGGGCTTCCTGCGCGAACTGGCGGGCGACGACACCGGAGAGACCGCAGGGTTCGTCACGGTCATCCGGATGCTTGACCAGACCCGCGGGCGCGCGGCGTCCAGGGCTGAAATCGAACGGCTGATCGTGGCCAATGCAGAGCAGCCCGAAAACCTCGAATTCTACCGTTCCCTGCGCGCCGCCTATGCCTTTGAGGCCGGCCAGACCGAAGACGCCATCGCCGAGATGCAGGACATCGTGGACAACGCCGAGCCCAGCGACCAGATCCGCCGGATCAAGGGATCGCTGGCCGAGATGCTGTTGCGGACCAACAACCGGGTGGGCGGGCGCGCCCTGATCGAAGAGATCCTGACCGAGGACGCCACAAATGTCGTCGCCCTGAAATTGCGGGCCCGGCTGCTGATCGACGGGGACCAGCCGCGCGAGGCCATCCTCGACCTGCGTCAGGCCCTGGACCAGAGCCCGCGCGACACCGAGATCCTGCTGCTTCTGGCGCAGGCGCACGGGCGCAACGGCAGCCCCGAACTGCAGGGCGAACGGCTGGCCACGGCGGTCGAGGTGTCAAATGCCGGCATCCGCGAATCCCTGCTCTATGCCGAATTCCTGCTGCGCGACGACCGCCGGGCCGCGGCCCGCAATGTTCTGGCGGATGCCCGCAACGCGCATCCCACCAATCTCGATATTCTGGCCCAGTCGGCGCAGCTTGCCTTTGCCGACAACGCTCTGGGTCTTGTGCGCGGCATCATTGCCGATGTGGAACGCCTGCAGGACCAGCCGCGGGCTCCGGAGCTGCTGCAATCGCTGCGCACCACTCTGCTCCTGCGTGAGGACCGGGTCGACGAGGGGCTGGCCGTCCTGCAGGAACAGGCCGGCGCCGAAGGGCAGAATGCACAGGCCGTGTCCAACGTGATCCAGACCCAGTTGCGGGATGGTCGGGTGGACGAGGCACGGGCCTATGCGAACGACATCCTCGCGGCCAATCCCGACGACCCGCAGCTGCGCATGATCGATGCAGCGCTGCATATGGCCGAAGGCAATCCCGACACGTCCGAAGAGATCCTGCGCGACATTATCGCCGACAATCCGACCTTCGCCGCGGCCGCCACCCAGCTGTACATCCAGCTGATGCGGACCGGCAAACGGGACGACGCCCGGGACGTGCTGACCGCAGCCCTCGATGCCAATGACGGCGCCCCGCGCCTGCTGCTGCTGCAAGCCGGCGAGCTGGAGCGCGAAGGCGATATCGAAGGCGCCATCGCGATCTACGATACGCTCTACACCCGCAACACCAACAACATCATCGTCGCCAACAATCTGGCGAGCCTGCTCAGCGCATTCCGCGACGACGAAGAAAGCCAGGCCCGCGCCGCCGCGGTGGCCCGCCGCCTGCGGGGCACTGATGTGCCGGCGTTTCAGGACACATATGGCTGGATCGCGCACAAGCAGGGCAACCTCGAAGAGGCGCTGACCTATCTTGAACCGGCGGCCGAGGCGTTGGCGGGTGATCCGCTGGTGCAATACCATCTGGGCATGACCTATGCGGCCCTCGAACGCCCCGAAGACGCCCGCACGGCGCTGACACGCGCGATCGAGATTGCCGGGCCCGACAGCACCCTGCCGCAGATGACCCGCGCGCAGGAAACCCTGGACGGCTTGCAGGCGAACTGATCGGGCCGGGCGGCCCCTGCGACCCGTCCGACGTGAAACATCAGGGGTGCTAAGGATATTGCGGTTCGATCTATGCAAAACCACACAGTATGGTATGTACCTGTAAGATTTGGCGGTCGGGCCCCCGTGCCCGCTTCAACCAAACGCAAGGCGGATGACATGACACACCCCAGGCTGTTTCTCACTTGGCTGATCGGCCTTTTCCTTCTGCTGCCGGCCATTGCATCGGCGCAGGGGTACCGCATTCAGGCAGGAGACATCCTGCGGGTCGAAGTCATCGAGGACGAGACGCTCAACCGCACGGTGCTTGTCGACCCCAGAGGGCGGATCAATTTCCCCTTTGTCGGCTCCATCCGCGCGGCCGGTCAGACGGTCAATGCGGTGCAGGCCACATTGACCCGGCAACTGACCCCGAATTTCGCCGAACCGCCCAGCGTCTTTGTGGCGCTCGAACAGCTGGCCCCCGAGGACCTCCCGCGCGAGCCGGAGGTGATCTCGGTCTATATGCTGGGCGAGGTCGAACGCGCGGGCAAGGTCGAGATGGAGCCCGGCACCACGCTGCTGCAGGCCTTTGCCGAGATGGGCGGCTTTTCCAATTTTGCCGCCACCAAGCGGGTCCAGCTGCGGCGTCAGGATCCCAAGACCGGGGTCGAGACGGTCATCCCGCTGAACTATGACGCCATGCTCCAGGGACAGACCACCAATGCCACGCTCGAGCTTCGGGATGGCGATGTGATTGTTGTGCCGACCCGGCGCCTGTTTGAGTGATCCCGACAGCATGGGGCGGAGTGTGCCATATCACGCCCCCCGCCTTTCGGGGCTGCTTGGTGCCTGTGCGGGCCTGCTGATCGGCTCCGCCGCACTGGCGCAGGACCAGAACGACGGGCCGATCCTGCGCCTCGGGCTCTCGACCAGCGCGCAATTCAACACCAACCGCAGCCTGGATGCGGATGACACCGGCAGCACCACGGACCTGTCGACACGCCTCGACTTTCTGCTGCGCTTTGCCACGCCGATCCAGTCGCTCGACATCAGCGGGGATGTCGGCCTGCGCACCGTGAACGGCGCAACCGAAGACGAACAGGCCACCGGCATCGTCGACCCCAGCCTGCGGTTCGGCTACTCCCGTCAGTCCCGGGATGCGCAGCTGGACGCCAACGCGTTCTATGTCGAACGCGACGTCTTTGCCTCCGAGCTGCAATTCGACCCGGTGACAGCGGATTTCGACCTGCTCGACACCAGCGGCACCCAAAGGCAGTTCGGCTTTGACGCGCGCCTCGAATTGCGGCGGCGTGCGCCCTTCGGGATCACCTTGTCGGCAGGGTTCACGGGGCTGCGGTTCAGCGACACCACGGACCCTGACCTGACCGACGAAGACCGGTTCCGCGCGGGGCTTGGCATGCGCTTCGATCTCAACCCGGTGACCCAGGCCACCGTGGATGCGCGCCTGAGCACCTTCGAGGATTTCGGCACTGGCGAGGGCCGCCAGGACACCTACACGCTCAACACCGCCGTGCGGCGCACCCTGTCCAATGGCAGCCTCCGTCTGAGCGCCAATATCGAGGACACCGAAGACGGCACCCGCTATACGCTGCGCGGATCGCGCGGGTTCGAAACCGAGTTCTGGCAGATGACCGGCTCGCTGGGCCTGACGCGCGAGATCGACGGGGACGTGACCGCCATCGGCGGCATCGATCTGGCCTATGACCTACCGAACGGGGCGATCACGGCCGAGTTCGACCGGACCGTCCGCTCCGGCACCGACGACGAAGAAGAGGAAGTGACCAGCCTCGCTCTGGGCTACCGCACCGAACTGAACGCGCTGACCGGTTTCAACGCGCAGTTTTCCTTTACCGACCGCAAGGCCACGGGCGTCGGGGATGACGGGCGTTTTGCGACATTGTCTCTGGCCGTGCAGCGCCAACTGACCCGCGACTGGAGCCTGAATGTCGGGCTGGAGCACCGCATTGTCGATGACGACAGCAGCGGGCGGGCGGATGACAGCCTGCTCAGGGTCAGTCTGCGGCGCGACCTGCTCGCCCGGCGCTAAGACCCCTCGCCCCCCGGGGCCAGGCTGAGATAGGCTTGATCCGTTCATGACCCAGCAGACCGCGCCTTTGACCCCTGACCAGACACATGCCGGCCCCCTGGTCTGGGGTGTGCTGATCCTGATCTGCACCCCCGAACTGATCATCCAGGCGGCGGATGCCGGGTGGATCGGCTCCTCCCTCTGGCGTCCCCTTTCGGTGCAAAACGGCGCGTTCTGGCCCGGGCTGCTGCGCGACTGGCGGCCAAATTATGCAGCACAGCCCTGGATGATGTTCCTGACCTACTCGGTCCTGCATGTCGGCCTCTGGCACATGGCGGGCAACGCCCTGGCCCTGTGGTGGCTCGGGCCGCAGGTCGTCGCCCATATGGGGCCGCGGGGATTTCTGACGGTGTGGACGGCCGCTGCCATCCTGGGTGGGGCGAGCTTTGCGCTGCTGTCGCCGGGCACAGTGTCCATGGTCGGCGCGTCCGGCTGCGTGTTCGGGCTCATGGGGGCCGTCGTCACATACAGGTACGTATTGCAAAACCGGCTCTGGACCGCGATCGGCATTTTCGCAGCCCTGGTGCTTCTGCACCTGGTGGCGCTTGTGGCGCAGCAGGGCGGCATCGCGTGGCAACCCCATCTGGGCGGGTACCTGGCGGGCACGGTGCTGGCGCTGTGGTGGGCGACAGACAGCCCGCCCGCCAACAGGGCAAGCGAAAACTAGCCTATTTCCGAACGGTTCGATCTGCGGGCATTGCCGAAGACCATATTCCATCTAAAATCAATTCAACTTGTACGGGTGTTCTCGGTCATTTCTTTATGTGTCCACTCTATAGGTGGACGAGGGACATCCATACGACCTTTGGCACGGGGGTGCATTGATGGTCATCACATTGCTTCTTTCCAGTCTTCTGGGCAGCCTGATCGGGGTTGTCCTGGGTTTGCACTGGGAGATGGGCAATATGACCATCGGGCTGTTTTATTTGCTGGGCGGCATGACCGGCGTGACGCTCGCCCTGATGCGCGCAATGTCGCGCACACGCAAATGCAACACCGCCATGACCGAGCCCGTCTCCGACACAGCCCCGCAACTCAGCAACTGAGCCGACATATCGCATCTGACGATTGCCACCAGGCAAGGGGGTGCCGATATCTTCCCTGCCTGCACAATGATGCATGGTGCTGACACGCGCAGCGGACTGATTGCACCTGCGCACCGCACAAGGTCAGCTCAGCAGGTCCCGACCACACCAGCATCTCCGGTAAATAAACAACCGCCGCCCGCACATGAACGGCCCAAATCCGGGACAATGACAGATGACACGAGTGACAAGCCAAAGTGCGATTGCTAAAGCAGCACAAAACCAAAGGCCAGTCCGTGAAAATCACCCAAACAGCCCTGCCCGGAGTGCTGCTTCTTCATCCTCGACGATTTGAGGACCCGCGCGGCTTTTTCAGCGAGAGCTGGAACCGCCAGACATTGGCCGCACACGGGATCTCTACAGATTTCGTGCAAGACAATCACTCGCTTTCCGGTGCCGCCGGCACAGTGCGGGGACTGCATTTCCAGGCCCCCCCGCATGCGCAGGCCAAGCTTGTGCGGTGCGGGCGCGGCAGCCTCTTTGATGTGGCCGTCGACATCCGCAAGGGCAGCCCGACTTACGGCCAGTGGGTCGGCTATGAGCTGAGCTTTGACAACGGGCTGCAGCTTTTGATCCCCGAGGGCTTTGCCCACGGATTTGTCACGCGGGCACCGGATACAGAGATCATCTACAAATGCTCGGACTACTACAATGCAGACGCGGATGGCGGGTTCGCCTGGGACAGCTGCGGGGTCGACTGGGCGCTCAGCACAGACCCTATTCTGTCGGACAAGGACATGGCCGCACAAAGCTTTGCGGCGTTTGACAGCCCGTTCATCTGGGATCCTGCCTCATGAAACTGCTTGTGACCGGCGGGGCCGGGTTCATCGGGTCGGCGGTGGTGCGGCTGGCCATTGCACGGGGCCACGCGGTGGTTAACCTCGATGCGCTCACCTATGCGGCCTGCCTCGACAATGTGGCCTCAGTGGCCGACGCGCCCGGATACACATTCGTACAGGCCGATATCCGCGATTCGGCCACATTAGACACTGTTTTTCGCGATCATGCCCCCGATGCCGTGATGCATCTGGCAGCCGAAAGCCATGTGGACCGGTCCATTGACGGGCCCGGAGCGTTCATCGACACCAACGTGATGGGCACCTACACCCTGCTGGAGGCCGCCCGCACCTGGTGGGACGGCGCGGGCAAGCCCGACACATTCCGCTTTCACCACATCTCCACGGACGAGGTGTTCGGCTCGCTCGGCGACACCGGCATGTTCACCGAAGAAACGCCCTATGACCCGCGCTCGCCCTATTCGGCGTCCAAAGCCGCCTCCGATCATCTGGTGCGCGCCTGGCACCACACCTACGGCCTGCCGGTGGTGCTGACCAACTGTTCGAACAATTACGGCCCCTATCACTTCCCCGAAAAGCTGATCCCCGTGATCATCCTCAACGCGCTGGCGGGTAAGCCGCTGCCGATCTATGGCGACGGCTCGAATGTGCGCGACTGGCTCTATGTCGAGGATCACGCCGACGCGCTCCTGTGCGTGCTGGAAAAAGGCGCGCTTGGGGAAAGCTACAATATCGGCGGCGAGAACGAGCGCAGCAATCTCGAACTGGTGCAGACCCTCTGCGCCATTCTGGACGAAAAACGCCCCCTCAACGAAGGGTCTTATGCAGACCTGATCACCTTTGTCACCGATCGGCCCGGCCATGATGCCCGCTATGCGATCGACCCGACCCGCATCCGCGACGAGTTGGGCTGGCGGCCCTCCGTCACGGTCGAAGAAGGGCTGGCGCGTACGGTGGACTGGTATCTCGACAACACCGCATGGTGGCAAGCGCTGCAAAGCCGCGTCGGCGTCGGAGAGCGGTTGGGCACCGGGGCATGATCCTCGTCTTTGGCAAAACCGGCCAGGTGGCCACGGAACTGGCTTTGTTAGAGCCTGATGCGCGCTATGTGGGCCGCGATGAGGTCGACCTGGCACAGCCCACACAGCTGGCTGCCTTTCTCAAGGACACTCCGGCCCGCGCCATCCTCAACGCCGCCGCCTATACCGCAGTCGACCGCGCAGAAGACGAACGCGACCTGGCCATGGCGGTGAACGGTGCGTCGGTCGGCACCATGGCCGAACATGCCGCTGCCCAAAACATCCCGTTCGTCCATATCTCCACCGATTACGTCTTTGACGGTCAGGGCACCGCACTCCATAGGCCTGACGATCCTGTGGCCCCTCTGGGCGTCTACGGGGCCAGCAAACTGGGCGGAGAGACGCTGATCCGCAACGCGGGTGGGCCCCATGCGATTCTGCGCACATCCTGGGTGTTTTCGGCACATGGCAACAACTTCGTCAAAACCATGCTGCGGCTGTCCGAGACGCGCAACGCGCTGAATGTGGTCGACGACCAGATCGGCGGGCCAACACCAGCGCGTGCCATCGCCGCGGCTGTCCTGACGATCAAGGACGCGCTGCTGAAGGGCCACAAGGGCGGCACCTATCACTTTGCCGGTGCGCCCAGCACGTCATGGGCCGGTTTTGCGCGCGAAATATTTCGTCAGGCAGGCCGGGATGTGACCGTCACGGGCATCCCCACCGCAGATTACCCCACACCTGCCACGCGCCCGCTCAATTCCAGACTCGACTGCACCACATTAGAGACCGATTTCGGCATTAAGCCTGCAGATTGGCAGGCAGATCTCACACGTATTCTCAAGGTACTGGTATGACACAACGCAAGGGCATCATCCTGGCTGGCGGCTCCGGCACGCGGCTTTATCCCATCACCATGGGCGTCTCCAAACAGCTGCTGCCGATCTATGACAAGCCGATGGTCTATTACCCGCTGTCGGTGCTGATGCTGGCGGGCATCCGCGAGATCTGCATCATCACCACCCCACAGGACAGGGACCAGTTCCAGCGCACGCTGGGGGATGGCAGCCAATGGGGGCTGACGCTGAGCTATATCGAACAGCCCTCGCCGGACGGGCTGGCGCAGGCCTATCTGCTGGCGGCCGATTTCCTCGACGGCGCACCGTCGGCGATGGTGCTGGGCGACAACATCTTTTTCGGGCACGGGTTGCCGGACCGTCTGGCCGAGGCCGACGCGGTGCAGGCGGGCGGCACCGTCTTTGGCTACCGGGTGGCTGACCCCGAACGCTATGGTGTGGTGGATTTCGCGCCCGACGGCACGGTCAGGACCATCGTCGAAAAGCCCGCCGTGCCACCCTCGAACTACGCGGTCACCGGGCTCTACTTCCTCGACGGCACGGCGCCCGAGCGCGCCGCGCGCGTACAGCCCTCGGAGCGGGGCGAGCTGGAGATCACCTCGCTGCTGGAGATGTACCTGGCCGACGGACAACTGAGCGTGCAGCAGATGGGCCGCGGCTATGCCTGGCTGGACACCGGCACGCACGCGTCGCTGCTGGATGCCGGCAATTTCGTGCGGACCCTGTCGGAGCGGCAGGGCCAGCAGGTCGGCTGCCCCGAAGAGATCGCCTTTGAACAGGGCTGGATCAACGACGCGCAACTGGCCGACCGGGCGGCCCTGTTCGCCAAGACGAATTACGGGGCGTACCTCAAGGGGCTGCTCAGCTAGGATCATTCGCCCGCCCTCCCCCAAAAGGACCTCGTGGCGCATAATGACCAGACGCCAGCGACTGTCGTCGCCGGACAAGGCGTTCCCGGGCCGGGTAAAAACCCGCAGCCAGACCCTGTTCAGGCGCATTTTTTGCCCAATATTCACCGCAATCGGCTGAACTTTGCCGTTTTCCGGGGGTGTCCGTCATTAAATCTCCATATTCCGGCCAATTTATCGCACCAAATCATGAAGCACAGTGCCGATGGGTGGGTGCTGCAACAAAGAGAGTCATCGAGAACGATGCAAATGAGGTTGGGCTGCCCAGACACATGCGAATTGCGCGTATCAGAGACCTTTTCCGAGGTGTCCACACATATCCTGTGCTGCTTGCAGCCGGCCTTGCCATGAGCATGATGCCGGGTCCTGCCGGCGCGGGCCAGCGTCCGTTTCCGGTCGTCGCCGTCCACTGTGACGCCACGCCGGACCTGTGCCGTGCGCTGGTGCAGGCGCTGTCGGAAATGGCGCCCACGCATCTCTATCGCATCAATCCCGCGCCGGCGCCGACCGACGCGTTCGAGCTGCGCCTGGACCTGGCCGACGACGACCATGCGCATCTGCGCTGGCAAGGCGGCGGGACCGGCGATCCGGTGTTGCGCACCGACCAAACCGATACAGACCTGGCCGAACAGCTTGTGGCGGCCAGCCCCGACCTCGCCCGCGCTCTGCGCGCGGACCAATGATACTCATGCGTGAATAGAATAGGACGATCTGATGTGCACGATTTGCGCGATGACCCAAAGCTTTGTTCCTGAACGCCATGAAACCGGCGAACAGGCTTTTGACGGCATGGGGCCGCTGGCGGCCACCATCAGCGAGACCGGCGATGCCGCGTCCGGGATTTCCACCAGCTATTCGATGGCTGTGGGCGACAGCTTTGCCGGGGATATCAGCATCGGCGGAGATGTCGACTGGATCGCGATCACCTTCGAGGCCGGACAGACCTACGAGATCGACGCCCTGGGCAATGACAGCGGTGGCGGAACGCTGCGCGACACCGACCTGCGGCTTTATGATTCAAACGGCACGCTGATCGAATATGACGATTTCGACGGGGCAGGCTGGGATGCTTCCATTTCCTACAATGCCACATCCTCCGGCACCTACTATATCGCGGTGTCGTCCTATTTCGGCGCCAACACGGGTACGTACAGCCTCGAGGTGGGGACGGCGGTCGAACCTTACGTGCCGGGGACCGAAGCCTCCATCGATCAGCTGGCCGAGTATCTGCGCGAAGGCAGCAACGGCACCGAGCGCAAGTTCAACACCACCAGCTCGAACGAGATCACCGTCAACCTGTCGGGCCTGACCGCCGCAGGTCAGCAGCTGGCCCGCTGGGCGATGGAAACCTGGGAGATGGTCGCCGATATCGACTTTGTCGAGGTGGAGGCGGGCGAGATGATCACCGCCGATGACGAAGACAGCGGCGCCTTTGCCTATTTCCCCAATTCAGGGTCTACATCCGCGGGGGTCGAGCTGAACGTGTCGACCAGCTGGCTCAGCAGTTCGGGCACAAGGCTCGATACCTATTCGTTCCAGACCTACATCCACGAGTTCGGCCATGCGATCGGCCTGAACCACCAGGGCGCCTATAACTATACCGGCAGCCCGATCACCTATGAAAACGATGCCGATTTCACCAATGACAGCTGGCAGCTGTCGGTGATGTCCTATTTCAGCCAGTCCGAGAACACGACCACAAACGCCTCCTTTGCCTATGTGACCACGGCGCAGATGGCGGATATCGTGGCGATCCAGGATCTCTATGGCGCGGCGGGCGCAGGCTCGGTGACCGATGGCAACACGACCTATGGCCGGGGCTCTAATGTGGGCAATTACCTCGACGAGGTCTTTGCCGCCTGGGAGACCGGCCAGTCCAACGCCAATATCGGCGGCAACCGGGTTGCCGTGACGCTGTATGATGCGGGCGGCATCGATACGATCGACTTGGGCTATCTGGCCTCGAACGAAGCGGCCAATATCGACCTCAATGGCGGCGCGTTCTCCAATATCGGCAACGATATCGGCACGCTGGGCATCGCCGTGGGCACCGTGATCGAAAACCTCGAAACCGGCGCGGGCAATGACACGATCACCGGCAACGCGGCGGCGAACACCATCACATCCGGCAACGGTGCGGACAGTGTCGACGCCGCCGACGGCAACGACAACGTCTGGGGTGGGAATGGCCAGGACACGCTGTTGGGCGGCGCTGGCAATGACAGCCTGTATGGCGGCGAAGCCAATGACAGTCTCTATGGTGGCACCCAGGGGGACCGCCTCGAGGGCGGGGCCGGGGATGACACCATCGAGGGCGGAGATGGCCGCGACACAGCCATTCTGGGCGACGGCAATGATACCTTCATCGACAACACCCAGACCGGCATGCATGGGTCCGACCGCGTCTTTGGCGAGGCGGGGGATGACACCATTACCGGCGGTGGCGGCAATGACAGCCTCCATGGCCAGGATGGCTATGACATGATCTGGGGTGGCGGAGAGAACGACTCCATCACCGGCGGCATCGGTTTTGACTCGATCTATGCGGGCACCGGGAATGACACGGTGGTCGGCGGCAACGGGCGTGATGTGGTCTATCTGGGGGACGGTGACGATGTCTTTGAGGACAGCACCCAGAACGACACCTGGGGCCGTGACCGGGTCGATGGCGGGGCAGGGAACGACACCATCATCCTGGATGGCGGTTATGACACCGTCACGGGGGGTGCGGATGCGGACACGTTCATCTTTACCAGCAGCCATATCGGCAATGACCTGATCACCGACTATGAGGTCGGCGCGGACGCGCTGCAGCTTGACGATGCGCTGTGGGGCGGCGGGCGCAGTGTGGCGCAGGTGATCTCCGACTTTGCCGATGACAGCCCGGCCAGCGTGCTCACACCCTG